>NZ_VFPH01000003.1:1260798-1575998 GCF_006717045.1 Pseudonocardia cypriaca
TGGGCTCGGCGGCGTCCGCACCCTGGCCCGCCACGCGTTCGGCGCGTAGCGGTGGCCCACCGAGGGCCACTGGTCGTGGCCAGGGGCGTCGACGCCGACCCCGGTGAGCTCGAAGCTGCCGCGTGGTGGCTGCGGGCGGCCGTGGCCGTAGGGGTGCCGACGGCCGCCTTCGGTGTCCACGCCCTGCTCTACGGCCGGTGGATCGTCGACGACGCCGCGATCACCTTCGCCTACGCCCGGTCGATCGCGACCGGTGCGGGCCCCGTCCTGCAGCCGGGGGCCGAACCGGTGGAGGGCTTCTCGAACCCGGCCTGGCTCGGCCTCATGGTGCTCGGCCGCTGGGTCGGGCTGTTCGACCGCGGCACCTGGTTCGGGGTGCCCGACTACGTGGCCTTCCCGAAGTTTCTGGCGCTGGTGCTCGTCGCCGGTGTGTTCGCCTGCTGCTACGCCGTGGCCATCGCGATGACCCGCCGGCCCGCTCTGGTCACGGTCGGCGCCGGCCTGGTGACGGCGGCCGTGCCGTCCTTCGTGATCTGGACGATGTCCGGACTGGAGAACGCGCTGCTGGCACTCGCCGCTGCTGGGATCGCGGCGGTGCTGGTCCGCGCCGTCGTGGCGGGCCGCCTGCTCGAACCCGCCACGGCCGTGTGGTGCGGGCTCCTCGCCGTGCTGGCCGCGCTCACCCGCCCGGACGGCCTCGTGTACGCGGCAGCCTTCCCGCTCGCGGCGCTCCTGCTGCTGCGGCGGGCCGATCTGGGCCGCGCCGTGCGGGCCGCCGCGTTGAGCCTGCTCGTCTTCGCGGTGCCGGCGGGGGCGTACCTGGCGTGGCGGCTGGCGGTGTTCGGGGAGTACCTGCCGAACACGGCGATCGCCAAGTCTCAGGGACTTCCCGGCCTCGCCGCCGCCACCCGGCCCGGCGAGCTCGTGACCTACGTCGGCTGGCCCGCCGCGCTGCTCGCCGTCGCCGCCGTCGGGGCGGCGCTGGCCCGCAACGGCGTCCGGCGCCGGGCCTTGGTGGTCCTGCTCGTGCCCCTCGCGCTGGCCGTCGCGGCCTTCGGTGTGCTGGCTCCGGACTGGATGGGCCAGCTCCGGTTCGCCACCCCGGTGTGGCCGCTGGGCGCACTTGCCGCGGTGGTTGCCGCCACGCTGGTCGCACCCCATTTCGCCGCCCGCGGCCGCATCGTGGTGGCAGTGCTCGCAGTCGGCGCGGCCGCCATTTCCGGGTTGGCATTCCTCGACGGTGTCCGGGCATTCCGCGCCGCGCCGACCGCTCCGCTGTGCCTCGTTGCGCAGAACACGGGCCGGACGATCAATTCCTACGCGGACCTCGTCCGCGTCACCGATCCCGTGCTCGCCGCGCCCGATATCGGCGGGGCTGCACTCGTCAGCAATCTGCGCCTGGTCGACATCGTCGGTCTCGCGGACCGCCGGGTCGCCGAATTCTGGGCGACCGGCGACATTGCCGGACTGCGTACCCATCTCCTCCGCGACGTGCGCCCGACCTTTCTCACGCTCAATCCCGACTGGGCACGGCTGACCGGGCTCGCCGCCGACCCGCGAATGACCGCGAGTTATGACAAGATCGCGACGAGTCCGGCGGGTGTCACCGACTGGGTGAGACGCGACGCCCTCGGGCCCGGAGATCTCGAGGCGCTCCGAATTCGCGCATCCGCGGCGGTGGTGGACGACGAGAACGCGCGTCGGTCGCCCCGGGCGTCGTGCGGGGATGTGCTCGTTCCGTCGGCGGGCTGACGCGCTCCCCGGACCTGCTCGACGGGCAAACGGTAGCTGTGACGGCGGTCACATCAAACCGGTTTGGTTCGAGTGGATCAGTCTGATAGGTTCAACCGGTCCTGATCTTCGGATCGGGATTGCCAGCCGGATCCATTAGACGCTGACGTTGCGCGTCGGATGGAATCGGTACGGCAGAGCTGCTGGATGCGAGTGTTGTCACCCGTCCAGCTCTGGTCGCTTGCCTCAGGCGCGACCCGGTCAATCCGTGCTTTCCGCACACCTTCTTCCTGTGTTCCCAGGCGGCACCTGCCGCCGGTCACCTTCTCGAGGAGCAACCTGTCATGTTCGCGCGCCCGGTTCGCAACGATGAGGCCACCGGCCTCGTCGTGCGTCCTGGCGCGTGCGTCGTGCGGCTGCGGACCTCACCGGTCGAGCGCCTCCTCCTGGTGCTGCGCACGATCCTCGGTGTCGCGTTCGGCATCGGGGTGCTGTGGCTCGGAGGCGTCTTCCTCTCCTGCACCGCATCTACCGCTGCCGCGGTTCCGGTTCAGACCGTTGTGTACGGGGCCGTGAAGGGTGGCAAGGATCGGGCCGCGGGAGGTCGCACTTCCGGTTCTTCGTTGCTGCTGCTTTCGGCCTCAGGCGATGGCGAGGGCGACTCGGACGGCGGGGATTCCGACAGCGGAAACTCCGACAGCGGCGACAGCTCGGACTCCGGTTCCGACTCCGACTCGCACGAGAAGTCGTCGAGCGACTCGGACAAGAGCGACTCGGACAAGAGCGACTCGGACAAGAGCGACTCGGACAAGAGCGACTCGGACAAGAGCGACTCGGACAAGAGCGACTCCGACAAGAGCGACTCCGACAAGAGCGACTCCGACAAGAGCGACTCCGACAAGAGCGACTCCGACAAGAGCGACTCCGACAAGGAGGGGTCGGCCAAGAAGGAGTCCGGCGAGAACGAGTCGGACAAGAGCGACTCCGACAAGGAGGAGTCCGCCAAGAAGGACTCCGACGAGAACGAGTCGGAGAAGAACGAGGCCGGCGAGAAGAAGTCCGACGACAGCTCGTCCGAATCGGAGAAGCGCGACTCGGACGGCGAGAACGCGGGAACGAGCGAGTCGCGGGGCGAGCAGTCCGACGAGGAGAAGCCTGCGGCCGCCGAGGACGACGGTGCCGGCGAGGACGCGCAGCGGGCCGGCGACGACTCGGACAAGAAGGACTCCGAGGCCGCCGAGCTCTCCGACTCGCAGCACGCGCAGAGCGACGCCGCGGCGGACCAGGATGACGCAGCCGATGACGAGCGCGCTCCGAAGTCCGACGCCTCGGACGAGTCGGACGGGAAGTCGGCCGACTCCGGCAGCGAGGTCGACGGCGACGCCCAAGAGGGCGACGACGTCTCGGCCGCAGCAGCGCGCGACGAGGCTCGCGAAAGTTATGACAAGATCTCCGCGGAGCAGCCTTCCTCGGACACCCGGGAATCCCGTGACGAGGACGACTCCGAGAGCGCCGACTCCGAGGGTTCCGACCTCGAGAGCAGCGAGCTCGACACCGCTGACCTGGCCGAATCGGCCACCGACCTCGCCGAGGGCATCGGCGATGAGGCCACGGAGGACGTCCGGGACCTGGTCGAGGGGCTGACTCAGGGCGGCGACGACGAGGACGGCGACGCCGATGGGACCGGCGACCGCGACGCAACGTCGACGCAGGTCCGCGAGGTGCAGGGCGACAGTGGCGACCAGGCATCGGAGACCGACGAGCGTTCGGACGCCGAGGAGGGCTCCGAGTCCGTCGACGTGCTCGCCGCGAAGGTCACGGACCTGGTCGACGACGTCCTCGCGGACGCGGATGTGCGGGCTGCGCTCGAGGAGGTGTCCGACTCCGACTCCGACGACGCGCGCTCCGATGCCGAGGAGGCACAGCGGGAGCACCTGTTCACGGAAGCTGCGGACGAGCTCGCCGCGGTCGACGACCAGGACACCCAGCAGGCGCGGCTGCGCGCCGGGGACCCCGCTGACCCCCGCGGCCCGCCTGCCGAGATCGTCTCCCTCCTCAGCTCCGACGAGAGCGACGAGGACGAGTCCCGCGAGTCCGACGAGGACGAGGACCGGGACGACCGCGATGACGACAAGGACTACGACGACTCTCCGGAGCTGACCGAGCGGGTGCTCGAGGACCGGATCGAGGTCGACAACAGCAAGGAAGAGCTCGAGCAGGAGAAGTCGAAGGTCGCCTCGGGCGAGACGTCCCAGGCCGACTACGACAAGAAGGCCGCCGAGCACGCGGAGCGCGAGCGCAAGGCCGCCGAGAACCGGGACGAGCTGTCGCCGGATCGCGTCGAGCTGGTCGACGAGGTCGTCGACGGGCACAACGAGCTGAGCAAGCGCGAGTCGGAGCTGGACGCCGAGGAGCAGCAGGTCGCCTCCGGCGCGGTCGACCGCGCGACGCACGAGAAGAACGTCGCCGACTACGAGAAGCGGCGCGACGACGTCTACGACGCCACCGACGAGTTGATGGACGCCACCGACCGCGAGGTGCGGACGGTGTCCGAGGACGACCTCGACGGCGAGGGTGCTGCCGCCGGATGTGACGGGGACGGCGCGTTCGTGGCCTGCGGGTCGGCGAGCGAGTCCGCCGACGGTGAGCGCGACTCCGAGCGGAAGCTCTGCCTGTCCGGGGTGTCGAACTGCGGTGCGTCCTCCGAGTCGGGTGGCTCGAAGGCCGAGGCGTCGTGCGACGACACCGGCTGCGGGAGCAGCGCGTCCAGCCGCGGCGCCGACGGCACCGAGACGCGGTCCTCCGCGCGGTGCGACGGCGCTGCCCGGGACTGCGGGCAGTCCAGCAAGGCCGACCGCGAGGGCGCGAGCGCCGAATGCGAGTCCGGGAGCGGGACCTGCCGCAGCGAGTCGAACGGCTCGGGGCGTGGCGGTGCGGAGCCGGGTGACGGTCGGGACACCGTGCGCCTCGCCTCCGCCGACGAGCCCACCGAGACGCACGTCGCCGGCAGCAGCTCGGCGCAGTGCGAGTCGGCCACCGGCTGCGGCACCTCCAGCCGGGTCGAGGTGAGCGAGGACGGCGACGTCGTCGCCGACGCCGAGACCGGGTGCGACACCGGGTGCACCGGTTCCGCCGGCACGCGTACCGATGCCTCGGTCGTGGCCGCGACCAGCTCCCGCCAGTCGACCACCGCCGCGACCGCGGACTGCTCCGTGGACGGCGGCTCCTGCTCGGCCCGCAGCGACTCGAAGGCCGACGGCGAGGACGGCGACCTGTCGGCGTCGAGCACGGCCGGCGGCAGCGTCGACTGCGACGCGGCGTGCACCGGGAACGCCACGGGGACGACGAGCGGCAAGACCACCGGCAGCCCGGCAGTTGCCGGCGCGGCGGCGCCGGTGCGGGAGACCACCGGAACGTCGTCCTGCACGGCTTCGGCCGGCGGGTGCTCTGCGCAGTCCGCCTCCGAGGTCGGGGACGTCGCCGCGGAGTCCCGCTCCGTGGGCAACGCCGCCCGGGAGCTGTACGCCACCAGCGCCGCCGGATCCGGCGTCGCCTGCGCGACCCAGGAGTGCTCGGGCACGGGCAACAGCACGACGACCGGCGCCGCCTCCGGCGACGTGATCGGTGTGCGCGACAGCACGGGCACCTCGTCCTGCTCGGCGCGCGGTGCCGGCGGTACCTGCTCGACGGCGGTGGACACGCTCGTGTCCGACCGTGAGCCGACCCCCGGCGAGATCGTGGCCGGCGTGGTTCCGGTGTCCGGTCCGGTCAGCGTGTCGAACGCGACCGCCTCGGTCGAGTGCGCGGGCGCCGCAACCGAGTGCGGTGGCACGGCGACCTCGGCAACGAGCGCCCGCGACACCGCGGTCACGCCCGACGCCCGCGGCACCTCCGCGTCCACCGAGTGCGCGGTGACGGGCGGCGGGTGCGCCGGCACGGCCAGCTCGGCGGCGTCGAGCGCGAACGACTTCGTCGCCACCGACCCGAACACCGGGCTGCCGCTGCCCGGCCAGCCGGCGACCGGTCCGTCGTCGACCGCCACCGCGAACGCTTCCCTGGCCTGCGCGCCCGGAACGTCGTGCACGGGGTCGGTGCGCACCAGCACCTCCGCGTGGGACGGCGCGTTGACGCGCACGTCCGACGGCACCGCGTCCTGCACGGGTGCGACCGGCGGCTGCGACGTCCAGTCGGTCTCGACCGCCTCCAGCGGTCCGGGTGCCGCGCTGGCTCTGGCCGGTGGCCCACAGCCGGTGAACGCGGCCCGCCTGCCGGCCGGTCCGTCCGCGGCCTCGGCTGCCGGTGCGGCGATGACCTGCGCGGGTGAGCTCGCCTGCACCGGCTCGGTCTCGAGCGCGGCGAACGCCACCGACCCGCTGGTGTCGCTCGCGGCGCGCGGTTCGCACGGCGAGGGCTCCTGCGAGGGCGTGACCGGCGGCGTGTGCCAGGCCGTCACCAACTCCGCTGCCTCGTCCGACCCGTCGGCGAACGTCATCGCTCCGCTCGTGGCCGAGCGCTCCACCGCCAACGCGACCGTGACCTCCGGTACGACGGGTGACGCCCCGCAGGGCAGCCAGCCGCAGCAGGAGCAGCCGGCGGCGCCGGTGCCCACCGCGCCCGGCTCGTCGGCGAACTCCGGCGCGCCCACCGTGCCGGGCGCGTCCAGCTGGACCATGGCGAACGCCACGCTCGACTGCTCCGGCAGCGCCAACGGGTGCACCGGGGTGGCGCGCAGCTCGGCGGCCGGCAGCGACGGCCCGACCACCGGCAACGGAGTCGTCGGGGCGCGTGGCCCACCGGCCGGCGGCTCCAGTACCAGCAGCAGCTGCGCCACGGGCGTGAGCGGCTGCCGGGCGCAGACGAGCGCCACCGCGGCGTCGGGCCAGGTCGTGGCCGACATGATCGCGGAAGACCGGATCTCCACCGCCGTGCAGCTGGCCGAGCAGGCCGCGCAGGCGGAGTACTACGCCGCACTGGCCGCACGGGTTGCGGGCCGGGCGGATGCCACAGCAGAGCAGAAGAAGGCCGCCGCGGACGCGGCGGCAGGGGCGGAGCAGGCGCGGGTGACCGCGTCGGAGGCTGCCGAGCTGGCCGCGATGCCGGTGACCGGCGCCCCGGCAGTCACGAGCGAGTCGTCCGCCGGCGCGCAGTGCGCGGGTGCGGGCTGCACCGCGGCGACCACGGGCAGCACCACCGGGACTGCAGGCGCTTCGACCACGACCGCGACCTGCACCGCTGCGGGCTCCGGGTGCGCAGTCGGCAGTGACGCCACGGCCTCCCCCGGTGCCGCGCAGACGACTTCCCGGGTCGCGTGCCCCGAGGCCGGCTGCACCGCCGCCTTGACCGGAACCGCACACGCCGTCGCCGAGCTCGGCGGGCAGCAGTCCCGCAGCAGTGCGAGCGGCGACACGGGCTGCTCCGGCGCAACCGCCTGTGAAGCGCAGATCAGCGCCGGTTCGACGGTCGCCGTGTCCGGGCCGGACGCCGCGACGAGCGCCTCGGTCGGGGTCACCTGCGCCGACGGCAGCGCGACCGGATGCGCCACGCGGGCGTCGTCGCAGTCGCACGCGACCGGCGCCGCGGGCGTGCACGCCACGTCCACCGCTACGTGCGGGACGGCCGGTGCCTGCCAGGCCGTCACGAGCGGTTACGTCACCACCGGTGTCGCCGAGGTCATGGCGAGCTGCGCCGGAACCGGCTGCGTGACCCACACCGACGGCGACGCGCTGTTCACCGGGTCGAACGGGCGGCACAGCGCGCAGTCGCGCACCGACTGCACCGCGGGCGTGGACGGCCAGTGCGCCGGAACCTCGCGGGTGGGTGCCACCGATGGCAGCACCCAGGTCTCCGCGAACTGCCAGGCGTCCGCGGGATCGACCTGCAGCTACAGCTTCTCCGCCAGCAGCACGGCGTCCAGCGCGACCGGCGGCATGATCGCGTCGGCGGACGCCACCTGCGGCGCTTCCGGTGGTGCGGGTGGCGGGTGGTGCGCCACCAGCGCCACCGCTGAGACCAACGCCGACCTCGCAGTCGCGATGGCCGAGTGCCAGGGCAGCGCCAACGCCGGCTGCTCGTACCGCTACGAGGCGACGGCGTCGAAGTCCACCTCGCACCCGTCCGGATCGTGGGCGAAGGCGCGGGCGCACGGCTCGGGCACCGGCGGGTTCGGCAGCGGCGGCGTGGTGGTCTCGGCGAAGGTCCTCGCCGAGGACGGTCACGCGTACGCCGAGGCGACCTGCGCCGGCGCGCCGAACTGCAGCACCCACTACGAGGCAGAGGCCTACGCGGCGGGGCACTTCGACGACCCGCAGGCCGGGGGGACCTGGGACTCCTGGGGTCGGCCGCGCTGCGTCGGCGGCGGTTCCTCGGGCGGTGGCTGTGGCGTCATCGCGATCGCCGAGCCCGGCTACGGGGGCGGCCAGTGCTACGGCTCCTACTCCAGCTGCCAAACGCCGGGCGACAGCGTGTTCACCCCGTACGCCCCGCCGCCGGGATACTTCTACGACGAGAACGGCAACCTGGTTCCCGAGAGCGTCCCGATCGGGGAGATGGGCGAGCCGGTCCGGTCCGTCGACGGAAAGTGCCTCGGCTTCTTCGGCCTCTGCACCGTCAGCGCGATGGGCCAGGACGGCAAGGTCGTCCAGAAGGTCTGCTGGATCGCGTGCACCGCCGAGACGACGACCGGCGAGAAGGCCTCGTACAACATCTTCACCGGGTTCGACGGGCAGATGTCGACCACGCCGGGCGGGTCCGCGAACGACGTCGCCCACGGCAGGGACACGGTCCACATCGCCCGCGATGCGGACGGAGACGGCGAGGCCAGCGCCACCGGTGGCAACTGGTACATCACCGACGGCCACACCGGGACGACCACGCGTGCGCACAGCGGCAACGTCCGGGTGCCGAACCCGGGCGGCTCCGCCCGGCTCAGCAACCCGCGTACCGGATCGCCGTTCAAGGTGACCTGCACCGGCCCGTGCGAGTGGAACCGGCCGTCGGTGCCGGGGCTCCCCGGCGGGGACAAGATCACGATCGACCGGGCGTGGAGCGAGATCACCGGGCGCGACGCGGCCGGCGGACCGGGCAAGATCCAGTTCGAGGGCAAGGGCCACTTCCAGTTCACCTCGGCCGAGGGGATCACGATCTCCGCCCAGTCCCAGGCGGTCGACGCGCCGCGGGCGACGATCTACACGCCGTCGAACGGGCGTCAGGGTTCGTTCGACATCAAGGACCAGATGTTCACCGTCACGCTGCCGAGCGGCTACTCGGTCACCAACCTGGCCGACCGCGCCGGCGTGTGGGGCAACGGGCGGCTGACGGCCCACGGCGGCACGGGCGGCAAGCTCTACTGCTCCGGCGACTGCGCGGTCACCCGCCCGGGCGAGCCGAGCGCGACCTACCTCCCGTTCGTCACGTGCAAGAACTGCCGGCTCGGCGAGGGCCTGCCCGGCGAGGACCCGACCCGCCCGAACGGCTGGGGCGAGGTGGAACTGTACGACTTCAGCAACGGCCCCGTGACTCGCATGACCACCAACGGCGGCGTGCAGACCTGCGAGGGCAAGGGCTGCAAGTTCACCCAGTTCAACCCGGACGCCCAGGGCAACGGCGGCGGGGCGATCTGCGAGACCGGTGACGGCGGCGGTCAGAACAAGTGCTCCGGCAGCAACCGGTTCGGCGACATCCAGGAGGCGTTGGGTACCGGGCGCGTCACCGGCCTGCGCTACCGCAACAACGACGGGACCGCGGGCGGCCGGTTCTGCGCCGAGTCGAGCTCCCTCGGCTACTGCGGCGAGGGCACCGGCGGCGACGTCAGGGGGAACGGCCCTTGGGACGTGGCGGGTGTCATGACGAACCCGGGAGGCGGTGCGGTCGCTGCCTACGACCCGAACTACAAGCTCCCCGAGGACGTCGCGGCCGCCGTGGCCGAGGTGAAGAACCCGGACGGCACCCCGGTCGTGCCGCGTGCCGAGGGCGACAAGCTGCGGCCGCTCACGGAGATCGAGCTGGAGAAGCTGCGGAAGGCGAACCCGGCGGCGGCGGACGCCTACGAGCGGGGCCGTCCCGCGCCGTCGCAGATGCAGCGGCACGGAGCGATCTTCGCCTCGCTCGAGGACAAGAGCGACATCGCCGAGGTCCACGCGAAGTACGGCGAGTCGGTGTCGTCGACCGTGAGCGACTTCGAGTCCGCGGTCGCGCATGCCCTCGCGGACAACTGGATCGACGACGCCGAGTGGGGTCAGATCGCTCCGCTCAAGGGGGCGATCGACGAGGCGGCGCCGGGCCTGTTGAAGCGCTGGCTGCCGGCGGCCGAGCGGTCCTCGCTCATGGAGTACGCCAACTACCGGGGCGCGACGTTGAACGACAACGCGCGGTGGTTGGTGCACGAGAACCCCGAGGTCGTCTCCGACATCCTCGACGTCGACATCAAGGGCAAGCCTTCGGCGGAGCAGCAACAGCTGGCAGTTGACAAGATCCTCGAGGGGCAGCAGAAGTTCGGCGACGCCTCGCTCGCGCTGTCCCACGCGCTGGGCACCCGGCCCGTGACGCTGAAGGACCGCACCGAGACCTACAACCAGCGGGTGGACGCCGCCAACAAGCGCGGCTACCTGCTGCCCGGCGAGCGTGAGTGGTTCAAGGGCGAGCTGACCTGGCTGGAGGGGGAGCAGGCCGCGCTCGGGGACATCGACCGGCAGCACCGCCCGGTGATCAACGAGGCCAACGGGATCCTGCGCGATCTGGATCTGGTCTACGTGTCGGCATCCGGGAACACGAACTGGAAGGTCGATCTGACGCTCGCCGACGGGCAGCTCGACCTGTCGCAGGAACTGCAGAACCGGCTCACCGCCCCGAGGAACGCCCGCGAGCAGGGCCTGGCGGACACGTTCGGGGGCGTGAGCACGCTCGGTCAGCTCAACTACAACGCCATCCGGGACCGGCAGTACTCCACGATCTCCAGCTTCCTGACCGAGGTCCGGCTGCCGTCGTCCGGCTACCCCGACATGGCGTACGTGCATGCCGCGGCCGCCGCCCTGCCCAGGCTCGACCAGCACTACCAGGGTTCGGACCACCAGCTGAGCCGGGTCTGGGCCAACCTGTCCGGCGACGAGAAGACACGGATCGCCGCATCCTCCGTCGATCTGGGCAACGTCGCCGCGAAGCCGAACTTCGCGTCGTGGGAGAACGCCTTCCTGAGCTCGGCCGCCAACGTGGCGTGGGCGAAGAGCCTCCAGCCGGGCCAGGACCTCAACGGCGACGGCAAGGCGGACACCAACGGCTTCCAGGACTGGTTCGTCCGTGGCCACGAGCTGCCGGACGACTGGGAGGCGTGGACGAAGAACCTCTCCGACTCCGAGCGGGCGAAGTTGGAGGAGGTCTACCGGAACAACCGCCAGAGCGTGCTCGTCGCGGTTGGCGACAACGTCTCGGGCTTCCTCGACCGGGGCGTGGACTGGATCAACGACCCGTTCGGGGACCAGAAGAACCGCCCGAAGGACTTCCTCAGCGTCGCCCGTGACGACGTCAAGGGCATCTTCACCGGCATCCCCCGCATGGCGGCGCAGGGTGTGGAGAACGGCCTCACCGAGCTGGGAACCTGGTCCCAGATCGCGGTCGGCTCGATGGGTGCCGCCATGACCGGCGACACCCGGGTCCTCCAGAACGCCCTGCCCACCGGGGGTGACTGGAGCAGCAAGTTCCCGATCACCACCGGTGCCGTCCAGAACGCCGAGGGGTTCCTTGACAGGTGGGGTTCGGCGATCCAGGGCGACACGAGCAAGCTCCGCGCCACCTACGGCCAGGGGAAGATCGCCTCCACGCTCGCGCAGGACCTCGGCGCGATCCTGCCCTTCGCCGCGATGTTCCGCCGCGTGCCGAAGGAGCTCTCCACCACGATGCGCGGGGTCACCGGACCGCTGACCCGGCCCAACCGCCTCGAGCTGCCGTCGCTGGTCCCGGGCACGATGGTCGGCCCCACCCGTACCGGCTTGGGGGACATCGGGCACCTCGCCCTCGGCCCCCTCGCGAGCCTGCGGCCCCGCCCGTTGAACGAGCTCGGCGATCTCGCCGGCTCCGTGCAGCGCGCATTGCCGCAGCGCGCGCCTCGGATCGTGGACGAGAAGTTCCGCGCCGAGGTCGGCGCCCGCAGCATTGATGAGCTGACCTCGGGCCTGCGCGGCGACCCGCGGTTCCACGTCTGGGAGTACGCCGGGCAGACCTTCGTCCGCCGCGGGCACCCGGACGAGAGCTGGATGCGCAACGAGCTGGGCGACGCCCAGGCTCCTCGGCAGGGCGCCCCCACACGGCAGCACGTCGCCGACATCCTGGACCGGGCTGGCTGGCCGGAGGCGATCCGGGACGGGAAGCTGGACGCTTCCAAAATCGATCAGTTGGCCGATGGAGCGGTCTTCCGCGAGATCGAGGCGGCGATGCGGGCCCAGGCGGCCGGCGAGATCGTCGGGATGAAGGACTGGCTGCAGTTCAACGGCGTCAAGGGGTTCAAGGAGCTGGCCGAGGCCGCGGCCGAGCTGAGCATCGCTCGACGGTTGGTGGCCGAGAACCCGGGCATGGTGGTGAAGGTCGGCCTGGAGAACACGCCGCGGATCTCCGAGAAGACGGGCAAGCGGCTGAGGGAGTTCGACATCGCGGTACAGACCCCCGAGGGGAAGGTCCTCGCCAGCATCGAGGTGAAGGCGCTCCAGAACGCCGTTAAGGGGCCGACTGACCTGACGGAGGGTGTGACTCACGCGGTGGAGAAGGTGGAGAACCGGCAGGGCACGGAGCACCCCGTGGAGGGCAGTCCCGAAGCTCGGGTCCACATCAAGCTGGACGTCGGGGTCAAGAAGTCGCGCAAGCAGACGACGGAGATCCTGAAGGACGGTACGGTGATCCGCACGCGACCCGACGGTCAGCTCATCGGGACGTCGAACATCTACGACAAGTTCGCGGAGCACCTCACCGAGAACGTCCCGCGCAGCATGCTGATCGACCGGGTGACGATCGTCGACCAGTTCGGCGAGTCGATCGTGCTGGTGCGGCATGGATCGACCTGGACGAAGCAGTGAGGTTCACGTGGCCGATGTGAGGATCCGTAGCAGGGGGCGAGGCCTCACGTCCGCTGAGATCGAGGTCCCGGATCACGTCGACGACGAGCTGGGGTACGCCGAGATCGCCGTGGACACGCTCTTCGCCTTGGCGGACGGTCTCTTCGAACCGCTCGCGGTGAACGTCGCACTCCGATGCTGTCACGCCGAGTTCGGCTACCCGCTCGACGAGCCGCGGCCGGCCACCCCCTTTCACCAGCTGCGTCGTGCCGCAGTTCCCGAAGCGGTCGCAATCCCGGACGTCTGGAACAGGCTGGTGGTCTCTCGGGCTGCGCGGCTCGACCGGGCCGCCGTCCTGGGCTGGTTCGCCGATCTCCTCGCCGATCCGCACTGCTCGCAGCCTGGCACCACGACCGGGTGGAGCGAGCTGATCGTCGCCGCGGTCCGAGCCCGCCTTCCCGGGGCGACCGGCCGCGGCGTCGAACCCGACGGCGACGCGCTGTCGGTGTCGGAGGGAGCCGGCGTGATCCGCTATCCCGTCGAGCGGATCGGAGACGACTTCTGGGTGGCCGGTCCGCTCGCCGGGAACTCCGATACGGTCCCGTTCCGGGTTCGGATCGTCAACGACGCCGGGTCGATGTCTCTCGAGTGGTGGCAGAACTGGTCACCGTGGATCGAGGGGGACGCCGCGGGCCGCGCGGATGTCGAGGCCGCTATCCGCCGGCTCTCGGCCATGGGATGGGGTGTGGCGCCGCAGCGGTGATCAAGGAGCCTGCGGCGGCCACTCACCTCGCAACAACGCCCCCGGATCCGGCGCGCACCCGTTCGCCCCGCTGAACACCGGGCACCGCCCGTCCGGCTGCCGCACGTGCTGGGCCACGTACGCCAGCAGCCCCACCGACCCGTCGTTGCGGGGGAGGTAGCGGTCGGCGGTGGCGGAGCCCATCGAGAGCGCCAGCAGCAGCGCTGCGCTCAGTGCGCCGATGAGCGGCATCGCGTTCCGCGGAACGCGGCCGTTGCCGGCGGCGGCGCGCGCCCGCCAGGCGTCCTGCACGCGTCGGCCGCCGTAGCGGGCCGCGAGGACGGCCATGAGCAGCAGGCAGAAGAGGATCTCGGCGGTCGTGCGCGGGTAGAGCTGCACGGTCTGGGTCTCGTACATCTGCGATGCGATCGCGAGCCGCAGGATCCACGCCCCGGCCAGCAGCGCACCCGTGGTGAGCACCGCGGTCCGCCGGCCGGCCACCGCGACGGCGACGCCGAGGCCGACCACCAGCAACACCGTGAACACCCCGACGCCCGCGAGCTCGCCGGGTGGTGGCCACGGGCCGACGTTGCCGGGCAGGTCGTTGCGCCACATCGCGATGTACGCGGGCTCGACGGCGGTGTCGAAGTAGAAGTAGCGGTCCTGCACCTTGCCCGCGGCGGCGATCGCGCCGAACAGGTGCGGCCACGCCACCGCGACCAGGCCGGCCACCGTCACCCCGAGCAGCGCGAGCCCGCGCACCGGCGCGCGCCTCGGGAACCGGACGAGCACGGCGACCAGCGCACCCGGCGCGGACCAGAGGAACCAGCCGGAGTAGACGCTGAACAGCGCCCCGAGCGCCACGCCAGCCGCGGCGCCTGCGACCGCGAGGCGCGTCCACGTGAGGGTGTCGGCACGGCGGAGCAGCCGCAGGAACGCGATGAGCAGCGGCACGAGGGCGACCAGCACCACCGTGGTGTACGGCTTGTACGGCTCCAGCAGCGGCATCCCCGCCACGAGCGCAACGGCGAGGGCCCACACGGGCGTCAGCACGAGCCGCCACGACAGGTAGGCGATCGGCCCGAACAGCGCCGTGCCCACCGCCTGCGAGGTGCGCAGGGCGCCCGCCGTCGAGTCGCCGGTGAGCTCGGCCCAGCGGGCGATCAGGTGCAGCGCCACGGGCGGGTAGTCGGGCGGGATCGGCCGGCCGGCGAGGATGTCGTCGGCCCAGCGGATGAGCTGGCCGGAGTCGCCCCAGTTCGCGAAGAGCGCCCACGTCGTGCCGTGCAGCGCGAGCACGATCCCGCCCGCGACCAGCCCGGTGGCCAGCCCGGCGACGGCGGCGCACGCCAGGCGGCTGACCACGTTGAACGCCCGTGGGTGCCGTGCCGTCGCGACACAGGCCGCGAGCACCGCCAGCCCGAGCAGGACGAACCGCAGGTCGAGCGCGGCGAGGCCGCTCACCTGGCCGAGCCGGTCCAGCGGGTCGACCTCGACGGAGCTGCTCAGCGCCACCGTGCCGATGGCGGCGCCCACGCAGGCGACGACCTCGCCGGCGACGGTTGCGGCTCGCGCGAACCGGCCGGGGGGGTCGAGGGCCGGGGAGGTGACGGCCAGGTCCAGCCCGCCCGTACCGGCCTCTGCTTGCGCGGACACGGCCGCAAGGGTATGGCCTAGCCCGGCCGCGCCTTGATGCGGTAGATGACCGCGTCCTTGTTCCGGTAGACGGGCTGGAGCCAGGGGGCGTTCTCCAGCCCGAGCAGCCCGGGGGCGCGGCGCCAGTCGGTGCGGACGAAGCCCCGGCCGAGCATCACGTACGTGACGTCGAGGCGCGCGACCGCAGCCCGCACCGAGCGGTCCACCGGGTAGCTGTTGAAGCGCGTGTTGAGCAGCAGGGCGTCGGGCCCGATGCCGGAGAAGTTGTAGAAACCGGCGACCGGGTGCACGCCCGCGATCGCGTACATCCACGCCGAGCCGTCGCCGCGGTCGTTCATCACGCGCTGGTCGGGCGGCACCAGCGTCGCGAGCACGCGCATGGCGTCGGCTTCCAGCGACGAAACGACCGGCCCGTCCGGGGCGGCCAGGCGCATCCGGGCCACGTTGCGGCCGAGGTAGAGGTACTCGCTCGTCATTACGAACAGCGTCAGCACCAGGCCGGTGGCGACGAGCCGCCCCGCGAGGTCGACCAGGTCGGGCGGACCGGCCTCGACCTTCGCGGCGAGCGCCCTGATGCCGTCGGCCACCTTGCGCTGCGCCTCGGCGACACCGTGCCCGGCCAGCACGGCGACGGGCACGACGCACAGCCCGATGAGCCGCCACTGGTCGTTCCACCACGGTCGCGTGATCGTGTTGACGAACGTCTCGTCCGACGACGCGGCGAGCAGGAACATCGTGCCGAACGCGATCCCCGACGCGAAGATCCAGCGCAGCGCGCCCAGCCGCCCCACCCGCGCGATGCCGATGGCGACGACGAGCACGAGCCACCACTGCGGGCGCAGGCCGTCGTGCGCGAACGCCAGCAGCTCGCCGAAGGCCTCCGACTGCGTCAGCTCCGCCGGCCAGTCGTACACCGGCTCGCCGGACGCGCTGCCGATCGAGCCGAGCACCTGGGGTAGCGCGAGCAGCGCGGCGACCACCCCCGCGGCGAGCACGACGATCGGCTCACGCAGCAGCAGGCGGGGTTGGCCCACCCAGCGCTGCACCATCGCCGGCATGACGAAGACCGCCGCGGTGAACAGCGTGGCCGGGTTCAGCGCGATCATGCCGAGCAGCCCGAGCCCGAACAGCAGCCCGCGGCCGATCTGGCGCAGGCCCCTCGCGTCGAGGACGTCCAGCAGCAGCACCGCGGCCAGCGGCATCAGCACGGCGCCGGTGACGAACGGCAGCAGCGGGCCCCGCCACAGCATGTCGTAGAACGAGGTGAACGCGACGCTGCAGGCGGCAGCGGCCACGGCGAGCACGGCTCGGCCGCGGAAGCGGTACACCAGCGCGACGATGGTCAGCGCGCCCATCCCGGGCAGCAGCACGGTCTGCGCGTTGAGGACGGTGGGGACGTCCGCGCCGGTGATCCGCAGGACCACCGCGGCCACCAGGTGGTAGGCGTTCGGGTAGAAGACCTCGACGCCGTTCTCGTACCAGTTGACCTTGGCCATCCCGACGAGGCTGCTGTCGCCGGTGTCGGCGATCCACCGGATGCCGTTGGCGTGGAACGCGGCGTCCCAGTCCTGGGGGATCGCGGACAGTTGCCCCAGTCCCGACCAGATCACGGTGGCGCCGAACACGACGACGGCGCCGAGCGCCGCGGCCACGCTGGCGTGCACCCAGAGCGCCCACACCGGCGGCCCCGAGCGGTCGGAAGGGCCGAACCGCTGCCGGATCCCGAAACGCGCGAGCACCGCCCCGGCGGAGAGCACCACGAGGAGCAGCCCGGCGCTCGTGGGCGACCAGGCGATGTCGATCGCGGAGAAGATCGGCCCGAACAACCCGGCGACGGCGTAGGTGAGGAGCGGGGCCGCTGCGGCGAGCGTCCAGCCGCGCAGGCCGGCGAGGCCGCCGAGCACGAGACCCGGCACCCAGAGGGTGAGCACGTACAGCGCCACCACCTGCGCGCCTGCTCCCACCTGCCGAACCCCCGGATCGCCGCCGTCGCCGGATCAACGGCAACCGGCGAGAACCTACACGTCCGTGGATGACGCCCGGGTGATGCCAGGGTCGGGCCGCAGTGGGGCGCCCACTACCCTCGGGTGGCGTGACCTACGCGGGATACGACCTCGTCGTCGTCGGCTCCGGCTTCTTCGGCCTCACCGTGGCCGAGCGGGCTGCCACGGAGCTGGACAAGCGGGTGCTGGTGCTCGAGCGCCGCTCGCACATCGGTGGCAACGCCTACTCCGAGGTCGAGCCCGAGACGGGCATCGAGATCCACCGCTACGGGGCCCACCTGTTCCACACCTCGAACGAGCGGGTGTGGGAGTACGTCAACCGCTTCACGAAGTTCACCGGTTACCAGCACCGCGTCTTCGCGCGCGTCGGCGACCAGGTCTACGCGTTCCCCATGAACCTGGCGCTGATCAACCAGTTCTTCGGCCGTTCGCACACCCCCGACGAGGCCCGCGCCCTCATCGCCGAGCAGGCGGGCGAGATCGACGCGAAGGACGTGAAGAACCTCGAGGAGAAGGCGATCTCGCTCATCGGTCGCCCGCTCTACGAGGCGTTCATCAAGGGGTACACCGCCAAGCAGTGGCAGACCGACCCCACGCAGCTCGACCCGTCGATCATCACGCGGCTGCCGGTCCGGTACACGTTCGACAACCGCTACTTCAACGACAAGTACGAGGGTCTTCCCGTCGACGGCTACACGGCGTGGCTCGAGAAGATGGCCGACCACCCGAACATCGAGGTGCGCCTCGACGTCGACTACTTCGAGGTGCGCGACCAGATCCCGGCGGGCACGCCCACCGTGTACACCGGCCCGCTGGACCGCTACTTCGACTTCTCGGAGGGCGAGCTGGGCTGGCGCACGCTCGACTTCGAGCAGGAGGTGGTCGAGACCGGCGACTTCCAGGGCGCGCCTGTCATCAACTACAACGACGCAGAGGTGCCCTACACCCGCGTTCTTGAGTTCCGCCACTTCCACCCCGAGCGGGACTACCGCACGGACAAGACGGTGATCGTGCGCGAGTACTCCCGGTTCGCGGAGTCCGGCGACGAGCCCTACTACCCGATCAACAGCCAGGACAACCGCGCGAAGCTGCAGCGCTACCGCGACCTCGCCCGCAAGGAGACCGCGAACGGGAACGTGCTGTTCGGCGGCCGGCTGGGCACGTACAAGTACCTCGACATGCACATGGCGATCGGCTCGGCGTTGACGATGTTCGACAACCGCCTGCGCCCCTACTTCACCGACGGCAAGGCGCTCTCGGGCACGGAATCCGAGGACTGACCGCTCAGCGGTGCCCGCCCCGGACCTCGCCCGTGCCGGGTCGAGCGCGGACCGGGCGCCGGGGCACCCACCGCGCCATGCCGGCCGCGCCCAGCGCCGAGAGCGCCCCGAGCGCGACGGAGCCCACGCCCAGGGTGGCCACCGCGGCGACGGCGGCGAGCGCCAGCGGTCCGATCAGCGAGCCGGAGTCGTGGCACAGGCGGAAGGCGCCCAGGAACTCGGCACGCCCGTCCTCCGGCGCCGCGTCGGCGCCGAGCGTCATGATCAGGCCGTTGCTCAGCCCGTTGGCGACGCCCATGAGGACGGCGACCGCACCGAGCGCCAGCACGCTGCCCGTGAGCGGTAGCGCCACGTGCGCTGCGGCGAACGTGACGAGCGAGCCGACGGCGACGGGACGGCGGCCGCGCAGGTCCATCCACCGTCCCGCCGGGTAGGACAACGCGACGTCGACCGCCGCCCCGACGCCGAACAGCAGGCTGGTGGTGGTCGCGTCCAGGCCGATGTGGTCGGCCCACAGCGGAAGCACGGCGGTGCGCGAGGCCCGCGATGCGCCCATGACGAGGGCGCTCACGCCGAGCGTGCCCAGCACCCGCCGGTGGGCGACCAGCACTTTCAGGAGGCTGTGGGCGGGCCGACCGCCGCCGCGGTCCGACTCGACCGCCCGCATGCCCGCCATGAGGGCACCGGCCACGACCACGGCCACCAGCTCCACGAGGAAGCCGCCCCGCGGGCCGAGCAGGTACACGACGGCTGCCCCGAGGAACGGTCCGATCAGCGTGCCCAGCCGGCTCAGCCCGGCCATCGCCGACAGCGCCCGTGCCCGGAGCTCGACCGGCACCGTCTCGATGATGTAGGCCTGCCGGGCGAGCGCCCACACCGCGCTCGCGATGCCGTACATCCCGACACCGATCCCGAGCACCACCGGCGTCCAGGACAGCAGGCAGAGCGCCGCCCCGACGGCCCCGATCCCGCTCCCCAGCAGCACGGCCGACCGCTCGCCGATGCGGGTGACGATGCGCCCCGCGGGGAGGTCGCCGAGCACCATGCCGAGCCCGAGCAGGGCCACGACCAGGCCCGCACCGCCCACCGACGCCCCGAGCTCCCGGGCCTGCAGCGCCACCACCGGGATCGCGGCGCCCTGACCGACGCCGAACACCGCGGCGGGCAGGAACACCGGGACGGCGAGGCGCCGAAGTGGTCCCGCCTCGGACATCACCCGTGCCCTCCGAGCATGTGAGTGTTGCTTGCCGTCAAGCAAGCTACCTCATACGGCGGCCACCTCGGTGCGCCCCGCGAACCGGTTCTCGGGCCGCGGCAGCCCGAAGTGGTCGCGCAGGGTGCGTCCGGTGTACTCGCTGCGGAAGAGCCCGCGTTCACGCAGGATCGGCACGACCGTGTCGACGAAGACCTCGAGCCCGCCGGGGTAGTACGGCGGCATCACGTTGAAGCCGTCGGCCGCGCCCGAGGTGAACCAGTCCTCGATCGTGTCGGCGACCTGCTCCGGCGTGCCCGCGAACACCCGGTGACCGCGTGCGCCCGCCAGCCGGTGCAGCAGCCCCCGGACGGTCGGGCGCTCGCGCTCCACGATGCCGGCGACGACCTGCAGGCGGCTGCGGCCGTTGTCGGTGACGTCCCCCGCGTCGGCGAACAGCTCGACCGGCACCGGGCCGTCGAGGTCGAGGTGGCCGAGCGCGGTGCCGGTCATGCGCTCGAGCTGCCGCAACCCGTACGCGGGCACGGTCAGCTCGTTGAACTCCCGCTCGAGCGCACGGGCGTCCGCCTCGGTGCCGGCGATGAACGGGCTGATCCCGGGCAGGATCTTCACGTGCTCGGGCCGGCGGCCCATCCGTGCGGCCCGCTGCTTGATGTCGGCGTAGAACGCCTGCGCGTCGGCGAGGCGCTGGTGCGCGGTGAAGATCGCCTCGGCGTACCGCCCGGCGAACGCCCGCCCGTCGTTGGACGCGCCCGCCTGCACCAGAACGGGGTGGCCCTGCGGGGGACGCGGCTGGTTGAACGGTCCCTTCACCCGCACGTACCGGCCGGCGTGCCCGATCTCGTGGATCTTCGAGCGGTCCGCGTAGATCCCCGCGGCGCGGTCGAGGACGACGGCGTCGTCCTCCCAGCTGTCCCACAGCGCCACCACGGCGTCCACGAACTCGCGGGCCCGGGCGTACCGCTCCGCGTGGGTCGGGTGTGCGTCCAGCCCGAAGTTCGCCGCCGCGGCGTCGTTGCCGGTCGTGACGATGTTCCAGCCGGCCCGGCCACCGGAGATGTGGTCGAGCGAGCCGAACAGGCGCGCCAGGTTGTACGGCTCGTAGTAGGTGGTGGACGCGGTGGCGATCAGCCCGATCCGCTCCGTGACCGCGGCGATGGCGGTCAGCAGGGTGATCGGCTCCAGCCTGCCGACGGCGTTGTGGGTGATGTCGCCCTGCAGGGCCGGGCCGTCGGCGAAGAACACCGCGTCGAGCGTCCCGGCCTCGGCGGTGCGGGCGATCTCCTGGTAGTAGGCGGCGTCGTAGATCCGCTCGGCGGCACTCGTCGGATGCCGCCACGCGGCCTCGTGGTGCCCCGCCGGGTAGATGAAGGCGTTGAGGGAGAGCTGTCGTCGGGTCATCGGTCCACTCCGAGTGCGATGAGCAGGAACTCGCGATGCGCCACGAACTGCGGATCAGCGGCGTGGCGGGGACGGTCGAGGGGGATCGGCCGGTCGACGACGACGCGGCCAGCGTCGAGCACCAGCACGCGGTCGGCCAGCGTCACCGCCTCCTCGACGTCGTGCGTGACCAGCAGCACCGCCGGGCGATGCCGGTCGTACAGCTCGCGCAGCAGGTGGTGCATCTTGATCCGGGTGAGCGCGTCGAGTGCGCCGAACGGCTCGTCGGCGAGCAGCAGGGCCGGCTCGCGCACGAGCGACCGGGCCAGCGCGACCCGCTGCTGCTCCCCGCCGGACAGCTCGTTCGGCCACGCCCGCTCCCGGCCCGCGAGGCCCACCTCGGCCAACGCCGCACGGCCGCGGTCGCGCGCGTCAGCGCCGCCGAGGCCCAGCACGACGTTGTCGAGCACCCGGGCCCACGGCAGCAGCCGCGAGTCCTGGAACACGACCGCGCGCTCGGCGGGCACCTCCAGCTCGCCGGACCCCGCGACCCCGTCGTCGAGCTCGGCGAGGGCGCGCAGCAGTGTCGACTTCCCGGAGCCGCTGCGGCCGAGCAGCGCGACGAACTCGCCCTCCCGGATGTCCAGGTCCACGCCGTCGAGCACCGCGCGGCCGTCGAAGCCCCGGGTGAGGCCACGGGCCCGCACGGCGGTCAGCTGCCCAGCGAGCGTCGCCACGACAGCGCCCTCCTCTCCGCTGCGCGCACGACGAGGTCGCCGACCAGCCCGAACACGGCGTAGACGACCAGGCCGACGACGATGATCTCGGTCTGCCCGTACGTGCGGGCCTGGGTCATGAGGTAGCCGATCCCGCTGGTCGCGTTGACCTGCTCGACGACGACGAGTGCCGTCCAGGAGACGGTGACCGCGAGCCGGAGCCCGGTGAAGAAGCCGGGGAGCGCACCGGGCAGGGCGACCCGGCGCACGAACTGCGTGCGCGACAGCCCGACGCTCTCGGCGAGCTCGACGAACCGCATGTCGACGCCGCGCAGCGCGGCATGGGTGTTGATGTAGATCGGCACGAACACGCTCAGCGCGATCATAATGATCTTCATCTCCTCGCCGATCCCGAACCAGATGATCGCGAGCGGGATGAGCGCGAGCGTGGGAACGGCTCGCTTGATCTGCACCGGCCCGTCGACGATCGCCTCACCGACCCGGGACAGGCCGGCGACGAGCGCGATCGCCACCCCGATGCCGACGCCGAGCACGAGCGCGATCGCCGCCCGCTGCACGGAGGTGAGCAGGTTCGACTGCAGCCGGCCGTCGGCGATCAGCTCTGCGGAGGTGGTGACCACCGTCCAGGGCGGGGACAGCGTTGCCGGGTCGACGAGCCCGGTGGCCGACCCGACGGTCCACGCGGCGAGCAGCAGCAGCGGCCCGACGGCGAGGCCACGGGCCGAGGTGCGACCGGGGCCGAGCCGGCGGCGCCTGCGCGGTCGCGGGGTGAGCTCCGCGACCGCCGGCTCGGCGCGCTCGCGGGACGTGGCGAGCGAGAGCTCGGTCATCGGACCGCCACCTCCGGGCCGAACGACGCCCCCGCTGCCGGCACCGCCTCGGCGACGACGTCGGTGAAGCGCAGGTCGAACCCGTCGGCCGCGCGCACCTTCCGGGGCAGCTCGCCCGCCCGGTCGATCACGTCGATGGTGGCCTGCTGGGCCCGCACCACCGTGTCGTCGAGGCGCGGGAACGTGACCGTGCCGAGCGAGTCGACGATTCGCCTGCCGTCCTCGGCCGAGATCCCCTGGTTCTCCACGTAGTACGTCTGGATCCACTCCTCGCGGTGGTCGTTGATCCACTGCTGCGAGCGGATGTAGTGCTGGACGTAGGCCCGCAGCGCAGCCGCCTTCGCGGGGTCCTGCAGCGCCTCGCGCCGGGCGTAGATGTAGTTGAGCCCGGACGAGGTGCCGGCGGTCTCGGCCGGGTCGATGACCCCGCCGCCCCGCGGGCCCGCGTCAGCGAGGAACCGGGTGAGCCGGGGCTCGTTCAGCGGTGCGACGTCCACCTGCCCGGTGCGGACCGCGTCGTTGAACTCGCCGAGCTGCAGGCGCACCAGCTCGACGTCGGCGGTCGTCAGGCCGGCCTTCTCCAGCGATCGCAGCACGATCACCTGCTGCGCCGTTCCCTCGGCGTAGGCGATCCGCTTGCCGCGCAGGTCGGCGAGCGTGCGGGCGCCGACGCCGGGAGCCACGGCGAGCCGCGTGCTCGACGGGTCGGTGCGGCGCGCGAGGATGATCGGGACGTCCTCGCCGGCCACGAGGGCCTGGATCGGCGGGGTGTCGCCGACGCTGGCCACGTCGGCCGCGCCGGCCCGGAAGGCCTCCAGGATCGCCGGACCGCCCGTGAAGTTGGCGAACTCGGCGGTGAACGGCAGCCGTTCCAGCTCGCCGGAGGCGCGCAGCGCCACCTGCTGGGCCTCCGACTGGTCGGCGACGACGAGCGTGGTGCCCGGGGGCACCTCGGTGGGCAGGGGCGTGGCCGCGTCCAGCTCGGCGGCCCCGGTGGGGCCGGCGCATGCGGTGAGCAGGAGGACCCCCACCACCGCGGCCCAGCCGCGTCGCAGGCGGGCCATCAGTCCACGACCACCGCGTGGTCGGCGGTGAACGGGCGACCCGCCACGATCTGCGACTCGAACCCGTCCGGCCCCACCGGCCGGTCCCCGATCACCGTGACGCGGTGCAGGGTGCGGCGCACGTCGAGGTGGTCGAGGTCGGCGGGGGCGAGGTGCGCGGTCGCGCGGTTGTCCCAGACGGCCACGCTGCCCCGCTCCCACCGGAACCGCACCGTGTACTCGGGCCGCGTGATCTCGGCGTAGAGCAGGTCGAGGATCGCCCGACTCTCCCGGGGCTCGACATCGACGATGTGGCTGGTGAAACCGGGGTTCACGAAGAGCGCGCGCTCGCCGGTGGCGGGGTGCACCCGCACCACGGGGTGGATCGAGACGAGCAGGTTGTCGTTCACGCGGCGCGCGTAGCTCGAACCGCCCTTCGGGGCCTCGCCCCCGCCGTAGCGGTGCTCGGCGCGCAACCCGTCGACGAACCGCCGCACCGGTTCCGACAGGCCCGCGTAGGCGGCGGCGAGGTTCGTCCACGTCGTGTCGCCACCGACCTCCGGTACGACGTCGGCACGCAGGACGGAGACGGCCGGCGGGTTCACCGCGGCCGTGACGTCGGTGTGCCAGCCTGCGACGTAGCTGTACTTGCGGCGGCGCGTGGCGTAGTCGTCGCCGTAGCGCTGCTTGTAACGCTCGGGGTCGATCGTGAAGATCTCCGGGTTGCCTTCCGGCGGGGCGTCGTCGTGCGGGTGCGCGTAGGTCAGCTCGCCGAACACGCGGCCGAACCGGATCTGCGCGGCGTGGTCCAGCTCCTGGCCGCGGAAGAAGAGCACCTTGTGGCGGTGCAGCGCGGCGGTGAGCCCTTCGACCGTGCCCGGGTCGAGCGGGTCGGTCAGGTCGACGCCGGACACGTCTGCGCCGATGTGGCCCGCGACCGGGCGGATGGTCAGCCCGGTGCGTTCTGGTGCGATGGTCACGATGGTCCTCTCGTTGGTTCGAAAATTCTCGGGAGAAATGCGCGGACCATTGCCGGACAAATTGTCCGGACAGTCCGGGGGAGAATCTCGGGAAGTGGCCGCGATCAGCGACAGAGAGCGCAGCAGGGGCGACATGCCCTGCTCAGAACGTGTGCGCTCATGTCGAACATCGTGAGTGGCGGGACGCCCGAAGTCAATTTTCGGACGACTGCAATTAAATACGCGCAGCTAGTTCCAGGGGGCGATCGTAGGTTTCGCGGAGCACCACCGAGCCGGCCGCGACCCCGAGCGCCCGCGTGCCGAACGAACCGGCGACCACCCTGCGGGCCACCTCGCCGCCGCGGTGCGAGTGGCGAGCCACCTCCGCGCGCAGGTCGGCGAGCAGTTCGGGCCTGCGGGCCGTGCCGGCCTCGCACACGACCAGCACCTCGGGGTTGATCACGTCGAGCAGGAGGGCCGCCGCGCGGCCGACGACCCGTACGCGATCGCGGAGGAGGTCCAGCGCCCACCGCTCGTCCGCATCGAGGGCTGCGAGGACGTCCGCGAAGCGGGGCGTCCGCAGCCGGCCCGCCGCAACGGCTCGTCCCGCGACGGCCCGCTCAGCTGCGGTGGCCGCGAGGCAGCCGCGACGGCCGCAGGAGCAGGGCGCGTCCCCACCCACCGGGAGGTGGCTGACGTGCCCCGCGGCCGCGTTCGGACCCTCGTGGACGGACCCACCGGTGGCGATGGCCGCGTCGACGACGTTGCCGACGAACAGGTGCACGAGGCTCGAGCGCGCCCGCTCGCGCTCGTCGCCGAACAGCTGCTCGGCGTGTGCCAACGCGCGGGCGTGGCCGTCGACGCTCACCGGCAGGCCCAGCCGCTCCCCGAGCAGCGGCCCCACCGGGACGTCCCGCCAGTCGAGCCCGCGGTGGCGGACCACCACACCGCGCGCCGGATCCACCCAGCCCCCGGTGGCCACGCCGACGCCCAGTGGCCTGCGGCCGGCCCCGTGCGCATCGAGGAACGCGGCCGTGCGCCTGGCCAGGTCGGCGAACACCGTGGGCGGTGACCGGTCCGGGCCGTGCGGCACGCGCTCCTCGGCCAGCACGCGTCCGCGCAGGTCCATGAGGACGAGCGTGCTGTGCAGCACGGCGATGTGCACGCCGGCTGCGACGTGGTGGCGGACGTCGATGTCGACCGGTACGTGCGGGCGGCCGACAGCCTGTCGCTGGGCGCGGACCGGCCGTTCGCGGACGAGCCGCAGGTCGGCGAGCTCGGCGAGCTGGCGGCTCACCGCGGCGCCGCTCAGGCCCGTGACCCGGCCGATGGTGCTGCGCGCGACGGGCCCCTGGTCGAGCACGGCGCGGAGAACGGCGGCCGCGTTCTGGCCCCGCCGGCCGTCGCCGGTGTCGAGCGGCCGGGACCGGCCGTCGTGGGGGGACGCGAGGAGGGTGGTGGGCATGGACGTCCCTGCCGTCGAGCGAGGTGCGGGCGGCGTGGCCGCGCGGGCGCCTGCGAGTGCGTCAGGCCCGTGCGGCGGGGACGGCACAGAGCGCGCTCGCCTGCCGACGGAGGTCGACGTGGCGGCGCGCCCGGAACGTCGCGGCCGGGGACACGCCGCCGATCCTCCCCGACGAGCAGGTGGGACGCCATGACCTGTGACACACCGGCGGCGCGCCCCACCGGCGAGCATCCTGACGCGCCGTCGCTACCCTCGGGCGCTGAGTACGCACGCACATGTGCACGGCCCTCGACGACACAGGACGCTCCGCGATGACGATCTCCGAGACGCCGCCCCGCCCGAAGCCGGCGCGCCGCCGCGGTGCGACGCCGCCCCCGCCGGAGGGCCACCTGCTGCAGCGGGTGATCCTGCCGCGTACGGGCGACCCGATGAGCGTCCGCGCGCTCTACCTCGACGAGCGGACGGGCATCCGGCTCACCACGGTGCCGGACGTGGCCGGTGGTGAGGTCCTGAAGAAGGTGAGCCTCGGTGGCTCCGGGGTCACCGCGCGCAGGCTGCGTGCCACGTCCCGGACGTCGGCGGTGGTGCCGGAGCAGAGCGAGGTCTCCTTCGCCGCTTACTTCAACGCGTTCGCGGCGGGGTACTGGCGCCGGTGGAGCCGGCTCACCGAGGTGCACCTGAAGCTGTCCCTCCAGGGGGACGGCCGGGTGGACGTCTACCGCACCAAGTCCGACGGCTCCACGATCTTCGAGCGGGGCGTCGTGGTGTCGGGCGTCCAAGAGATCGACATGCCACTCGACCTGCGGCCCTTCGAGGACGGCGGGTGGTACTGGTTCGACCTCACCACCGACGAGGGCGAGCTCGTCCTGCACGCGGGCGGCTGGTACGCCGCCGACGAGCCCACGGGCCGGGCCGCGGTGGCCGTGGGCACGCCCACGTTCAACCGCCCCGCCGACTGCGTGGCGACCCTCACCGCCCTCGGCGAGGACCCGCTCGTGCGGGACGCGATCACCGCCGTGATCATCCCGGACCAGGGCACCAGGAAGGTGCGCGACGAGCCGGGCTTCGAGCAGGCCGCCGCTGCGCTCGGCGACAAGCTGAGGATCATCGACCAGCCCAACCTCGGCGGGTCCGGGGGCTACGCGCGGATCATGTACGAGGCGCTCGAGCACACCGACTGCGAGCAGATCCTCTACATGGACGACGACATCCTGCTCGAGCCCGACTCGGTGCTGCGGGCCGTCGCGTTCTCCCGCTACTCCCGCTCACCCATGCTCGTCGGTGGGCAGATGTTGTCGCTGCAGGCCCGCTCGCAGCTCTCGACGATGGGCGAGGTCATCGACCGCGGCACGTTCCTGTGGCGCAACGCGCCCGGCACCGAGCCGCACCACGACCTCGCCGACCAGCCGCTGCGCCAGACGCCGTGGCTGCACCGGCGCACCGACGTCGACTACAACGCCTGGTGGACCTGCCTGATCCCGCGCGTGGTCGCCGAGGACGTCGGTATGCCGCTGCCGCTGTTCATCAAGTGGGACGACGCCGAGTACGGGCTGCGCGCCCGTGCGAAGGGCTACCGGACGGCCACCGTGCCCGGCATCGGGATCTGGCACATGTCGTTCCTCGAGAAGGACGACACGAGCGACTGGCAGGCCTACTTCCACTACCGCAACCGGTTCGTCGCGGCCGCGCTGCACGGGCCCGACAACCCCACCGCGCTGCTGCGCGACACGCTCAAGCGCACGCTGCGCCACCTGCTGCTGCTGGAGTACTCGGCCGTTGCGCTGCAGGAGATGGCGCTGCGCGACTTCCTGTCCGGCCCCGAGCACCTCTTCCCGAAGCTGCCCACCGTGCTTGGCGAGATCCGCGCCAAGCGCGCCGAGTACGACGACGGCCGACCGCTCGACTCGGCCACGCAGGTGCCGCTCTCCGACCTCGACGCGCTGTCGGCCCAGGTGTTCCCGGATCCGCCGTCCGGCAAGGTCGCCGCCGTGAAGGGGCTCGCGCAGGGCGTGCTGCACAACCTGCGCGCCCCCGACCCCGGCCACCAGGCGGTGCCCCAGCGCAACGTCCCGGCCCGGCACGCGCAGTGGTTCGTCCTGTCGCGGCTCGACTCCGCCACCGTCGCCACCCCGGACGGGCGCGGGGTGACGTTCCGCCGTCGCAACCCGGCGCTGTTCCGGTCGATGCTCAGGAACGCGGTCACGGAGTACCGGCGCGTGGCCAAGGCGTGGCCCGACCTGCAGCGCCGCTACCGGGCGGCGCTGCCGGAGCTGACCAGCCGTGAGGCGTGGGCCCGCGAGGTGTTCGACCGACGGTGAGCCCTACCCCGCCCCGCTCCCCGTGCCGACCAGGCGCGCGCCGAGCGGGCGGAGCAGCCGGATGCCGAACGCCGACGACGTGAACAGCGTCCGCTCGGGCTCCCGGAGCCCGAGCGCATCGGCCAGCATCCGGACGGTCGCCGGCCGCGGCCGGCACGTCTCACCTGATTCGAGCTTCCCCACCGCCCGCACGCTGATGCCGGCGCGTTCGGCCAGCTCCTCCTGCGTGAGCGCGACCCGCAGCCGCGAATCGCGCAGCAGCTCCCCGAAGCCAGTCACAGTGACCCCCCAGTCCTGTTCCTCTTCTATGAAGATCGCCGCGGGGGGCGGGGTGTTGCTGGAGCCGACCGAATTCGGCTGTCCGGAGCAGCCCGGACAGCCGATCGGTGGTCACGAGCCGGGATGGACCACGCCGGAGTGCAGGTCGTTCCGGTGGCCCACCATGCTGGCGTTGGCACGGTAGTAGCCGGTGCCCCGGCCCCACTCCTGCGGCTTCGTGCGGACCTCGGCGGTGTTCTCGCCGGTGGCCACCTCCTGCACGGAGCATCTCTCGCTGTCGCACGCCTCGAGCACCACGATGGCGCCCTTCAGGTCACCGAAAGCGGATTCGACGGCGGCGGACACGAGGGTGGTTTCCGGGTCGGGTTTCTCCACGACGAGGCAGACGATGATCCCGTCCCCGACGCTTTCGCTGCAGTCCTTCGACACCCCCGGCTCGGGCTGCGGGGCGGGGGGTGCGGCCACCGCCGGGGTCGCCACGCCGAACATGGTGGCGCCAGCCAGTACCGGGACGATCGCGAGCCGACCTGCCCGGTGTGCAAGGTTGCGCATCTGTTCTGTGCTCCTGTTGCGATTGGGTGATCACGTCCGTCCAGGCGGCGGACGTGATCACTCAATCGGAGTCCGACAGGTCGGACCAGGAACAAGATCAGCACTTCCTCGGCACTCCGAGGGAGTACGTCGGCGGCTGATCGGGCGAGGGGTCAGCCCTTCTGGTCGTAGAGCCGTTCCCAGTTCTCCCGGCTGGTGAGGCGCGGCAGCTCCGCGCGGTAGCGGGCGGGCAGGGCGGGTGCCTCGCGCACGAAGCGGCGCAGCAGGTGGACGGCCCGGCGGGCGAGCTGGACGGCCAGCTGCTTGTCGCGGGTGCGCACCCGGAAGCCCTGCTCGGACATGTCGGTGACGATCGCGCGCTCGAAGAGGGACACGTGCCACCAGTGCGCGTCGCCCGCGGGGACCGAACCGCTGCGGTGCACGGAGCGGCCGGCCAGGTGGTACACGGCCCGCTTCAGGAACGTGAGCGTCTCGGACCCGGGCTCGTTGGCCGCCCGGACCACGGCCCGCTCGTGGAACTCGCCGCCCGACTCGGACATCGGGTGCATCACGGTCTCGGGGTAGGCCTTCCGGATCTCCCGGACGCGCGCGAGGGCACCGGCCGAGCCGTCCGAGAGGACGCCGGGCCCGTCCAGGAAGTCCTCGACGGCCTGCAGCAGCGTGGCCGTCATCCCGTACTGCATGGCCACGAGCTGGTGCGACACCAGCTGCGCGAGCCGCCCGGTGATCCGGCGGATCGAGAAGCCGCTGTGCAGCGCGGCCATGATCAGGCCGTTGCGGATGGTGAAGTACCGCTGCCACTCGTCGCCGTCCTTCCAGCCGAAGTCGGCGTGCCAGACGCCGGCCCCGGGAAGGGAGACGGTGGGGAAACCATGGGCACGGGCCCGGTAGCCGTACTCGATGTCGTCCCACTGCAGGAACAGCGGCAGCGGGTAGCCGATCGCGCGGATCACCGGGGCCGGGATCAGGCAGGACCACCAGCCGTTGTACTCGGTGTCGACCCGGCGCTCCTGGTTGGTCGGCAGGCCGAGCTCGTCCGTGCCGAGCAGGTACTCGTCGCGGAGGGCGCCGGGCATCTTCAGCCCCATCAGCAGCACCTCGGGGTCGGCGTACTCGGCCGAGATGTGCAGGTGGCCGGGGTGCAGCAGGTTGAGCATCTGCGCGCCGACGATCATCGTGTGCCGGGTGCTGGCCGCGAACGCCGTGAGCCGCACGAGGAGCTCCGGCTCGAGCAGCACGTCGTCGTCCATGAGCAGGACGTCGGCGTGCTCGTCCGGTGCGCCGTCCGTGGAGTGCAGCATGCCGCGGGCGAACCCACCCGAGCCGCCCAGGTTGGGCTGGCGGACGTACTTCAGGCGCTCGCCGAGCGCCGCCGCGATGTCGCCGAACCGCTCGCGGGACTCGATGGGATCGCTGCCCTGGTCGGCGACGTGCACGGTGCGGATGCGCTCGAGCGCCTCCGGGTCGCGGGCGAGCGCCTGCAGCGTGTTGAGGCAGTCGTCGACGCGGTTGTGGGTGGTGATGGCGATGTCCGTGGGCGGCACCGCGCGGGCGGCGGCCACGGTCCAGCGCACGTCGGAGACGGTGAGCTCGTCGATCTCGGTGGCGATCTCCAGCCACATGCCGCCGCCGTCGACGAACCGGTCGACGGGGCCGACGAGGCGCACCGTGGTGGCCTCCCCCTCCCGCACGTCGACGGCCGCGACGATCCGCCACACCTTGTTGGTGTCCGAGGCCATCAGCCGCAGCCGGCCGGTGCCGGAGGCCACTGCCGAGACCTCGACCTCGCCGATGTCGGTCCAGCGCTGCCAGTAGGTGGCGTGGAACCGCCCGAAGTAGGTGTTGGTGTTCACCAGCGAGCCGGGGGCGAGCGTCACCCGGTCCCGCTCGCGGCGCGCGGCCCCCCGCTCGACCCTCGAGTAGAGGTCCTCGGGCACGAGGGCGGACGGCCCGAAGAACAGGCCGCGCTGCGCCAGCAGCCGGGCCGGGGTCCGGTCGGCCTGCCGATCCGGGTGCTCCTCGGTCGCGGGCGTGGCGGCCCGATCCGTGCTGTCCGATGTGCGAAGCATGCGCGCGGCCGTCCTCCGGTCGTCGGTGCCCTTTCCGGGGCTCACCTTTCCGGGGCTCATTGTGCGGGCCGGGTGGGGCGGGCCACGGCGCGGGGGGTCACCCGACGGGGTCGATTCCGGGCACGCGGGGGTGACCGTTCTGATGCCATCCGGCCACGGTGGGCCAGGTGACGACCGGCTCGGGGCGGGCGAGTGGCCCGATGGGGAGCCAGCGGTAGAGCTGCCCGGCGTCGCGGAGTGGATCACCGGCGAGGTAGGTGGGCATCCGCCGTTCGGTGATCAGCAGCCGTGGTGCGACGAAGGGTCCGCCGTATTGCGGCTGGTAGGTGATGTGCGTCTCCGTGTTGTCCGCGGGTGGGCCCACTCGCCACCGGGGGAGTGCAGCGGTGCCGACGGGCAGCGGTTCCGGGGTGAGGCAGGGGAACAGGAACGCCACCGGCCAGTCGAGGAGCGCGCTCGTGCCGGGCGGCAGGAGGTCGGTCATCGGGGTCAGCCGCGGGGCGCGCGGCAGCGTCGCGAGTGCCCGGGTGGTGTCCGGCGCGTCGACCGCCAGCCGCACCGCGGTGGCTCCGGTGGGTGCGAGCTCGCGGATGTCGTCCTGGGCCGGCAGGTCGGGTGTGATGCGCCTGCGCTCCAGCACCTGCCTCGCATCGCCGAACTCGAGGTACAGCCCGTCGCTCGGCCGCAGCGGCCCGGAGGTGGTGACGACCACGGGCAGGGCCTGCGTCCGCTGCTGCGGGTCGAGCGTGAACCACGGGGTGGTGGTCCGGCCGGCCACCGGCACGCCGGGAACGGTGTGCCCGCCCACGTCGACCGGGAGCGTGCCGGCGGGCGAGCCGTCGGCGACCGGCAGCACACCGGCAGCGGGATCCGTCTCCACCGACAGCCGCTCCTGCAGGCCGCACGGGTGGCCCCGCAGCGTGGCGATCGTGTCCGAGGTGAGCGTGTAGCTGTCGCGGTGCGCCGCCGCCACCCGCACGACGATCAGCACCTCCACGGCCAGCACCACCACCAGCACGGCGGCGAAGACGGGGGCGGGAGCCGGGATCCTGCGGGGGAGTGGGCTCTCGGGATCGCCGACCGCCCGCTGCCAGGTCCACCGCGCGAGCAGTGGGAGGACGACCGCGGCCCCGGCCACCAGCGCGATCGTGGCCAGTGGGATGTCCATGATCCGCGGGGCGATGGTGCTGAACGTCGGCGTGAACCACGCGCCCTGGTAGGGCCAGAGGTTGTAGCCCGCCAGCACGATCGCCGCGACGACCGTGGTGGCCCCCAGACCCGCGACGAACGCCCGCGGGCGGGCGCGCAGCGGCGCGGACGCGACGACGGCGCCCAGCACGAGCACGGCGGTCCCTTGGCCGGCGAGGTCGGCGAAGTGCTGGGTCCACTTCGTCGGGGACAGCGTCAGCGCCGCCGTGCCCAGCAGGAACCCGATGACGAGCCGGCGGGCCGGGCCCGTTGCGATCCCCGCGGCCGTGCGGCGGAGCGACCACAGCACGCCAGCGGCGGCGAGCAGCGTGCCCAGCACCGCAGCCCGCCTGCCGATCGCGCCCTGGAACGAGGTGTCGAGCAGGCGCGAGTACCGGATCGTCTCCTCGAACCACGGCTGGCCGCCGCCGATCACCGCCCGCACCCGGACGGCCTCCAGCATCCCGGCGAGGCTCTGGTCGGGGACCATCAGGAACACCGCCGACACCGCGGCGGCCGCGAGCACGGCCAGCAGCGGCAGCGGACGCAGCTCGCGTCGGGTGCGCAGCAGGGTCAGCAGCGGACGCGCTGCGGCGAGGAACGGGGTGAACGCGAGCAGGCCGCCCGGCGTCACCGCTGTCGTCGCGCCTGCGAGCACGAGCGCGACGGCGAGCGGCAGCAGGCGCGCCGTCGCGAGGGTGCGCTCGACGGCGAGGAACACCCCGAGCGCGCCCACGGCGACCCACGGTTCCGGCCGCAGCCCCAGCCCGAACGGGACCCACCAGGTGGCGAAGGCCAGCGCGGCGAACCACGGCACCCACCGCCGGCCGGCGAAGCGACCGAGCCGGGGCAGCGTCAGCCGGGAGACCAACCACCAGCACAGCAGGCCGAGCAGCGTGGACGGCAGCCGCATCCAGAGGGTGGAGGACGAGACGAGCGACCACGGGTAGTAGAGGTCGTAGAACCAGCTGAACGGCGCTTCGGGCGCGTTCAGCCAGCGGTAGGCGTTGCCGACGAACCCGTTGCTGCCCGTGCTGCGCACGATGCCGGAGATGTAGCCGTCGTCCACGGTGATGGGCCCGATGGCCCACCACCCGACGAGCAGCGCGGCCACCGCCCCGTCCACGGGCCGCGGCCGCCACCAGTGCCGCGGGAGCAGCCGGACCCGGCGCGCCCGACCGACCCGCCGCAACGCCACGAGCATTCCGAGCAGCGCGAGCACCCCGACCGCGCCGATCACGGCCTTCAGCGGCGAGATCGTCGTCTCGAAGCGGGTATCGGTGGACAGGCGCAGCTCGACACCGGCGCGGACGTCGGAGAAGGCGCCGGCGACGTCGGGCCGCACGTCGCCGTCCCGCACGAGCGCCGGCTCGTCGTCGACCAGCACCGAGGTCCGTTCCGGGTCGGAGACGACCGACAGCGTGCAGTCACCGCCCGGGAGCTCGGCCGTGCCGAGGTCGACGCCTGCGCTCTCCACCCGCACCGCCCCGCCGGACGCCGTCAGCAGCAGCCCGCGCAGGGGCTCGCCCACCACGTCCGGCCGCGGCGGCACGGTCGACAGCAGCACCTGGCCGGGCGGCGCCTCCCGCGCGGTCGTGCAGCTCGTCCGCGCGGTGAGCTGGACGGGCTGGTAGGGCAGCAGCGGGATCGCGGCGTCGCCGTCGGCGGCCGTCCAGGAGTAGACGGCCTCGGGCTGCTCGACCGGGGCGAGCGGGAACGCCACCGCCGCGAGCACGGTGAGCAGGCCGAACAGGCCGGCGGCCCGGCGCGGGCCGGGATCCGACCGTGGGAGCACGCGCGAAGCCTAGGTGAGCGATGTATCCCTCCCGGGTGCGGCCGCCGGAGGCATGATCGGACGCATGACGCTCCCGCTCACCCCCGACGAGCTGCTCACCACCACGCGTTCGGTGCGCAAGCGGCTCGATCTCGACCGGCCGGTCCCGATCGAACTGGTCCGCGAGTGCCTCGAGGTGGCGCTCCAGGCCCCCACCGGAAGCAACTCGCAGGGCTGGCACTGGGTCGTGGTGACCGACCCGGAGCGGCGCCGCACCATCGGCGAGTACTACAAGCGGTCCTACGACCGCTACCGCGAGACCCGGGCCGAACGGTCCGCGGAGCTCTCGGCGGAGCGGCAGGCCGTCGGCGCGCGCGTCGCGACCTCGGCCGACCACCTCGCGGAGCGGATGGGTGACGTCCCGGTCCTCGTGCTCGCCTGCATCACGGTCGGCGGCGACCTGCCGGCCGGCAACCAGGCCGGCCTGTGGGGCTCGCTGCTCCCGGCGGCGTGGAGCTACCAGCTGGCCGCGCGCGCCCGAGGGCTGGGCACCGCGTGGACCACCCTGCACCTGGCCCACGAGCGGGAGATCGGGGAGCTGCTCGGCATCCCGCCGCAGGTGCGTCAGGGCGTGCTGCTCCCCACCGCGTACTACACGGGGGAGACCTTCCGGCCGGCCCCGCGCGAGCCCCTCGACAAGGTGCTGCACATCGACGCCTGGTGAGGCGGCGGGTAGCACTGCGTGCTTGCCGGTGGTGGGAGGCGCGCCGGAAACACGAACAGATATCCGTCCGAATGGATGACGACCTCGGAAGCGCTCCGTGAGCGCAGCGGCCAAGCCGGTACGTTCCGGGTGTCACTCGCATCGCTGGTTAGCGAGGCTTCGTTTTCACGAACGTGACGAGCCCGCGCCCAACAGCCACCCCATCCGGTACTCGAGCTGCATCCTCCGGTGAAATACGGGGTCTGACGGGACTGCGGGCCGTCGCAGCGGTGTGGGTGGTGCTGTTCCACTTCCACTTCACCCCGCTTCCGGGGGTGACCGGGGTGGTCGACGCACTGGGGCCGCTGATCACCTCGGGCGCCCTCGGCGTCGACCTGTTCTTCGTGCTGAGCGGGTTCGTGATCGCCTACACCTACGTCGACGAGCTCGGGCCCTCCCTGCGGATCAGGGTCACCGTCCGGTTCCTGTGGGCGCGCGCCTGCCGGCTGTGGCCGGTCTACCTGCTGGTGCTGCACGTGTTCGGGGTGTGGCTGATCGCGCGTGCCGCGCTCGGCGGCGACGGCGTGATCGCGTTCCAGTCCGTGCAGCCGGGGCTCGACATCGGTCAGTACCTGCAGCAGCTCGTCCTCGTGCAGCTCTGGGACGACCCCTACTTCGACGGCGCCTCCTGGGTGGGCTCCACCTGGTCGATCAGCGCGGAGTGGCTCGCGTACCTGCTCTTCCCGGTCGCCGCGCTCGTGCTGTACCGGATGCGCCGGCTCCCGGTCGTGCTGCTCGCCTGCGGCTCGGTGCTGCTGATGGCGCCGATCGCATGGGCCTACCTCGCCACCGGCAGCCCGTACTTCCCGTGGAGCTGGCTCGTGCGCATCCTGTGCGGGTTCGGGGCGGGCGCGCTGGCCCACCTGGCCGTCCGCAGGCTGCACCCGACGCCCACGGCCCGGCGGGCCGCGTCAGCCGTCGCCGCGGTGCTGCCGATCGTGCTGGCCGCGGGCCTGCTGCTTGGGGAGCTCGCCGGCCCCGGCCGCGGCGGCGCCGTGATCGTGCTGTTCCCGGTGCTCGTGGCGGCGCTCGCCGTGGCCGATCGGGGACCGGCGATGCTGCTGTCCACTCCCGCGTTCGGGTACGGGGGGCGGCTGTCCTACGGCCTCTACCTCGTGCACATCCCGCTCTTCGAGGTGTACTGGCTCGCGCTGGAGCGCTACGCCGTGCTGGCACCGGACACCGCGCTCGCCCACGTCGTCGGCGTGCAGGTGCTGGTGCTCACGGTGGGGGTCGCGGCGCTGATGTACCGGTTCGTCGAGGAGCCGAGCAGGCGCAGCCTGCGCGCCCTCACCCCGGCCGTCGAGCGGCTGCCGGTGCGGGTCGCCATCGCACTGGGGATCCTGCGCGCCCGGCCGCTCACCCTGCCGGCCGTCGCCGCCTCCGCCGACGGCGCGCTGGCCACCGCGGCCGCCCGGTTCGCGGCGAAGCGCCAGGCCCGCGCCCGGGTCGCGGGCTGGCTCGACGAGCCCCTGCCGCAGCCGCGGCACGCCGCCTCGCCCCTGCGGCCCGCGACGCTGGCCACGGCGCTCGTCAAGGCCGAGCGCAGGCGGGCGGCGCACCGCAGCGAGTACGACCTCTGGGCCGACTACGAGCGCGCCGAGTACATCCGGGGCAGCTACCTGCACGCCGGGAACTGACCACGCGGGGGTACGTCAGCATGGCCACCTTCACGACGCGAGACGTCAGGAAGGTGGCCTTGCTGACACCTCAGTCCGCCGGACCCGACGAGAAGATGATCGGGCGGACCTCGATGCCGAGGCCCTCGACCCCGGCGTCGGGGATCAGGGCGGCCAGTTCCAGGGCTCGGTCACGGGTGGCGCAGTCCACGACGTAGTAGCCCCCCATGAACTCCTTGGACTCGAGGTACGGGCCGTCGGTCACCACCGGCACGCCGTCGCGCACCCGCACCACGGCGCTCTGTGCCGGCTCGGCCAGTGCCTTGGTCTCCACCATCTCGCCGGAGGCCTTGATGGTGTCCATGAACGCCCCGTGGCCCTCCATGATCTCCTTGCGCTGCTCGTCGGTGAGCGCGTCGAAGGCGGCCGGGTTCAACTGCATGATCAGCATGTACTTCATCGCGGTTCGCTCCTGTCCAGCTCGGCTTGCACGGAGAGGTCGGAACCGTCGCGGGGTTCTCGACACTCAGCCGGGGATTCGGCGGAACACCGATCGCGGCAGGTGCCGCAGCACGCTCATCACGAACCGCACCGGCGCGGGCGCCCACACGAGCTCGCGGCGCCTGCGGACGGCGTCGACCGTGATCGCGGCGACGGCCTCGGGCGTGGTGGACAGCGGGGCCGGCCGCATCCCCTCGGTCATGCGGGTGTGCACGAAGCCGGGGCGCACCACCGTGACGGTGACGCCGTGGGGGCGCAGGGCCTCGGTGAGCCCGGAGTAGAACGCGTCCAGCCCGGCCTTCGTGGAGCCGTAGACGAAGTTGGAGCGGCGGGCGCGCTCGCCCGCCACCGACGAGAACGCCACGATCGCCCCGTGGCCCTGCTCGCGCATCCGCTCGGCAACCGCCACGCCGACCGTTACCGCCGCGGTGTAGTTGACCTGCGCGAGCCGTGCGGCGTACGAGACGTCGGTCCAGGCCTGCTCGTTGTCGCCGAGCAGGCCGAACGCCACGATCGCCACGTCGATGTCGCCGCCGGTGAAGGCCTTGCGCACCACGTCGGCGTGGGTGTCGAGGGCCTCGGCGTCGAACGGGAGCGTCTCGACGGCGCAGCCACGCGCCTCCAGCCGGGCGCGCGCGGCGTCGAGCCGGTCGGACGGGCGGGCCGCGAGCACCACGCGGAGCGGCCGGTCGCCCGCGAACGCCTCGACGACCGCGAGGCCGATCTCGGAGGTGCCGCCGAGCAGCAGGATGCTCTGCGGGTTGCCCACGGCGTCGATCACTTGGTCAGCTCCAGTCTGCGGGACATGTCGGAGGCGAAGACCCCCTCCGGGTCGGCGGCGTCGCGCACCTTGCGCCACTCGTCGAAGCGCGGGTAGCCGCGGCGGAACTTCGCGGCGCTCACCCGCGACTCCTTCGCCAGGTAGAACCGGCCGCCCGCGCCGAGCACCAGCTCGTCCAGCTCCTCGCACAGCTGGTGCAGGCCGCGCGCGATCGGGAAGTCGACCGTGATCGTCCAGCCGGGCTGGGGGAACGACAGCGGCGCCTGGTTGCCCGCACCGAACCGCTTGAGCACGTTGAGCCCGGACGCGTGCGGCGACGCGGCGATCTTCTCGACGATCCGGCGGAACGTCGCCTCCTCGCCGAACGGCACGAGGAACTGGTACTGCAGGAAGCCGCGCGAGCCGTACACCCGGTTCCAGTCCCCGAACAGGTCCAGCACCTGGTAGAAGGCCGTGATGTTCTGGATCGACCCGCGCTGGCGCTTGGGCGCCTTGCGGTACCAGAGCTCGCTGAACGCCCGCAGCGTGTAGCGGTTGGCCAGCCCGCTCGGGAACACGTCGGGGAACGTCAGCAGCTGTGGCGCGTCGAACTTCAGCGGGTCGCTGCGCAGCTTCGCGGGCAGCTGGTCCACGGTGGCGAGCGAGCCGCGCGTGAGCACGGCCCGGCCGAGCTGCGCGCCGGTGGTGGTGGTGTCGAACCAGGCGGCGGAGTAGCCGTACGTGTCGTCCGAACCGTCGGTGAGCAGGCCCATCAGCTCGTCGAGGTCGGCCGTGCGGTCGGTGTCCACCACGAAGTACGCCGACTCGGTGCGGTGCAGCTGCACGGTGGCGCGCACGACCACGCCGGTGAGGCCCATCCCGCCGACGGTGGCCCAGAACAGGTCGGAGTCCGGGCCGTCCGGGGTGAGCCTGCGCACCGAGCCGTCGGCCGTGGCCAGGTCGAGCGATCGGACGTGGTTGCCGAAGCTGCCCTTGGTGTGGTGGTTCTTGCCGTGGATGTCCGCGCCGATGGCGCCGCCGATCGTGACCTGCCGGGTGCCGGGCAGAACCGGCACCCACAACCCGTACGGCAGCGCGGCGCGCATGAGCGTGTCGAGGCTGACTCCGGCGTCCAGGTCCACGATGCCGGTCTCGGCGTCGATGGAGTGGATGGTGGCCATCCCCGTCATGTCCAGGACGGTGCCGCCCGCGTTCTGCGCCGGGTCGCCGTAGGAGCGACCGAGGCCCCTGGCGATGACGCCGCGCGGGCCTGCGCTCTTGATCGCGGCCGACACGTCGTCGGGGGACCGGGGGGCCAGCACCTTCGCGGTGGTGGGCGCGGTACGTCCCCAACCGCGCAAGCTCGTCGATTCCGGCATCGCGGGCCAGGGTAGCGCTCGTCCCGGCCAGCGCTTCGCCGCGCCGTTAGGCTCAGCCTGTGAGCGAGTCGCCGTCCGAGTCGCGCGGGTTCCGCATCTCCGATGCAGACCGCGAGCGGGCGGCCCAGCGGCTGCACCAGGCGCTCGCCGAGGGCCGGATCACGCTCAGCGAGCTGGAGGAACGGCTCGCGGTGGTCTACGCGGCGCGCTACGAGGTCGACCTGCGCCCACCCTTCGTCGACCTGCCGGACCCCGACGCGATCGTGGCCCGCCCGGTGCCCGCGGTGCCGTCGGACGCGCCGCCGCTGGTGCTCCGCGCCGGGATGTCGACGATCAAGCGCAGCGGGACGTGGGACGTGCCGCCGCGGCTGCGCCTGCAGAGCGCGATGGGCTCGGTGGTGCTCGACTTCTGCGACACGGTGATCCCGCACCCGGTGGTGGACATCGAGGTCGACCTGGGTGCGGGATCGGCCAAGCTGCTCGTGCCCGACGACGCCACCGCCAACGTCGACGACATCGTGGCGAGCATGGGCACGGTCAAGAGCAGCGTCCCGTCCGTACCCCGGCCCGGCGTCCCCCACTTCGTGGTGCACGGCCGGGCCGGGATGGGATCGGTGACGGTGCGGCGGCGCTACCGCATAGCCGGCCGCTACTTCTGATCTGCCCGTCGGAAGATCGTGATCGGGATGCCTTCGCCGACCGTTCTGGACTCGGTCAGCTTCCACGTCGACTTGTCGGGGGTCTCCCCGAACAGCCGCCGTCCCGTGCCGAGGATGATCGGGAACGTCATGAGGTGGATCTCGTCGACGAGGTCGTTCGCGATGAGCCCCTGCACGAGCTGGATGCTCCCGGCGACCTGGAGCTCCCCCTCCACCGCCTTCTTCAGCGCCGTGACCTCCTCGACGAGGTCGCCGCCGAGCACGTGGGTGTTGTTCCACGCCGGATCGGTGAGGGTGCGCGAGACCACGTACTTGGGCATGCCGTTGTACTTGTCGGCGAGCTCGCCCTCGTAGCCCGGCCACGCGGCGGCGAAGCCCTCGTAGGTCTTGCGGCCGAGCAGCAGCGCCTCGGCCCCGAGCGCTTCGTCGACCTTGAACTGCTCGCCTTCGTCGCCGCGGTCGAAGGCGAACGCCCAGTTCGGGTGTTCGAACTCCTCGCCGCCGGGGGCCTCGACGACACCGTCGAGCGAGATGAACTCGGTTACGACGATCCTGCCCATCTCGAACCTCCGGTTCCGGGCCGGGTCAGCTGGTGGCCGGGCCGTAGATCAGGTGCACGACCCCGGTCTCGAAGGTGGCGGAGGAGAGGAGCTTCAGCGGGACCTTCGCGCCGTCCTCGAACAGCTTCTGGCCCGTCCCGATCACGACCGGGTGCACGAGCAGGTGCAGCTCGTCGATCAGCTCCTGCTCGAGGAGCCAGCGGACCAGTACCGCGCTCCCCGTCGTTCCGAGCTGCTTGTCCTGCTTCAGCTCGGTGAGCTCCGCCTTGACGTCGCCGCTGACGATGGTCGAGTTCTCCCAGGTGGCCTCGGTGAGGGTGCTCGACACGACGTACTTCTGCGCCTCGTTCATCTGCTTGGTCATGGGGTCGTCCGGGTCGGCCTGGGGCCAGTACTCGGCGAACCCGTCGTAGGTCTTGCGGCCGAGCAGCATGGCGTCGTTGCCCTCCATCAGCGCGCCGACGGCTGCTCCCATCTCGTCGTTCCAGTAGTCGAAGTGCCAGGTCTCCGGCGACTCGATCACGCCGTCGAGCGAGATGAACAGGCCGGACTTGATGGATCCCATGAGTGTTTCCCCTCGAGGTGCTGTACTGTCTCCTGTAGAAACAGTATCTGGTGGATACTGTTTACGGCAAACGGGTCGTGGGGGCAAGAGCGAATCGAGGAGCGGATGGACGACGACACCGGGCAGATCATCGAGCTGCTCTGGGGAACGCCGAGCACGCCCAGCCGCGGGCCGCGGCCGTCGCTCTCGATCGCCGCGATCGCGGCGGCGACGATCGGGATCGCCGACGCCGACGGGCTCGCCGCCGTCTCCATGCAGCGGGTGGCGGAGGCCCTCGGCGTCACGAAGATGGCGCTGTACCGGTACGTGACGGGCAAGGCACAGCTGCTCGCCGTCACGATCGAGGCCGCGGTCGGCGACCCGCCGGTCCTCCACGGCGCCGGCTGGCGGCCCCGGATCGAGGAGTGGGCGGGGCTGCTCCGGGAGAACTGGTTGCTCCACCCGTGGCTGCCGCAGGCCACGGTGGGGGACCGGGTGATGGGTCCCCGCGAGGTCGCGTGGATCGAGTGCCCGGTCGACGTGCTCGCCGAGGCCGGGCTCGCCGGCCCCCAGCAGATGGACGCCGTCCTGCTGCTGTGCGCCCACGTGCGCAACACGCTGACGGCCACGATGTCCGGCACGCAGCCGTGGACCCCGGGCAAGGGGTCCGGCTCGCTGCGCGAGCAGCTCGCATCGCGCAACGGCGACTACGCGGCCGTGCTGAGCGCCACCGGGTCCGGCCGGTCCGGGGACAACGGTTGGCGGTTCGGGCTCGAGCTCATCCTGGACGGGCTCGAGGTGCAGATCGCCAGGGCTGCGGCACGCGCCTGACGGTGCTCCGCCGGTCCGGGTGGCGCTACAGCTTCGCCAGCTCGTCGGTGAGGTCGTCGAGGCCGAGGCTGCCCAGCGACAGCGCGGCGGCGTGCCAGGCCTTCAGGTCGAAGTCGGTGCCGCGGGCCGCCCGCGCCGCGTCCCGGCCGGCCAGCCAGGCCCGCTCGCCGAGCTTGTAGCTGATCGCCTGGCCCGGCCAGCCGAGGTAGCGGACGATCTCGCTGTCCAGGAACGCCCCCGGTCGCCCGGAGTGCGCGCCGAAGAACTCGCGCGCGATCTCCGGGGTCCAGGTCTCGCCCGGGTGGAGCGGGGAGTCGGCCGGCACCTGCAGCTGCAGGTGCATGCCGATGTCGATCACGACGCGCACCGCGCGCATCTGCTGCGCGTCGAGGTAGCCGAGCCGAGCGCCGGGCACCGTGAGGTATCCCAGCTCGTCCATCAGGCGTTCCGCGTAGAGCGCCCAGCCCTCGGCGTTGCCGGACACCATGCCGATCGTGGTCTGGTACGTCGAGAGCCGGTCGGCGAGGTGGGTCCACTGGGCCAGCTGCAGGTGGTGCCCCGGAACCCCCTCGTGGTACCAGGTGCTGATCAGCTGCCACAGCGGGAACCGGGTCTCGCCCATGGTGGGCAGCCACGTGCGGCCCGGGCGGGAGAAGTCGAGGGACGGCCGGGTGTAGTACGGGGCCGCCGCGCTCCCCGGCGGCGCGATCATCGCCTCCACGACGCGCACCGGTGGTGCGATGTCGAAGTGCGTGCCGTCCAGCTCCGCGATCGCCGTGTCCATCATCTGCTGCAGCCAGGCGCGCACCTCCTCGACGCCGTCCACCGCGGGGCCGTTCTCGTCGAGATGACGCATCGCGGTGCGCAGGTCCGCCCCGGGTAGCACGGCCTCGGCCTCCCGGCGCATCTCCGCGTCGATCCGCCGGTACTCCGCCCACCCCCAGGCGTAGGCCTCGTCGAGGTCGAGGTCCGCGCCGGTGGACAGGCGTGCGCCGAGCCGGTACCGGTCCGGCCCGACGGCGTCCGGGGTGCCCTCCGCCGCCGGCAGGTACGTGTCCGCCAGGTACTCCCGCAGCGTTCCGGTGGCCGCGGCCGCCGCGTCGGCCGCACCCGTCAGCTCGGACCGCACCGCCGCCGAGACCCCGTCCGGCGCCTTCGCCGCGAACGAGTGGAACCACGAGCCACCCTCGCCGGCGAGCCAGTCGTCGAGCTGACCCACCACCGTCTCCACCTGCCGCGGGGCGGCGTGCAACCCGCGTCGCGACCCCTCGGCCAGCGAGGCGGCGGCGTAGCCGCGGAACGAGTCCGGCACCCCGCCCATCCGCCGCGCGACCACCGCCCAGCCGTCCGGGGAGGTCGTGGGCATCAGCTCGAACAGCTGCCGGACCTGCGCCGGCGGCCCGAAGATGTTGCGGACGGTGCGGAGGTGCTCTCCCGCGTCGCTCACCGCCAGCTGGGCCTCGAGCCGTTCGCGCAGCAGCCGGGCGCACCGGCGGTCGTCGTCATCGACCACGGCAGCGGCCGACAGGGCCGCGAGCGTCGAGCGGTCCAGCTCGTCGACGGCGTCATGACCCTCGGGAGACAGGTCGGGTACCCGGTCGTCGCCGGGGTGCGTGCCCAGTGACGTCGCCACCCGGGTGTCGAGGTCGGCGAGCCGGCGGACGTAGTCGTCGGCCAGGGGACGTACGGCGGAGTGCGTGGTCGTCACCCGCTCATAGTGCCCACCACGGAGTCGACGTCCAGATCGGCGCCACGGGCGAACTCCGCGTCGAACGCACCACCCAGTGCCGCGCGGGCCGCTGCGGTGATCCGCTCGACGTCGCCGCGGTCGTTGGACGCATCCGTCTCACCAGCAGCGGCCCGGGCCGCTGCCGCGGCGCCGAGCAGGCGGGCGGCCTCGCGGTGCTCGCCGCTGAGCGCGCGCTCGCCGGCCAGACCTTCGAGCGCGAGGGCGACCGCCCGCGGGTCGCCGGAACGGCGCGCAGCGGCGAGGCCCTCGGTGTGCAGGCGGCGCGCCCCGTCCACGTCGCCGCGCTGTTCGGCCAGGAAGCCGAGCTCGGCGTAGGTCAGCGCCTTCCCCGGCTCGTACCCGGCCGTGCGGTGCCATTCGTGCACGGCGGTCAGGTGCTCGTGCGCCTCGTCGAGCCGTCCGGTGCGGCGGGCCACCATGCCCAGGCCGAGCTGGGCGTAGACGGCCGTGGACTCGTAGCCCTGCTCACGGGCGAGCGTCATCGCGCGACGGTGGTGCTCGTCGGCGAGCGCGGGCTCGCCCATGAGGGCGGCGAGCCTGCCGAGCCGGCTGAGGTGGTCGATCATGGCCGGCCAGAGCTGCAGCTCCTCGGTCCAGCGCATCCCGTCCCGGTGCCTTCGCGCGGCCGACTCGTTGTCGCCTGCGATCTCGTCGAGGGTTCCGAGCAGCTCGGCGGCTGCGGCCTGCCCCCACCGGTCGCCCAGCTCCTCGAACAGCCGCGCGCTCTCCGCACCCGCGCGCCGCGCCTCGTCCAGGCGGCCGCGGGTCATCGCGTACATGCCGACCTCGCGCAGCGCGGCGGCGGTGCCCCACGCGTCGCCCAGCTCGCGGAACGTCTCCAGCGCGGCGTGGGCGAGTGGCTCGCACTCCTCCAGCGCACCGATCCCGCTGATGACGTAGGAGTGCAGCCACTGGGCGTGTGCGAGCGCCCCGGGGTCGTCGAGTCCGGCGTACTCGGCGAGCGCGGCGCGGCTGTGCGCCGCCGGATCGTCGACGCCGCGCTCCCGGATCCTGATGGAGGCGAGCGCGGCGCGGGCGTCGGCTCGCACGACCGAGGGTTCCTGCCCCGCGATCCGGAGCGCCGCCGCGAGCGACCGCGCTGCCGTCCGGTGGCGTCCGCGGAGGAACCAGTACCAGGTCAGCGCACGCACCAGCCGCAGGGCGAGTGCGGCGTCGGACCGGGCGACGGCGATGTCGAGCGCCCCGCGCATGTTGGCCGCCTCCGCATCGAGGCGTTGCAGCCACTCCTGCTGGTCGGGGCCCCGCAACCGCTCCGCGGCCTGCTCGGCGAGCTCCGCGCAGGCGAGGGCGTAGTGCAGCTGGGCCGCCTCCTCCTCACCGGTCTCCCGCAGCCGTTCCCCCGCGTAGGCCGCGACGGTCTCCAGGAGCCGGTAGCGGATGGCGCCGCCCTGGTCGACCGGCATCACCAGCGAGCGGTCGACGAGCCGCGCCAGCAGCCCGAGCACGTCGCCCTCGCCGATCGGGTCCCCTGCGCACACCTTCTCGGCGAGGCCCGCGGTGCAGCAGTCGGCGGTCACCGCGAGGCGCCGCAGCACCGCCCGCTCGGACTCCGACAGCGGCTCCCAGCTCCAGTCCATGACGGCGCGCAGCGTCCGTTGCCGCCGGGGAGCGTCCCGTGGGCCGGAGTCGAGCACGCGGAACCGGTCGTCGAGGCGCGCGGCCAGCTCGGCGAGGCCGAGCGTTCGGACGCGCGCCGCGGCCAGCTCGAGGGCGAGCGGGAGCCCGTCGAGCCGCCGGCACACCGCGGCCACGACGTGGGCGTTCGCGGGCGTGAGCGCGAACCCGGGCGCAGCGGCCGCTGCCCGGGAGACGAAGAGCCGCACGGCAGCGGACTCGGCAGGGTCGGCCGCCTCGGCGGGGAGGTCCAGGGCGGGGACCGGTCGCACGACCTCGCCGCGCAGGCCGAGCGGTTCCCGGCTGGTCGCGAGCACCCGCAGCCCCGGCGCCCGCCGCAGCAGCGCGGCGACCAGCTCGGCGACCGGTTCGACGATCTGCTCGCAGTTGTCGAGCAGCAGCAGCACCTGACGGTCGGCGACGGCGTCGGCGATGCGGTCGATCGGGTCGGCGGCCGCCGCGTTCGGCGTGTCGTCGTGCAGGGCGAGCGCGGTGGTCACGAGCTCCGCCAGCTCGCCGATCGGGTGGTCGCGGTGGCCGTCGACCGCGGCCAGCTCGATGAGCCACACCCCGTCGCGCATCACGTCGACCAGCCGGCGCGCGGTCTCGATGGCGAGCCGGGTCTTGCCGACCCCGCCCGGGCCGGTGAGCGTCACGAGCCGGGCCGAGTCGAGCACGGCGCGCAGCTCCGCGACGTCACCGTCCCGCCCGACCATCTCGTCCCACGTCGCGGGCAGGTTGGTCCGTGGCACCGCGGTGGCCGGGACGGCGTCCAGCTCGGGTTCCTGGGTGAGGATCGCGCGGTGCAGCTCGACGAGCTCGGGCGAGGGATCCAGGCCGAGCTCGTCCCGGAACCGGACCCGCAGCTCGTCGTAGCGCTGCAGCGCCTCGGCCTGCCGGCCCGCCCGGTACAGCGCGCGTAGCCGGGTGGCGTGCAGCTTCTCCCGCAACGGGTGCCGGTCGATCAAGGTGTTCAGCTCGCCGATCAGGGCGTCGACCTCGCCCAGCTCCAGCCGCGCCTCGGCGTGCTGCTCGACGGCGCCGAGGCGTAGCTCCTCCAGCTCCGCGACCGCCGGTGCGGCGAACTCCTCGTCGGCCACGTCGGCGAACGCCGGCCCCCGCCACAACGCGAGCGCCTCGGCGAGGTGCTCCGCGACGGCGGCCGGCCGCTCGGCCGCCCGTGCCGCGGCGACGAGGTCGGCGAACCGCCCGGCGTCCACGGCGGCCGCGGGTACGTCGAGGACGTAGCCGGGACCGCGGGACACCACCAGCGCGCGGGCGCCCGGCTCGGCACCGTCGAGTGCCCGCCGCAGCTGCGAGACCTTCACCTGCAGCGCGCCGAGCGGCTGCCGAGGTGCGCGGGCGCCCCAGAGGTCCTCGATCAGCCGGTCGGCCGTGACGAGGTTGCCCCGGTGCACCAGCAGGTCGGCGAGCAGGGCACGGACCATCGCGCCCGGCACCACGACCGGCGCGCCGGCGTCGGTCCAAACCGCCAGCGGTCCGAGCACACCGAATCGCACGGTTACGACCGTAACGGGCGGATGGTCAGCGAACGGGAAGTGATCGGTAAGCGCGGGAGCCCACTGTCGGTCTCGTCGAACAGGCACCCCCGAAGGGAAGAATCGATGGGCCTCCGCATCCTCGCCATCTCCGGCAGCCTCCGCGCCGACTCCGTCAACACCGCGCTGCTGCGCGCCGCGGCCGCCGTCGCCGCCGACGACACGTGGGTCGAGCTGTGGTGCGGTCTGAGCGCGATCCCGCCGTTCAACGAGGACGGTGAGCACGACACCCCCGCCTCCGTCGCGGACATGCGCGCGGCGATCGCGGGCGCCGACGCCCTGCTGATCTCCACCCCCGAGTACAACGGCTCGATCCCGGGCCAGCTCAAGAACGCCCTGGACTGGGCGTCGCGGCCCTACGGCGAGTCGGTGCTCACCGGCAAGCTCGTCGGCGTCACCAGCGCCAGCCCCGGCGACTACGGCGGCGCGTGGGCGGCCGAGCACCTCGCCAAGGTGCTGCGGATCGCCGGCAGCGAGGTCCTGGACCCCTCCTTCTCCCTGCCGCTGGCCGACCAGGCGTTCGAGCCCGGCGCGGACGTGTTCCGCGACCCCGCCCACAGCGACGCCCTCACCGACCTGGTGTCCGCCCTGCAGAGCGCGGCGCGCCCCGCTCTCGCCGTCGCCGGCTGATCCCCGCCGACCACCGAGAGGAGAACCGGATGTCCGCCCCCCGCATCGCCGTCGTCTACTACTCAGCGACCGGCAACGTCCACGCCATCGCCGAGGCGCTGGCCAAGGGCGCGATCGGGGCAGGCGCCGAGGTGCGCCTGCGCCGCGTCGAGGAGACCGTGCCCGACCACGTCGTCGACCGGAACCCGGACTGGCGGGCCCACCGGGACGCCACCGCCGACATCCCGGTCGCCACGCTCGACGACCTGACCTGGGCCGACGGCTACGCCCTCGGCACGCCCACCCGCTACGGGAACGTGGCGGCGCAGCTCAAGCAGTTCATCGACCGGACGGGCGGGATCTGGGAGGCGGGGCACCTCGCGGACAAGCCGTTCACCGGGTTCACCAGCACCGCCGAGGTGCACGGTGGGCAGGAGTCGACGCTCCTCGCGCTCTACCACGTGGCCCACCACTGGGGCTCGATCATCGTGCCCACCGGGTACGTCGACTACGACCTCATCCACGCCGCGGGCGGCAACCCGTACGGGCTGAGCACCGTGGCCGGTCCGGAGGGACCGCCGGAGGAGGTGCTCGCCGCCGCCACCCACCAGGGCGCGCGGCTGGCCCGGATCACCGCCGCGCTGGCGCCGGTGCGTGCGTCATGACCGCCGTCGCCGTCGCCCCGCCCGCCGCCCGGTCGTTCCCGCGCGTCGCGCTGCTCGCGCTCGCGGCAGGCGCGTTCGTGATGTGCACCGCCGAGTTCGTGATCGCGGGCCTGCTTCCCGAGGTGGCCGCCGACCTCGGGATCGGCATCTCCACGGCGGGCCTGCTGATCTCCGGCTACGCCGCGGCCATCGTCGTCGGCGGGCCGCTGTTCGTCGTGGCAGGCACCCGGGTGCAGCGCACCCGGCTGCTGGTGATCGCCGCGGCCGTCTTCCTGGCCGGCAACACCCTCGCCGCCCTTTCCGGCACGTACTCGATGCTGATGGCGGGCCGGGTGCTCAGCGCGCTCGGGCAGGGCGCGTTCCTCGCCACCGCGGCCGTCGTGGCGGCCGACCTGGTGGCGCCGCAGCTGCGGGCCCGCGCGATCGCGCTCGTGTTCGCGGGTGGCACCGCCGCGAACGTGGCGGGCACGCCGCTCGGCGCCCTGATCGGGCAGGAGCTCGGGTGGCGCGCCACGTTCTGGGCGGTCGCCGCGGCGGGGGCGGCCGCGCTGGTGGCGGTCCTCGTCGCCGTGCCCGCGACGCCGCCACCCGCACCCACGACGCTGCGGGCCGGGCTCGGGGTGTTCCGGCAGCTGCAGGTGTGGCTCACGCTCGCCATCGGGATGGCAGGCCTCGGCGGCCTCTTCGCGGCCTACACCTACATCGCACCCCTGCTGACCTCGGCCAGCGGCTTCCCGCCTGGCGCCATCGCCGCGCTGCTCGGCCTGTTCGGGGTCGGGCTACTGGCCGGCAACGTCGTCGGCGGCAGGCTCGGGGCCGGGTCCCAGCTGAGGGTGCTCGGCGCCGGGCTCGCGGTGCTCGCGGCCGCTCTGGCCGGGCTGGCCGTCGGCGCGAGCTCTCCGGTCGTGGCCACTGTCCTGCTGATGGTCGTCGGAGCCAGCGCGTTCGCCCTGGTGGCGCCGTTCATGACCCGCCTGATCGACCAGGCGGCAGGCGCCCCGTTGCTCGCATCGGCAGCGGGGGGCTCCGCGGTCAACACGGGCGCGGCGCTCGGCGCGTACCTCGGCGGGCTCGCGATCGACACCCCGCTCGGCGTGACCGGCCCGCCCGCCGCGGGCGCGCTGATCGCCGCAACGGGCCTGGTGGCGGTACTCGCCGCCCGGCTCTCAGCCACTCGATACCCTTGACAGGTGACCACCGCCGACGCACCGGCCCAGCCCGGCCTCGCCGCGCAGCTGGGCCGGTTCGTCGCGGTCGGGGCGCTCTCCGCGCTCGTCGACTTCGGCGGCTACCACGCCCTGCTCGCGCTCGGCACCTACGTGCACCTCGCGAAGGCGATCAGCTTCATCCTCGGCACCACCACGGCGTACCTGCTCAACCGCCGGTTCACGTTCACCGCCACCGAGGGCGGCCGCGCCCGCTTCGCCGGCTTCGTGCTGCTCTACGGCACCACGTTCGCGATCAACATCGGGATGAACGCCCTGATGCTCGCCGTGCTGCCGCAGCTCCCGTTCCGCACGAGCGTGGCGTGGGTGATCGCGCAGGGCACGGCCACCGCGATCAACTTCGTCATGCTCCGCACGGTCGTCTTCCGCCGCTGACCCCACCTCGGGTGCCTGGCCGCCGACCGCCGCCTGATCAGGGGCGCCGGAATCGCTCCGACCGGCCCTGGCGCACCAGCCGCAGCCACTGCAGGAACTCGCGGGGACTCCGCTTGGTCACCAGGAAGTACCAGGCGAACCGCGGCACCTCCAGCGCGCCCACCCGCCGCATGCCCGGCTGGGAGACCAGGAAGCCGCGGTTGCGGTAGGTGTAGTAGCGCTTGACCGGGTCGTCGGGGTCGCGGGCGTGCAGGCGTCCACCGAGCATCGGCTTGTCGTCGTCGGAACCGGCCGGGTGCAGGTACGCCGCCCGCAGCGAGGTGCCGAACGGCAGCCCGGAACGCACCAGGCGCCGGTGCACCTCCACCTCGTCGCCCCGCACGAACAGCCGCAGGTCCGGCACGCCGACGACGTCGAGCGTGGAGGCCCGGAACAGCGCGCCGTTCATCAGGGCCGCGATCCCGGGCAGCAGCTCGTCGTCGGCGCCGTGCTTGACGTCGGCCGCCAGCGCGGCGCGGGAACGGTGCCAGGCGAGCCCCCGCCGCACGGGGAAGGCCAGCCGGTCGGGACGGTCCTTGTCGGCCACGGTGGGGGACACGGCGGCGAGGCGGCGGCGCTCGGCGAGGTCGAACAGCGTGGAGAGGGTGGACTCGTCGGCCGGCAGGCCGTCGTCGTCACCCAGCCAGATCCAGTCGGCGCCCATGGCGAGGGCCTGCAGCATCCCGAGCGCGAAACCGCCCGCGCCGCCGAGGTTCGTCCAGGACGGGACCCAGGTGGCCGGCAGGCCGCAGGTCTCCACCACCTCGCGGGCGGGCTCGTCGGGCCCGTTGTCGACGACGATGAGGTGGGCGATGGGGTGGGTCTGCTTCGCGAGCGCGGCCAGCGACTCCGCGAGCAGCTCGGTGCGGTGGCGCGTGACCACCACCGCGACGACGGATCCGGGAGGAAGCGGAGCCGTAGCCTTCACCGGGCTTCGATCTCGGCCAGCACGTCACGTCCCTTGTAGTGGTGGAGCACGTCGCGCAGCGGGCCGTGCTCGCGGATGGTGCCGTGGTCCATCCAGATCGCGGTGTCGCACAGGTCGGCGAGGAACTCGTCGGAGTGGGAGGCGAACACCAGGATGCCGGACCGCTCCACGAGCTCGAAGAGCCGGGTGCGGGCCTTGGCGAGGAACTCGGCGTCCACGGCCCCGATGCCCTCGTCGAGCAGCAGGATCTCGGGGTCGATGCTCGTGACCACGCCGAGCGCGAGCCGCACCCGCATGCCCGTTGAGTACGTGCGCAGCGGCATCGACAGGTAGTCGCCGAGCTCGGTGAACTCCGCGATGTCGTCGACCCGCGACTCCATCTGCTTGCGGGTCATGCCGAGGAACAGGCCGCGGATGAGGATGTTCTCGTAGCCGGAGATCTCCGGGTCCATCCCCACGGCGAGGTCGAAGACCGGGGCCACCTTGCCCACCACGCTCGACCGGCCGCGGGTCGGCTCGTAGATGCCCGACATCAGCCGCAGCAACGTGGACTTGCCCGCCCCGTTGTGGCCGACGAGCGCGACCCGGTCGCCCCGGCGCAGCGACACCGTGATGTCGCGCAGTGCCTCGATGACCGGGACCTTCGAATTGGTGCCGATCCGTCCACCCGCCCGGCCGAGCACGGCCTTCTTCAACGAGCGCGACTTCGCGTCGAAGATCGGGAAGTCGACGGCGGCGCCCTCGATGTCGATGCTGACCATGCGCCCCTCAGACCCAGTACGCGACGCGGGAGCGGTAGTTGCGGAGGAAGACGAGTGCGGCGGCGCACCCGACGACGGTGATGGCGAGGACGACCCACCAGTGCCGCCACTCGATCGGCTGGCCGAGCAGCGGCTGGCGCAGGATCTCCACGAAGTGCAGCACCGGGTTCAGCTCGGCGATCCGCGCCCGCTCGGCCACCGCCGGGTTCCGCAGCAACGTGTCGTACTGCCAGACGATCGGCGTCATGAAGAACAGCAGCTGCGTGAGGCTCGCGATGATCGGCGGGATGTCGCGGAACCGCGTGGCGACGATGCCGGCCAGCACGGAGATCCACGCCCCGTTGATCACCAGGATCGCGAACGCCGGCAACGCGAGCAGGAGCGACCAGCCGAGCGGGTGCGGGAAGACCACCATGAGGACGGCCCACACGACCAGGTTGTGCAGGAAGAACAGCGTCTGGCGCCAGACCAGCCGGTACACGTGCAGTGACAGCGGCGCCGGCAGGAACTTGATCAGGCCCTCGTTGGCGATGAAGACCTCGCTGCCCTCGAGGATGCAGCCGTTCACGAAGTTCCAGATCAGGAGCCCCGTGGCGACGTAGGGCAGGAACGTGGGCAGGTCCATCTGGAACAGCGCGCCGTACAGGATGCCCATCGCGGTGGCGATGACCGCCATGCTGATGCTGACCCACAGCGGCCCGAGCACCGAGCGCCGATAGCGCTGCTTGATGTCCTGCCAGCCCAGGTAGCCCCACAGCGGGCGCTGCTGCCAACCCTGCTTCAGGTCGCCGAACGCGCGCCGCCAGCTGCGCGAACCGGGGACGTCGGCCACGGCGGGCCGGGCGGGGATGGCGCCCTCGGCCCGGTCGTCGCCGGTGGTCATCGTCTGAGCCACCAGGCGAGGGTACCGGCGGGTCGAGCGACCGTCCGCGCCGGTGCTGGTGTGCGGGCCGGAACCGGCGGATGCGCGCCTCCGCCGGCCCGCGCTCCCCGTGTCGGTCGACGCACGTCGCCGCCGCGGACACACCCCGTCGACCGGGTGCGCCGCCGGGGCAGGAGTGCGCGGGAGCGGTGATCATGTGCGAGCACGATCACCGGTCCGGCTCCGCTACAGGTACTGGCCCGTGCCCCGGCCGATCGGGCCTTCCCCGGCCGCGGGCGCCGCGCCGGGCGGGAGGCCGCGGCGCATCTGCTCCAGCTGCTGGCGGGCGGCCATCTGCTGGGCGAAGAGCGCCGTCTGGATGCCGTGGAACAGCCCCTCCAGCCAGCCGACCAGCTGCGCCTGGGCGATCCGCAGCTCCGCGTCCGACGGCGTCGAGTCGTCGGTGAACGGCAGGCTGAGGCGGTGCAGCTCCTCGCGCAGCTCCGGGGCGAGCCCGTCCTCCAGCTCCTTTATCGAGTTCTCGTGGATCTCGCGGAGCCGGTTGCGGGACGCGTCGTCGAGCGGCGCGGCCCGCACCTCCTCCAGCAGCTGCTTGATCATGGTGCCGATCCGCATGACCTTGGCCGGTTGCTCGACCATGGAGCCCACTCCCTGCTCCTCGGCGTCCTCGCCGGACTGGGGGACCCGCGCCACGCCCACCGGCCGCCCGTCAGGGCCAATGACCATGAGCTGCTGGTCGCCGTTGTCCCCGTTGTTCTGCTCCGTTGGCTGGCTCACCGCACCACGGTAGCGAGCCGGGCGTTCCGGCGTCGGAAGTGGATGCGGGTGCTCCAGCACTCACATCCACCCACGGCATCAGGTCAGGGGCAAGAGGATCTTGCCGATCACGCCGCCCGCCTCGAGCTGGGCGTGTGCCTTCGCCACGTCCGGCAGGGGGATGCTGCCGTGCACGATCGGGCGCACCCGCCCGTCGGCGAGCATGGGCCACACCTGCTCGCGCACCCCCGCGACGATCGCGCCCTTGCCGTTCGGCCCGGTCACGGGGCGGCCGCGCAGCTGCAGGGCCGTGACGCTGCCGCGCTTCCGCAGCAGCTTGTTGAGGTCGATCTCGCCCTTCGTCCCGCCCTGCAGGCCGATGATCAGCAGCCGGCCGTCGGGCGCGAGCGCCTCGATGTTCGCGGCGAGGCCCTTGGCGCCCATGATGTCGAGGACGACGTCGGCGCCGTGCCCGTCGGTGGCCTCCTTCAGCCGGGCCGGGACGTCGTCGTGGTAGTCGATCACGATGTCGGCGCCGAGCGCGCGGCAGCGCTCCAGGCGATCCGGGGCACCCGCGGTGGCGGCCACCCGGGCGCCGAGCGCCTTGGCCACCTGGATCGCGTGGGTGCCGATCCCGCTGCTCCCGCCCTGCACGAGGAACGTCTCCCCGGCGGTCAGACGCCCGGCGGCCACGATGTTCGACCACACGGTGCACGCCACCTCGGGCAGGCCCGCGGCCGTCACCAGGTCGATGCCGTCCGGGACCGGCAGCAGCTGCGCGGCCGGCACGGCGACCTTCTCCGCGTACCCGCCGCCCGCGAGCAGCGCGCACACCTCGTCGCCGACCTGCCAGCCCTCGACGCCGTCGCCGATCGCGGCGATCCGGCCGGAGCACTCGAGCCCGATGATGTCCGTCGCCCCGGGCGGCGGCGGGTAGAAGCCCTGGCGTTGCAGCAGGTCGGCGCGGTTGACCGCGCTCGCGGCGACGTCGACGACGACCTCGCCCGGACCCGCCGCCGGGTCCGCGACCTCGGTCCACTCCAGTACTTCCGGCCCGCCCGGTTCCCGCACCGTGATCGCATGCATGGCGCTGACGCTATTCGGTCGAGCGCGACGGCGCCGCTCCGGCAAGGTGGCTCCATGAACCACCCGGAGCCATGGCCACTGCGGCGTCTCGTCCTGCGCACGCCACGGCTGGAGCTGCGACCGGACGACGACGCCGGGCTGCTCGAGCTCGTCGACGAGGCCCACCACGGCGTGCACCCGCCGGATTTCATGCCGTTCGCCGTCCCGTGGACCGACGCCGACCCGCGCGAGCTGGGCCGTCGCATGCTGCAGCACTTCTGGGACGTGCGCTCCCGGCTGGCGCCGGACGACTGGTCGGTCAACTTCCTGGCCCGCCACGAGGGACGGGTGATCGGCACGCAGGGCTTCCGGGCCGCCGACTTCCGGATCCTCCGCGAGGTCGGAACCGGCTCCTGGATCGGCATGCGCCACCAGGGCCGCGGGTTCGGCACCGAGATGCGGGCGGCGGTGCTCGCCTTCGCGTTCGACCACCTCGGCGCCGTGCGGGCGCGCTCCTCCGCCTTCGCCGACAACGTGGCATCGCACCGGGTGTCGGCGCGCCTCGGCTACCGCCGCGACGGCTCCACGTGGGTCGTCCGGCGCGGGCAGGCCGCCGAGGACGTGCGCCTCGTACTCACCCCCGAGGACTTCGTGCGTCCGGAGTGGAAGCTGCAGGTCGAGGGCGCAGACGCCTGCCTGCCGCTGCTCGGCCTGGAGTAGGTGGTCGACCCGAGCAGCGCATCAACCCGCTGCGCTGACGGGAACGGTGTTCCGGCGACCCGCCGCTAGCCGAGGTCGACCCCGCGCGCGAAGGTGTCGCACCGCGCCGGGTCGCCCGTCTGGTACCCGGTGGTGTACCAGTGCTCGCGCTGCGCCGAGCTGCCGTGGCTGAACTGGCTCTCGTCCACCTGGCCGCCGCCGAGCTGGCTCTGGATGTAGTCGTCGCCGATGCGGGCGGCCGTGTCGAGCGCGGCCGCCACGTCGTCGCGCGTCACGTTCTGGATCAGGGGCTGGCCGGATGCCGTCGGCACCGACTCGGCGTGGTTCGCCCACACCCCGGCGTAGCAGTCGGCCTGCAGCTCCAGCCGCACCGAGCCCGACGTCGGCCCGGTCTCGCCCGCCTGCACGCGCTCGCTGGTGCCGAGCAGCGCCTGGATGTGGTGCCCGTACTCGTGAGCGATCACGTAGGCCCGCGCGAAGGGACCGCCCTCCGCGCCGAAGCGCGTCTCCAGCTCCCGGAAGAAGCCCAGGTCGATGTAGACCTCCTGGTCGGCCGGGCAGTAGAACGGCCCGACGGCCGACGACGCGCTGCCGCAGCCGGTGCGCACACCGCCGCTGAAGAAGTTGGTGCGCGGCGGCTGGTAGGTCATCCCGGAGCGGGCGAAGGTGTCGCTCCAGTACCCGTCGAGCGAGTTGACGACCGCGACGACCTCGCAGTCCAGCTCCGTGTTGGCCTGCCCGCCCGTCCGGCAGTTGGAGGCCGCCTGGGACGTGTCGCTCGTCTGCCCCTGCTCCAGCCCCCCGAGCCCGCCCATGTCGACGCCGGCGCCCCCGCCGAGCTGGCTGAGCAGGAAGTAGAGGATCAGCCCCACCACGCCGAGCCCGCCGCCGCCGACCGCGACGCGCCCGCCGATCCCGCCGCCACCACCGCTGCCCCGCAGGTCGTCGATGTGAGACGTGTCCAGCTGGGCGTTCTCGTCGAACCGCATGCTGCCCTCCCGCGCAGATCCCACCACATCCGCCGTGACCGCTCGCTCACGCTCGCCCGTAAGGGTGCCGCCCGCGCCGCTCCACCGCCCGCTGGGCCTGCGACTACCCTCATCGACGGAAGCGTGGCAGAGCGGCCGAATGCACTCGCCTTGAAAGCGAGAGACCCGAAAGGGTTCGGGGGTTCGAATCCCTCCGCTTCCGCGGTCCCGCCGATGCGGTTGCAGCTCTGGCAGTGGTCGATCCTGAGCTTCGTACCGGAACGGCTGCAGATGTGGACGTGCTCAGACGGCTCTGAGGTCCGATCTGCCGGAGACATAGGGCTCCGGCTCGGCCTCGTCCCGTTCGCGCAGGACAGCGCCCGGATCGCCGCCGAGATCCTCTGCCCGGTCCCGTGATCCCGCCCTCACCGTGCCTCCGGACGCCATCGGTGCGCTAGAGATGACTCCTGTCCCGCGGCGAGGAGGTCTCGTGTTCCAGGTCACCGTGCTCTACAACCACCCCGAGGATCCCGCCCGGTTCGACGAACACTACGACGGGGTCCACGCGCCGCTCGCCGCCACGATCCCCGGCCTGCAGCGCTACACGGTGACGAGGCCCGGACCGGGCCCGGACGGCACGTTGCCCCCGTACTACCTGGTGGCGATGATGGAGTACGAGTCCGAGGCGGCCTACGGCGCGGGCATGGCGGGACCGGAGGCCCGGGCGACCCGGGCCGACCTGGCCAACTTCGCGACGGCAGGCGTCACGGTGCTGGCGGGGCCGGCCGGCTCCGTCGTCTGACCGGTCACCCGCCGACGTACGCCGCGAGGTGCTCGCCGGTGAGCGTCGAGCTTCCGCGGTCCTACCGTGCCGGACGCACCCTGCGGTTCCGCACGGCGGCGGTGCCACCCGCGATGTCGAGCGCGGCGAGCAGGGTGCGCCGCGCCGACTCCACCCGGTCGGCCCCGATCTTCTCGGTCAGCTCGCCGACCAGCTCGGCCCGCACCTCGCGGGCGTCGCGCACCGCCGCGTGGCCGCGCTCGGTGAGCGCGACCCGGCGCACCCGCCCGTCCGCCGCGTCGGGCTCGCGGTGGACGTAGCCGGCGGTCGTCAGCTCGGCGACCGTCTTCGAGACGGCCTGCTGGGTGATGCCGAGCCGTTCGGCCAGTTCACCGATGGTGACCGGACCTTCGACGAGGTGCTGGAACAGGTAGCCGTGGCTCACCCGCAGCTGGGGGTGGCCGCGGGCGTGCAGCCGTTCGAGGGCGCGGTCGGTGAGCGCCAGCCCGGCGAGCTGGGCAGCCACGGCGAAGTCGAGCAGGTCGTCCGGAACGGGCACGGGGGAAGCCTACAACCAAGGTTGACAATGTTGGTTGTGTAACTATGGTTGTGGATATGTCGCCGCTCGAACGGTTCGTCGGGATCGCCCACGAGATCGTCTGGTGCACGCTCGGCACCGTCGACCGATCCGGGCGGCCGCGCTCGCGCGTCGTCCACCCGGTCTGGGAGCTCGGAGGCGAGGGGCTGACGGGGTGGCTCACCACCCGGTCCGGCACGCCGAAGCTCGGCCACATCGAGGCCACCCCGTACGTCTCGTGCTCGTACTGGTGGGAGAAGCACGACGTCGCCGTCGCGGAGTGCCATGCGCAGGTGGTCACCGATCGCGACGAGCGGGAGCGGGTGTGGACGATGGTGGCCGCAACGCCACGACCGGCGGGGTTCGATCCCGCCACCATCTGGCCAGGTGGGCCGGACGACCCCGGGTTCGTGCTGGTGCGCATGCGTCCGTGGCTCCTGCGGTTCGCGCGGGCCGACGCGCTCGCCGCGGGGACGCCACCGGAGGTGCACCGGTTCGGCGCTCCCGAGGCCGTCGCGGCGCCAGGAGCCAGCTCATGATCATCGCAAGCGCACGCCAGGGCCGCCATGACCATGCTGGTGCGCGGCTCGGCGCGATCCGCTCTAGAGCGGATCGGAGACCGCGAGCGGGGGACCGATGAACTCGATCCAGTTCGCGTGACCGACGGCGGCCAGCGCGTCGCCGTCCACGGGAGCCGGAAGCGCGGCGAACTGCTCGAAGAACCGCTCCACCCCGGACGGGGATGTGATGATCAACAACCGCCCCGGCGTCTCGCCGATGTTCTGGAAGTTGTGCGGCAGGCCGCGCGGCCCGAAGGCCATGCCCCCGGCCGACGCCCGGAGCATGGTGTCACCGGCCTTGAACCGGAAGTCGCCCTCGAGCACCCACCAGACCTCGTCCTCGCGCAGGTGGATGTGCCTCGCCGGCCCCGACTTGGGCGCGACCAGCAGTTCGAGGACCGTGAGCGAGCCGTTCGTGCCCCTGGTGTCGGCCTTCACCGTGATCGAGTCACCGGTGGGCGTCTCGAGAACCGGGCCCTCGCCGGGCTGCACGGCGAAGGGTGCCGTCGAGTTGAGCATGGGCCTGGCTCGCTGGGGGTCGTGCGTGCGTTACGACTCCTGCTGGCCGGTGAGGCCGAGGTAGCGCGCACGCCAGGAAGCGCCGTCGGGCACGGCCACCTCCTCCCGGTAGATCCCGAACGACCGCCACGTGTCAGCTGCCGGCGCCGTGCCCTCCCACATCGCCTTCGCCAGCTCCTCGGACACCGGTGACTCGGCTCCGAGGAGCCGCGCGATGTCGTGGGCGGCGAGCGTGCGCGCGACGTTGAGCTGCCAGAAGTAGTCCCACACCGGGACCTCGCCGTAGGCGCAGTGCACCACCGCATCGCGGTCGGTCACCCGGCCGGCAGCCGCGCGTGCGCGCTCGGCGATGCGGGCGATGCTCCCGTGCGGGTCGTCGCCGAGCAGGTCGCCGTCGTAGGCGTCCCGCCCGACCTCCTCCATCGTCCGGCCGGCGAGCATGTCCGGGATCCACGCCTCGTCGTAGGCGGCGTGGGTGAGGACCTGGCGCAACGGGAGCGGCTGGTCTGCGCCCGGCATGTCGAACAGCGGCGGGAGGATGCTGTCCATGTCTTCGGACCCGACCAGCGTGAATGCGTGTCCTGCTGCCTGGTCGGCGAGCTGGAACACCTGGGCTTCGTGGATCATCGGTCCTCCTGGGTCGTCGTCCGCACGACCGTAGGAGGGATGTAGGTCAGCTCCTGGCACTCTTCGCGAGCGCGGTTTCGTCCAGGCGTTCGTGCAGCTGCGCCGGTGACTCGAAGACCTCGAGCGCTCCCGCCTCGCGCAGCTCGTCGACGGCGAAGCCGCCCGTGCGCAGCCCGTATCCGGGCACCCCGAGCCGCCCGCCCGCCTCGAAGTCCCACACGGAGTCGCCGACCAGCACCGCCGAACGTCCACCCACCTTCTCCAGCGCGGCCCGCAGCAGGTCCGGCTCCGGCTTGGTCTGCTCGACGTCCGCGGAGGTCGTCCAGGCCTCGGCCAGCTCCGCACCGCCGAACAGGCCCAGGTAGTGGTCGACGTGCTCGGCCTTGCCCGAGCTCGCCAGCACGAGCGTGAAGCCACGGCGGCGCACGTCCTCCAGCAGCTCACGCACGCCCTCGAAGGGCTGGATCTCGTCGAGCAGCGGGGCGAACTCCTCGGCCCAGTCGGCGCGCAGCTGCTCGCCGAGCCGCTGCTCCACGTCGTCACCGGCGACGGCAGGCACGACGTGATCGCCGCCCATCCCGATCGCCCGGTGCAGCCGCCAGACCGGAACGGTCAGGTCGTGCCGGCGGAACGCCCGGAACCAGGCCAGGGCGTGGTGGTAGTTGGTGTCGACGAGCGTGCCGTCGACGTCGAAGATCGCGGTGTCGTAGTCCGCCACCGGTCGGGACTACCCACGCCGGCGGTCCGGAACCCCGAGCCCACGCAGCACCCGCGTCTCCTGCCTCGTGAACTCCTCGGTGAGGAGCGGCACGTGGGCAGCCTCGCACGGGCCTGCGCGCGAGCATTGACGTTCGCGACAGCCTCCTCAGGCCACCCGCGACTCGTCGGCCCGGCGCACGATCTCGTCGACGGTCTCGGTGACGGACAGATCGGACGTGTCGAGCCACAGCCCGATGCGGGGCGTCTCGGCACGCAGTGACCGGTCGAGCGCCTCCACCGTCCACGGGCCGTACGCCCGCTTCCCGCGCTGCGCCTCCCGCGCCGCCACGGCGTCCGCACGCGGGGCGAGGACGACCACGTGCAGCGGACGCGTGCGGATCGCCTCGACCATCCGCGGCAGCTCCTCGCCGAGCACGACGTCCTGGGCCACCACCGTGAAGCCGGCATCGGCGTAGGTGTCGCAGGTACGGGCGGTGAGCAAGTGCCGGAGGCGCAGCTGGCGGAGGGCTTCCGGGCCTGCGTCGGGCGTCATCTCGGCCCGGCCGCCCACGACCCAGCGGCGGAACTGGTCGCCGTGGACGTGCACGGTCCGGCCGGGCAGCCGCTCGGCGAGCGCCTGCGCGACCGTCGACTTGCCAGCCGCCTGGATGCCCGTGACGAGGTGCACCGAGGAGGTGAGCACGTTCGCCGATCTTGCCAGGGAACGAAAATCGGCGGGACCAGGCGTCGGATGTGGCTAGCCTCACGGCGTGCCCGGTTGACGCACTCTGCCGCCTCCAGCGCGCCCGCTCGCCCGCCGCGTGGTGGCGTGGGCGCTGCTCGCCGACGTCGTCCCGCTGTACTCGCTGTACGCCCTGTTGTTCACGGCCACCGGGCTGTCCGTCGCGGAGGTCTCCGCGCTGTTCGCGATCTGGTCGGCGGTCGCGGTGCTCGCCGAGGTACCGACGGGTGCGTTCGCCGACCGGTTCTCCCGGCGGTCGTGCCTTGCGGCGGCCGGGGTGCTGCAGGCCGCCGGGTTCGCGGTGTGGATGCTGCTTCCCGGCTTCGCCGGGTTCGCGCTCGGCTTCGTGCTCTGGGGGTTGGGCGGGTCGCTGGACTCCGGTGCGAAGGAGGCGCTGCTCTACGACGGGCTGGACGCGGTCGGGGCGGCGGAGCACTACGCGCGCGTCGCGGGCTGGGTCGCGGCGATGGAGCTGGTGGCCCAGCTCCCGGCGGCATTCGCGGCGATGTGGCTCTTCGTCGCAGGCGGCTTCCCGCTGGTCGGCTGGGTGAGCGTGGGCACCTGCCTGGTCGCCGCAGGCGTGGCCGTGACGCTGCCGGAACCGCCCCGCGGCGACGCGGCCGACGGGACCGGCTACTTCACGACGCTGCGCACCGGCGTCGTCGCCGCGGCCCGTACCCCCGGCGTGCGGCCGGTGCTGCTGGCCGCTGCCGTGCTCGGGGCCTACGACGCGGTCGAGGAGTACTTCCCGCTCCTTCTGGCGGACTGGGGGATCCCGGCAGCGACGATCCCGCTCGCGACCGTGGTGATCGTCATCGGCGGGACGGCGGGCGCGGTGCTCGGGGGAGCGGCCGGCCGGCTGCCCGCGTGGGCACTTGGGACCGTGCTCGCGGCGGCGATGGTGCTGCTCGGCGCGGCCGGGATCGGGGGGCATCCGGCGGGCCTGGTCGCCGTCGCCGCCTTCTACTGCGGCTACCGGGCGGCGCTCGTGGTCGTCGACGCGCGGCTGCAGGAGCGGATCCCGAGCGCCACGCGCGCCACCGTCACGTCCGTGGCCGCGCTGGGCACCCAGCTCGCGACGTTCGCGGTCTACGCCGCATGGGCGACGGGCGGGGCCGCGTTGCTCGCCGTGGGCGGCTTGCTGATCGCGGTGGCGCTACCGGTGCTGCTGCGCCGCGGGGTGGCGGGTAGCGGCGCCCCCGGTATTGCCGCCACCCGCCGTAGCGAGGAGGGCGCCCGGGCCCGCCGAGATGCGTGACGTCTGTCACTCACCCGGTGGAGTGCGGCGGGGCAGCGGCCGCACCGCCGGCCCTTCCAGGACCTCCCCGTCGACGTCGAACCGGGAGCCGTGGCACGGGCAGTCCCAGCTCGTCTCGGCGGCGTTGAACCGGACGAGGCAGCCCAGGTGCGTGCACCGCATCGAGACGGCGTGCAGCCCGCCGTCGGGGTCGCGGTACACGCCGGTGCGCTCGGTCCCCGTGCGCACCACCCCCGCCGATCCGGGTGCGAGGTCCGCCGCGGAGGAGATCTGCCCCGGCATCAGCCGGTCGGCGACGAGGTCCACGCCCACCTTCGCGTTCAGCCGTGCCAGCTCCGGCAAACCGCGGAGGGAGACGCGGTGCGGGCTGAACGCGTCGGTGCCCGGGCCACCGGTGAGCTGCTCGGACAGGATCGCCGCGGCCATCGTGCCTCCGGAGAGCCCCCACTTCGAGAAGCCGGACGCCACGTACATGCGGGTGTTCTTCGGCAGGTAGGTGCCGATCATCGGGGTGTGGTCGTACGGCGTCGGGTCCTGGGCCGACCAGCGGTGGGTCACCTGCTCCACGTCCCAGTGCTTGCGCAGGTGCTCCTCGACGGCGGCGTAGCGGGAGCCGTCGACGCCGCGCGCACCGGCGGCGTGGCTCTTCCCGAGCACGATCATCAGGTCACCCGCAGAGCGGTAGGACCAGGTCTCGGCGCCGGTCGTGATCGACATCCCGCGGGCGGGCTCGCCACGCACCCGCGCCGCAACGCAGTAGGAGCGGCTCGCCTCCATCCGCGCGAAGTAGATCCCCCGGTCCCAGACCGGGTAGTGGGTGGCGACGACCACGCGGTCGCCGGTCAGCACCCCGCGGGTGGTCTCGACCTGCACCGGGCTGCCTTCGCTGACGCTCACCGCCCGGGTGTCCTCGAAGACGCGGCAGCCGTCGCCGTCGACGGCGGCGGCGAGCCCGGACACGTACTTCACCGGGTGGAACTCGATCTGGTCGCGCAGCCGGACCGCCCCCGCCACCGGGTACGGGAGGTCCACCGACGACGTCATGTCGACGGGGAGGCCGGCCCTGCGGGCCGCCTCGTACTCCCGCTCGACGTCGCTCAGCTCGCTGTCCCGCACGGCGACGGTGAGCGCCTCGCGACGTTGCAGGTCGCACTCGATGCCCTCGGCCGCGGCCAGCTCGGCCACCAGCTCCACCGCGGCCAGGCTCCGCACGGCGTACTCGTCGGCGACGTCCGAACCGCGGGTGCCGCCGATCGACGTCAGCACCGTGGACTGCAGGGCGGTGACCTTGGCCGTGTTGTTCCCGCTGACGCCGGCGCCGACGCGCCCGGCCTCTACCACTGCCACCCGCACACCGCGCCGCTTGAGCAGCAACGCGGTGGTCAGGCCGGTGATCCCGCCGCCGAGCACGAGGACGTCGAACGCGCGCTCGTCCGACGGCGGCGGGTAGGTGGTGCTGGACTGCGCGGCGAGCCACAGCGACTGGGCGGCGGTGGTGGTGGGTGGCACGTAACCCTCCGGGAGGTCGGGTCCCGGTCTTACCCGGCGATCGGGGAGGTCAACCCGCGTCGTCGGGGTCCGGGTGGCGCAGCCGGTACTCGCCGCCGTGGCCGGCCACCTCGTGCAGGTCGTAGTGGTGCACGATCTTCGGGCCCTCGTGCAGGTGCACGTAGCGCACGGTGTCCGGAGCCGGGTCGGAGGGCTCGCGGGTGTCGACGCGACCGTCGAGCGGGCCGCCGACGAACCAGTAGACGTCGCGGCCGTTGGTGAGGGAGAGCTCCTCGCTCACGCCGACCTCCTCGGGGGCTCCGGGGACATTCGCACCACGGTAAGGCCACATCCTCCCGCCGTGCGAGAGCCGTGCGTGGAACATCAGCGCGCGGCGGCACCGTGAGGTCGTTCGAAGACGACGACCGGAAGGAACTCCATGTCCCAGCACGACCACCCGTCCGTCACCGTGATCGGCCTCGGCGCCATGGGCTCCCGGATCGCCGAGGTCCTGCTCAGGGGTGGGCATCCGACCACCGTCTGGAACCGCACGCCGGGCCGGGCCGAGCCGCTGGTCGCGCAGGGTGCGGTCCGAGCAGGCAGCGTCGCCGAGGCGGTCGCGGCGAGCCCGCTCGTCCTCGTGTGCGTGCTCGACTACGCCGCCGCCCGCGAGATCGTCGAGCCGGTCGCGGGCGATCTCGCCGGGCGCACCCTGGTCCACTTCACCACCGGCACCCCGCGGCAGGCCCGCGAGATGGCGGAGTGGGCGGCCGGACACGGCATCGAGTACGTCGACAGCGGCATGATGGCGATCCCGCCGATGATCGGGGAGGAGGGCGCCCGCTTCCTCTACAGCGGCTCGAAGGATGCGTTCGAGCGCTACCGCCCCGGCCTGGAGCTGCTCGGCACGGCGGAGTTCTTCGGGGAGGACGCCGGGCTCGCCTCGCTCTACGACCTGGCGCTCCTGTCGGCGATGTACGGGATGTTCGCGGGCTTCTTCCACGGTGCCGCGCTCGTGGGTAGCGCCGGGCTCTCGGCGGGCGAGTTCGCCGAGCAGGCCGCGGCGTGGGCCACCGCCATGACCGGGGGCTTCGCGCACAACGCCCCGGCCATCGACGCGCGCGACTACACCACCACGGGCGAGCAGACCATCGCGTTCAACAAGGCGGCCCTCGACACGATCGTCCGGGCCAGCCGGGACGAGGGCGTCGCCGTCGACCTCGTGGCGCCGCTGCAGGAGCTGCTCGCCCGCCAGCTCGCCGATGGCCACGGCGCCGCGAGCTTCGCGCGGATCTTCGAGGGGATCAGATCGGGTCGGTGAGGAAAGCGGTGGCCGCCGCGGCGAGGTGGGCCGGGTCCTGCACCCCGCACAGCTCGCGCGCGGAGTGCATCGAGAGCACCGGGATGCCGACGTCGACGGTGCGGATGCCCAGCCGCGTGGACAGGATCGGCCCGACCGTGCTGCCGCACGGCACCGTGTTCTTGCTGACGAACACCTGCGTGGGCGTGCCGGAGTCCCGGCACGCCCGGTGCCACGCGGCCGCGCCGGGTGCGTCGGTGGCGTAGCGCTGGTTGGCGTTGACCTTCAGGGCCGGGCCGTCGTTCGGCACCGAGCGGTGGTTCGGGTCGTGGTGGCCCAGGTAGTTCGGGTGGACGGCGTGGGTGACGTCCACCGAGAGGCAGCGGGACGCGGCGAACGCCGCGCCGCGGGCGTCGAACCCGCCCGCGAGCCGGGTGAGCACGGTCTCCAGCAGCGGACCGGCCGCGCCGGTCGCGGAGGCGCTGCCGATCTCCTCGTGGTCGAAGCCGACGAACACGGGGATCACCCCCGCCGCGTCGTCGGCGGCGGCGAGCAGGGCGCCCAGGCCGGAGTGCACGGACGCGAGGTTGTCCAGCCGCGGCCCGACCAGGAGCTCCTCGTGCTCGCCCAGCCGGGCCGGCGGGGTGAGCTCGTGCACCACGAGGTCGTGCGCGGCCACCTCGGCCGGGTCGACCCCCGCCTCCGCGGCGAGGAACTCGATCAGATCCCCCTCGGCCGGTGAGCCCAGCCCCCAGACGGGCAGCAGGTGCTCCTGCGGGTCGAGTTTGAGGCCCTGGTTCACCTGGCGGTCCAGGTGGATCGCCAGCTGCGGCACCCGCAGCAGCGGCCTGCGCACGTCGACGAGCACGACCGAGCCGTCGTAGAGGGCGAGGCGTCCCGCGAGGCCGAGGTCGCGGTCGAGCCAGGAGTTCCACAGCGCCCCGCCGTAGACCTCGACGGCGACCTGCCGCCACCCGGCCGCGCCGGTGTCGGGCCGCGGCTTGACCTTGAGCGTGGGCGAGTCGGTGTGCGCGGCGAAGACCCGCAAGGGCGTGCCGGGAGGGGCGGCCTCCGGCACGAACCAGGCCAGCAGCGTGCCGTCGCGCACCAGGTAGCGGCCGCCGGGGCCGTCCTCCCACGGCCCGGACTCCGGCTGCTCGGTGAAGCCGGCGGCGCTCAGCCGGCGCACGCCCTCGGCGACTGCGTGGTACGGGGTGGGCGCCGCGGTGAGGAACGCGGCGAGATCCTGCGCGAGATCGGTCATCGCGAGGCATCCTCCCTGATGTGTACGACGTGGTCGTGGTGGGCGCCGGTTCGGCGGGCTGCGCCCTCGCGGGCCGGCTCGCCGAGGATGCGGGGCGACGGGTGCTGCTGCTCGAGGCCGGCCCGGTCGCGGCGGCGCCGGACTGGCTCGACGGAGCCCGGCCGGGGCACCCGCTGAACTGGTCCTACGCGGCCGAGCTGCGCCCGGGTCACACCGTCAGCGTGCCGCGCGGGCGCGTCGTCGGTGGGTCGAGCGCGATCAACGGGGCCAACTGGGTGCGGGCGACGCCCGCCGACGCCGCGGGGTGGGGCGTGCCCGGGTGGGCGTGGGCCGACCTCCTGCCGCACTTCGTCCGCTCCGAACACGACCTCGACCACCCGGCTGCGCCCGGTCACGGCGACAGCGGCCCGGTGCCCGTCCGGCGCCCTGCCGGCCCGTTGCTCCACCCCGTGGCCGAGCGGTTCCTCGGGGCTGCGCAGCGGCTCGGCCACCCGCTGGAACCCGACAAGAACGCAGGCGGCCCACCAGGGGCCGGGCTGGTGCCGAGCAACGCAGGGGACGGGTTGCGCACCAGCGCAGCCGCTGCCTACCTCGCAGGCCACCCGAACCTGACCGTGCGCGCCGACGCCCCGGCGGCTCGGGTGCTCCTCGACCGCGACCGGGCCCGCGGTGTCGCCCTGCTCGACGGCACCGTGGTCGAGGCGGGGGAGGTCATGCTCGCCGCGGGCGCCGTCGCCACCCCGCACCTGCTGATGCTGTCCGGGATCGGGCCTGCCGACGTGCTGCGCAGCGCCGGCGTGCCGGTCGTGCGCGACCTGCCGGTGGGGCAGGGCTTCACCGACCACCCCGTGGTGTTCGTGCCATTCACCACCGCCGACCCGCCCGCCCACCCGCACACCCCGGGCAGCCAGGCCGCGCTCGACTGGGACGCGGGCGCCGACCCGGGAGGCGACGTCGAGGTGCTCGCGTTCGTCCGGCCCTTCGCGCCCGCCGGTGAGCTGCACCTGATGTGCATGGTGACGAGCCCCGAGAGCCGCGGCACGATCACCCCCACCTCGCCGGACCCGCGCGCCCGGCCCCGGATCGACTACCGCTACCTGCGCACCGAGCACGACCGCCGGCTCCTGCGCCACGCCATCCGCACGGCCGCCGACCTGCTCCGCGCGGGCGTCGGCACGCGCACCGCCCCCGGCGGCGACGTCCTGGGCAGCGACCGCGAGCTCGACGCCTGGATCGGCGCCCACCTCGCCACCGCCGTGCACCTGTCCGGGAGCGCCGCGATCGGGCCGGTGGTGGACCCGCAGCTGCGGGTCCACGGGATCGAGGGGTTGCGGGTGGCCGACACGTCGGTGCTCCCGATCGCTCCGCGGCGGGGGACGGCGGCCACCGCTGTCGCCGTAGGCGAGAAGGCCGCCCAGCTCACGGTCAGCAGCTGGTGAGCACGGGGACCCGCTCGGCCCACGGGCGGTCGAGCACGATCCCGAAACGGTCGGCGAGCAGCGCCCACTCCTCGGCGGCCGAGACCTCCCGCTCGGTCCGCACGCCGTTGGCGAGCTCCGCGAAGACCCCGTTCACCAGGGAGATCCGGCCCGTCGGCGTCGCGAGCGCGGCCACCCGCCTGCCGACGAAGTCCGAGGACGGGTCGTACTGCTGGTAGCGGTTGCGCTCGGCGAAGTCGGCGAGCTGCCGCGGCTGCGGGGTCCAGGCCCAGCCCCGCTCCCAACTGCCGTCGCCGCGGCGTTCCGTGGTCCACCAGACGTCGCCGTCGCGGTACACCTGCACGCGGCCGTGCACGCCGGGCCGCCGCGGCACCGGCTGTGGCCACCGCGCGCCGTTGCCGACGTCGACGACCCAGTTGCCGTCGACGGCGTCCACGAGGAGCCGCAGGTGGTCGACGTCCGGACCGCGGGTGCCGTTGTCGTCCAGTGAGAACGCCGCCACCAGCGTGACCGCGAAGCCCAGCTCCCGCAGCAGCGCGCCGAACAGCCCGTTCAGCTCGTAGCAGTAGCCGCCGCGGTGCCGCTGGACGATCTTGCGTTCGAGCACGTCCGGCTCGAGGGAGATCGTGACACCGGTGTGGATGTCGTAGTCCTCGAACGGAACGGACTGCACGTGCGCTCGCTGCAGAGCGGCGAGCGAGGCGCTGGTGGGAGCGGCCGGGCGGGGGGCCCCGATCCGCGCGAGGTAGGCGGCGACGTCCATGCGAGGCAGCTTCCGGCCTCAACCCGGGTTCAGGTCAAGCCGGTTTCGCGTCCAGAAAACCCGCGTCGAGGCAGCGAGCGAGCGGGTCGAACAGCTCCGTGCGACGGGCGCGCAGCTCATGGGGGGTGAGCCAGGCGAGCGCCGTGGCCTTCTCGGGCTCGCGCAGCTCCGGCTCGCCGTCGAGCCGCTCGCAGGCGATGAACAGCGTCACGTAGTGCCGCCCGATGTCGGGCATCGGGTCGTCGGTGAACCCCAGCCGGACCGTGGGACGAACGACGAGCCCGGTCTCCTCGAGGGTCTCGCGCACGGCGGTGCGTTCCGGCGACTCGCCGAACTCCTGGTGCCCGCCCGGCAACCCCCACCTACCAGCGCCGTGGGCACCCGCCCGGCGCATCACGAGGATCCGCCCGCCCTCGCTGACCACGGCTCCGACCCCGACCTGCACCCGCGTCACGGACCTATGCTCGCGCGGGTGACCGGCAACCCGTTCCTCGCCCCCAGCCCGCTGCCGTTCGGGTTCCCCGACTTCGACGCGATCCGCGAGGAGCACTTCATCCCCGCGTTCACAGCGGGCATGGCCGAGCAACGAGCGGAGGTCGACGCGATCACCGCCGACCCGGGCCCGGCTACGTTCGAGAACACGATCGTCGCCCTCGAACGGTCCGGCGCCACCCTGCGACGCGTGTCGACCGTGTTCTTCACGCTGGTGGGTTCGTGCAGCACGCCTGGGCTCCGCGAGATCGAGGCCGACGTGGCCCCACGGCTCGCCGCGCACGCCGACGCGATCACGCTCGACCCGGTGCTCTTCACCCGCGTCGAGGCGCTGTTCGCAGCCCGGCACGACCTCGGCCTCGACGCCGAGTCGCTTCGTCTGCTGGAGCGGCGGTACCGCGACGCCGTGCGGGCCGGCGCCCGGCTCGCGCCCGCCGAGCAGGAGCGGCTCAAGGAGCTGAACGCCGGGCTCTCCGCGCTGTCGACGGAGTTCGGCAGGCGCCTGCTGGCCGGGGCGAACGCCGCGGCCGTCCTCGTCGAGGACGTGGCGCAGCTCGACGGGCTGCCCCCGAGCGCCGTCTCCGCCGCTGCGCGTGCCGCCGCCGATCGCGGTCACCCCGGCCGGTACCTGCTGACGCTCGTGCTGCCGACCGAGCAGCCCGCGCTCGCATCCCTCACCGACCGGGCGCTGCGGGAGCGGCTGCACCGGGCGTCGATCGAGCGGGGACTCGGTGGGGAGCACGACACGCGGGACATCGTGCTGCGGACGATGGCGCTGCGCGCCGAGCGGGCGCGCCTGCTCGGCCACCCCCACCACGCGTCCTGGATCGCCGAGGACGCCACGGCCGGCACCGTCGAGGCGATCGACGCGATGCTCGGCAAGCTGGCGCCGGTCGCCGTCGCGAACGCGCGAGCGGAGGCCGCGGAGCTGTCCGAGGCCGCCGGCTTCCTGATCGAGGCCTGGGACCGCGCCTTCTACGCCGAACGCGTGCGCCGGGAGCGCTTCGACATCGACGCCGACGCACTGCGCCCGTACTTCGAGCTGGAGCGCGTGCTCCACGACGGCGTCTTCCACGCCGCAGGCCGGCTGTACGGGTTGCGCTTCGCCGAGCGCCACGACCTGCCCCGCTACCACCCCGACGTCCGGGTCTTCGACGTGTTCGACCCCAGCGGGCAGCTGGGCCTGTTCGTCGCCGACTTCTACGCCCGCGACTCCAAGCGCGGCGGCGCGTGGATGAACTCGTTCGTGCCCCAGTCGCACCTGCTGGGCACGAAGCCCGTGGTGCTCAACACGCTGAACATCGCCAAGCCCGCCGACGGCGAGCCCACCCTCCTCACCGTCGACAACGTCCGCACCCTGTTCCACGAGTTCGGCCACGCCCTGCACGGCCTCTTCTCCGACGTGCGGTACCCCACCTTCTCCGGCACGTCCGTGCCGCGCGACTTCGTGGAGTTCCCGTCGCAGGTCAACGAGATGTGGCTGGAGGACCCGGAGATCCTCGCGAGCTACGCGCGCCACCACGGGACCGGCGAGCCGATGCCGGCGGAGCTGGTCGAGCGGCTCGCGGCGGCGCGGCGCTTCGGCGAAGGCTTCGCCACCACGGAGTACCTCGCCGCGGCGCTGCTGGACCAGGCGTGGCACCGGCTGGGCCCCGACGACGCGGTCACCGACGTGGAGCGGTTCGAGGCGGACGCGCTCGCGGCGGCGGGCGTCGTCGAGCCGACGGCACCGCCGCGCTACCGCACCACGTACTTCAACCACATGATGAGCGGCTACAGCGCGGCGTACTACTCCTACATCTGGAGCGAGGTGCTCGACGCCGACACCGTCGAGTGGTTCGCCGAGAACGGTGGCCTGCGCCGGGAGAACGGCGACGCGTTCCGCCGCGAGCTGCTCTCCCGCGGCGGCGCGGTGGACCCGATGGAGGCCTACCGCGCCTTCCGCGGCCGCGACCCGGAGCTCGCCCCGCTCCTGACGCGTCGGGGCCTGACGGGCTGACAGCTGTTGCGGCCTCGCCGCACCGGGATCACGGGCCGAACCAGCTCGCCGCGTCCAGCCGGACGGCCGTGGCCGGCACGACCGCCCTCAGGTTCGCCTCCACGGCGCGCACCCCGTCGACGCCCAGCTGCTCGACCCATTCGGCGCGCAGCTGCTCGAACACGGCGGCCGAGCGGGCCAGGACGTCGTAGCCGCGCGGGGTGAGCCGCACCAGCTTGCGCCGGGCGTCGGCGGCGTCCGCGCTGCGCTCGGCGTAGCCCAGCTCGACGAGCCGGTCGACGGTCTTGCCGGCCGCCTGCTTGGACACGCCCAGGCGCCTGCCCAGCTCGCTGGCCGTCGCGCCGTCCCGGCCGATCGCCTGCATGGCGAAGCCGTACGCCGGCCGCACGTCGGGGTGGCCCTGCTGCGCGAGCTCGGCGTGCAGGCGGTCGACCAGCGTCCGGAAACCGCCGAAGAGCAGCAGCGGGAGCATCCAGCCCGGCTCGTCCCCGTGATCACCCATGGACAGATTCGACAACCTGGTTTACGGTTTGGTCAACCACGTTGTCGAGTCTAGGAGATGCCGATGTCCCAGATGTTCCCCGCCCACACCATCGAGACCGCGCCGCAGGCCGCCCGCCGCACGATGGGCGCCGTCGAGAAGCAGTTCGGGTTCGTGCCGGGCGCAGTGGCCCGGCTCGCCGAGTCACCCGAGCTGCTCGACGGGTTCCTGCGCCTCAGCAAGACGTTCGAGGCGTCGACCCTCGATCCGGTGGCGCGGGAAGTCCTGATCATGACGATCGCCGTCCGCAACGGCTGCCACCTCTGCGTCGCCATGCACACCGGCAAGCTGCGAGGGCTGGATGCCGACGAAGCGCTGGTCGCAGCGTTGCAGGCGGGGGAGCCGCTCACCGACCCCCGGCTCGAGGCGCTGCGAGCGTTCGTCCTCGAGGTGCTCGCCACCACGGGCGACGTGCCCGACGACTCCGTGCAGTCCTTCCTCGGCCACGGCTACACGCTCCGCAATGCGCTGGAAGTGGTGCTCGGGATCGGTGCCTACACGATGTCGACGTTCGCGAACCGGCTCACGAGCGCGCCGCTCGACGAGCCGTTCGCCCGGCACCTCGAACCCGTCAGCGGGGGGAGGTGACCGGCTCGGCGGGCGTGCGTCGCCGGTGCAGGAGGCTCACTCCCGTCCCGGCGAGCAGGCCCCAGAACGCGGCTCCGATGCCGAGGAACCCGACGCCGGCCGCCGTCACCACGAACGTGATGGCGGCGGCCTCGCGCCGGTCCGGCTCGGACACCGCCGACGACAGGGCCCCGGCCAGCGCGCCGAGGAGTGCGAGCCCGGCCACCGCCTCGATCAGTACCGGCGGTGACAGCACGAGCAGGGCCGCGGCGAGTCCCGCGCCGAGCCCGAGGACCGCGAGGGCCACCCCCGCCGTGACGGACGCGAGCCAGCGCCGCCGCGGGTCCGGGTGGGCGTCCGGGCCGGCCGCCAGCGCGGCGCTGATCGCCGCGAGGTTCACCGCGTGTCCGCCGAACGGGGCGGAGACGATCGTCGCCAGGCCGGTGGTGGCGAGGATCGGGCGCATCGGCGCGGCGTAGCCGTACTGGGCGAGCACGGCGGCGCCGGGCACGTTCTGCGACGCCATCGTGACGAGGAACAGCGGGATCCCGATGCCCACGACCGTCGCGAGGTCGAACGTCGGAGTGGTCCACACGAGGGCGGGCGCGAGCGTCACGCCACCGAGCCCCGGGCCCGTGAGCCCGATCGTGACGGCTGCCACCACGAGCGCGGCCGGTACCGCCCACGTCCGGGCGAACCGGCTGATGAGCGCCCAGACCGCGATCACCGGCGCGGCGAGCAACGGAACCTCCGCGAGGGCCCGCACCGGCGCGAGGCAGAGCTCCACGAGCACCCCGGCCAGCATCGCGCTCGCGATCGGCACCGGGATCAGCGCGATCAGCCGTCCGACCGCCGGCACCAGCCCGGCCACCACGACGAGCACCCCGCACAGCAGGAACGCGCCGATGGCGGCGGCGAAGCCGCCGGCCGGGGGACCGGTCGAGATCAGGAGCGCGGCGCCGGGCGTGGACCACGCGATGCTGATGGGGATCCGGTCGCGCAGCCCCAGCCCGAGCGCGACCAGGCCGGAGGCCAGGCACAGCACGAGCAGGCCGGACGCCGCCTGCCGCTCGTCGGCCCCTGCCGCTCGCAGCCCGGTGAGCACCACGGCGAACGCGCTGGAGAAGCCGACCAGCGCCGTCACGACACCGGCGAGCACGGGTTGCAGCCGCACCTGTTCCCTCCCATGGTCGTTCCGTTTACGGAACGATGGGACGATAGCCCATGTGGATGCCGCGAGCGAGGGCGTTGCCGGGCCTGCCCTCGCCGAGGGCGCGGCCGACGTGGGCGGCCGGGTGCGGGAGCTGCGCGAACGCCGCGGCATGTCGCTGTCCGAGCTGGCACGCCGGGCCGCTGTGGGCAAGGCGACGCTGTCCGGGCTCGAGGCCGGCACCCGCAACCCCACCCTCGACACCCTGCAGGCCGTGGCCGCCGCCCTGGAACTGCCGCTGACCGCCCTCCTCAGCCCACCACCCGCCACCCTCAGCGGCGCCGCCGTGCAGATCCAGCTGCTGCGCGTCTTCGACGACGGCCCGGTGACGTACGAGCTCTACCGCATGCGCGTCCCGACCGGCCTCGCGCAGCGCTCATCCGCCCACCAGGTGGGCGTCACCGAGCACGTCACGGTGTTCTCCGGGGTGCTCGAGACCGGCCCGGTGGACGACCCGCTGCGCGCCGGCCCCGGCGAGTACGTCGAGTGGGCGGCCGACGTGCCGCACACCTACGCCGCTCCCGGGCCGGACGACGTGCTGGCGAGCCTGCTGATCCGCTACCCCCGCGTCGCTCGCTGAGTACCGCGGGGGAATTGCCGAGGCCTCGCCGTGGCCGGGCTCTAGGCTGTGCGGTGATCCTCTGAGCCCTGTCCGCCCTCCAACCACCTCGGAGGTTCTCCGTGTCCCAGCCAGTCCCGCCCGACGCCGAGCAGCCGAAGCCGGCCGCCGAGCCGGACCCGGCCACCGAGCCGGACGAAGAGTCCGCTCCGCTCAACCGGGCCGAGCGCCGCGCGAAGGCGAAGAAGGGCGATCCGACGCACGTCGGACCGCGCGAGGACCTGGCCCGCCAGCTCCGCGGCGGCCGCCCGCACACCAAGCGCCCCCGCTGATACCGCGACTCGCTCGCACTCAGACCGCGACTCGCGGGGCTGGGGGTCTCCTGCTCCCGCGAGTCGCGGTCTGAGTGCACGCGAGTCGCGCCCTCGGTGCACGCGAGTCGCGCTCCTGGTGCAGCCGAGTCGCGGTCGTCGCGCCGCCTTCCGGAATGGCCGGCGGGGGCGGGGTGTTGGGCGAGGCGATGGAACCGCAGGTCAGGCTCTCGTTGCTGGATCGCTCCCGTACCCGCGCGGGCGAGCCGGACGCCGCGGCGCTGCGGCACACGGTCGAGCGGGCGCAGCGCGCCGAGCGGCTCGGCTACCACCGGTTCTGGGTTGCCGAGCACCACGCCGTCCCGGGCATCGCGAGCGGCAGCCCGCCGGTGCTGGTCGCAGCGGTCGCCGCCCGGACGGACCGGATCCGGGTCGGGTCGGGGGGCGTGATGCTGCCGAACCACCAGCCGCTGGTCGTCGCCGAGCAGTTCGCGATGCTGGAGGCCCTCTTCCCGGGCCGGATCGACCTGGGTGTCGGCCGTTCGCTCGGCTTCACCCCGCCGGTGCGAGCAGCCCTGCGCCGTGCGGCCGATGCACCGGACACCTTCGCCACCGATCTCGACGAGCTGCGCTCCTACCTCGAGGGCAGCGGCCCGGTCACGGCCCGCCCGCGGCTCGACCGCCCGGTTCCGGTGTTCGTGCTGGCCACGGGCCGCGGCCTCGCCGTGGCCGGTGACGCAGGCCTGCCGGTCGTGCTCGGTGGGCCCGTGCTGGACAGCGCGGACATCGGCGCAGCCCTGGACGACTACCGGGCGCGCGCCGAGGCCGCGGGCGGCCGCCCGTACGTCGTGGTCTCGCTCGACGTCCTGATCGCCGACTCGGTCGCCGGGGCCCGCGAGCTCGCACTCCCGGAGGCGTGGGCGCTCGCGGCGGCGCGCACCACCGGCCAGTTCCCGGCGCTGGAGCCGGTCGACCCGGACCGCGTGCTGTCCGAGCGGCAACGTGCAGTCGTGGAGGACGCCGTGGGCCGGACGGTGCACGGCGACGAGGCCACGGTCGCGGCCGAGCTCGGCGAGCTGTTCCACCGCACGGGCGCCGACGAGCTGCTCGCCTCCACGTCGACGTTCGACCTGGCCGCGCTACGCGAGTCCGACGCGCGGCTCGCGCGGTTGCTGACGTCCCGGACGACGTTCCGGTGAACGTCCCGTCCCGCCCGGTGGGGAGCGCCGGGCGGGACGGGGTGTTGGGGCGGTCGTGCAGTTGGTCCGAAAGAGCTAGCGGTAGATCCGCATGTAGTCGACCTGCATCTCGGTTGGCTTGGGCGAGCCGCCGTCGGGGAAGTAGTCGAGCTGGATCGTCGCGTGCATCCGGCCCGGCGGAAGGGTTTCCTCGTCGGTGCTCTCGAACCACTTCTGGCCGTCGATGTAGCCGGTTACCCGGCCGTCCACCCACTCGACCGCGTAGTTGTGCCACTGCGCGATGTCGATGGTCTTGGTCGCGTACTTCTGGTCGCTGCCGTAGTGCAGGAAGAACGAGACGTCGGGCGACGCGCTGGTCGTCTCGGCGAAGTCGATCTCGCCGTTCTCCTGACCGCCGCTCTCGCGCCAGAGGATCAGCACGGGGTGGTACTGGTCGTCGCCCTTGGGGAACCGGGCGCGCATCTCCCAGCGGCCGAAGCGCTGGTCCTCCTTCCAGGACATGCCGCCGGTGTTGCCCTCGGAGTCGCCGCGGATGACGAGCACGCCGTTCTCGACGCTGATCGCGTCCGGCGTGCGGCGGCCCTGGCCGTCGTGCCCCTCGCCGTCGTAGGGGCTCCACTGCGGGCTCAGCCCGCCGTTGAACTCGTCGCCGCCCGCGCGGGTCCAGCCGTTCGCGGCCGCCGCCGACCGGCCCTCACCCGCACCACCGCTCTTGCGGGGCGCTGCCGCCTGCTCGCCGGCGGCCGCCTTCCGCTCCGCGGCCTGGGGCTTGCTCGTGGCAGGCGGCTCGGTCGGCTCTGCGGCGGCCGGCGGTTCGGGGGTCGGCTCCGGGGTGACGGGCGGTGCCTGCGCGGGATCTGCGACGGCCGCGTTGTTGCTCAGCTGCTGGGCCGCGAGCGACGGGTCGTCGGAGGGCTGCGCGAGCGTGGCCACCAGCGTGGCGACCAGCATCACGAGGGCGCCGACCGCCATCGGCGCGAGCCGCCGGGTCGTGGAGTTCGTCCCGGGCGCGTCGGAGGTGACGACGGCCTCCGCGTGGCCGCGCGGGTGCCGGTGCCGGCCCGACGCGGTGACGGCGTCGCTGCCACGTTCGGCAGTGACCCGTTCGATCAGCTCAGTGGCTGAGCTGCCCACTGCGGAGGTTGTCCTTCGCATGGGGCGGAACGATAGGGAGGGTGACGGCTCGTGATCGGAAACCTGAGAGCTCGGGTTGCTCGTCCGCGCTGAGGGGTAGGTTGTGCGCGCCGGGCCGCACCCGATCGGGCGTGTTGTGCGCGCCTTGTACTCCGATCGGATTAATAGGGCTCTCAGCTGAGACCTGAGAACCGCGATTGCGGGGCTGATGTCGCTCCGTTAGCCGATTGTTACGAGGCGCCCACTGCGCAAAGGTGTCAGGCGATGCTCCCCGCTGCTCCCCCGGGGGGTGCGTCCTCGTACACGTCGGCCGCCGTGTCGACGCGTGTGTCCGTGCCCCCGAACACGCTGCCCACCACGACCACCACCAACCACGTACTACTGGCGTTGCCCCCGACCGCCGCGTCGGCCTCCGTGCTGCGCAGTCTCCGCTCCGAAGGCGTGTCGGTCAGCCCGGTGAGCGACGGCATCGGCGTTCTCGACGCCGTCCGCAACCGCGATCCGGCTCTCGTCGTGCTCGACGTCGAGCTGCCCGGCCCGGACCAGGCGGCCGTGCTCGTCGCCGTGCAGACCGAGGCGCCCAACGTGCCGGTCATCGCCGTCACGCCCCGCGAGCGCAGGGTCGGCCTGCTCGGGCTCCTGCGCGGCGACCGCGACGACTTCCTGGTGCGCCCGTTCGCCGTCGACGAGCTGGCCGCCCGGATCCGGCTGCGCCTGCGGCTCGGCCCGGCCGTCGAGAACACCGTGCTGCGCCTCGGCGAGCTCGTGGTCGACACCGAGTTCGGAGACGTGAGCGTCGACGGGCAGTCGATTTCGCTGTCGCCCACCGAGTACGCGCTCCTGATGGCCCTCATCGCCGAGCCGGGCGAGGTGGTGCCCCCGCACCGGCTCGCCCGTGAGGTGTGGTCGGAGCCTGCGTCGCCCAACCTCGTGCAGGTGTACATCTCCTACCTGCGCCGCAAGATCGGAGCGGAGCGCATCCGAACCGTCCGGGGTGAGGGTTACGTGCTCGAGGCCTGATCGAGGCCATAACCGTTATCGAACACGGCCCGACCGGGTGGCATCTGCGGTTGCCTAGTGCGACGGCGGTCACACCGTGCTACCCAGTGCTTACACACGAGCCGCGCGGCTGCGGCCCGGACGAGAGTCGGGAGCACGGATGACTGTTACGGGGATCATCACCGCCATCATCATCGGCGCCATCATCGGTTTCGTCGGCCGTCTCGTGGCGCCGGGGAAGCAGAACATCCCGATCTGGCTGACCATCGTGGTCGGGATCGTGGCGGCCTTCATCGGCACCTGGATCGCCGGCCTGTTCAACGTCGCCGACACCGGCGGCATCGACTGGATCGAGCTGATCCTGCAGATCGTCGTGGCCGCGATCGGTGTCACGGTCGTCGCGGGCATCTACAGCAGGCGCGGCGTCACGCGCTGACCCCATACGTTCGCCGGCCCGGTCCCGACCAGTTCGGGGCCGGGCCTCGTCCGTCCGGCCTACCCCTCGAACGCCATGGCGGCGGCGAGGAACGCGTCGTTCTCCTCGGGCGTGGAGACCGTGACGCGCACGCCGTCCGGGTGGAACGGGCGCACCACGACCTTGTGGTCGAGGCAGTGCGCCGCGAACGGCGCGGTGCGCTCGCCCAGCGCGAGCCACACGAAGTTGGCCTGCGTGGGCGGCACGGTGAAGCCGGCGGCGAGCAGGGCGTCCCGCACCCGCACCCGCTCCTCGATCACGCCGGCACAGCCCGCGAGCAGGGTCTCCTCGTCGTCGAGCGCGGCGACGGCGGCGGCCTGGGCGAGGGTGCTCACGCTGAACGGAGAGCTGACCTTGCGCAGCGCCGTCGCCACCTCCGGCGACCCGATCGCGTACCCGACGCGCAGCGCGGCCAGCCGGTAGGCCTTCGAGAAGGTGCGGAGCACCACGAGGTTGGGGTGGGCGTCGATCAGGTCCATGCCGTCCACGGCGTCCGGGTCGGTGACGTACTCGTGGTACGCCTCGTCGAGCGCCACCAGCACGTTCTGCGGGACGGCCCCGAGCAACCGCTCCAGCTCCGCGCGGGTGACCACGGTGCCCGTCGGGTTGTTCGGGCTGCAGACGAACACGAGCCGGGTGCGCGGCCCGACCGCGGCGGCCATCGCGTCGACGTCGTGGCGGAACTCGGCGTCGATCGGGACGGTGCGGATCGTGGCGCCGCCGATCTGGGTCACGATCGGGTACGCCTCGAACGAGCGCCAGGCGAACACGACCTCCTCCTCCGGCTCCCGGCAGGTGGCCTGCACGAGCTGCTGGCAGAGGCTCACGGAACCGCAGCCGACGGCGATCCGCTCGGCTGCGACGCCCCGGGCCTCCGCCAGCCGCGCCGTCAGGCCCGTGACGGCCAGGTCGGGGTAGCGGTTGCCGCTCGTCGCCGCCTCGGCGATGGCGGCCAACACCTTGGGGGTGGGCGGCAGTGCGACCTCGTTGCTCGCCAGCTTGATCGCACCCGGGATGGTCTTCCCGGGCACGTAGGCCGGCAGGGTGTCGAGGTCCGGGCGGATCTGCGTCATGAACGTCACCGTAACCGTGCCCGAGGCCGCCGACTTCACCCAGCCGTGACACCCTGGTTCCATGACCGAGATCCGCACCGAGACCGTCCCTCTGGTAGACGGCAGTGCGCTGCGACTCACCGTCGCGGAGCCGGTCAGCGCGATCCGCGGGGGGATCGTGGTGCTGCACGAGGCACGGGGTGTCACCGACTCGGTACGCGGCATCGTGCAAGGCCTCGCCGCGGACGGCTGGCTCGCCGTCGCCCCACATCTCTACCACCGTGACGGTGCCGATGAGCTCGACGGCGCCGACGACGAGGTGCAGCAACAGGTCGACCGGCTCGAGGGCGAGCAGGTGATGGCCGACACGGACACCGCGTTCGGCTGGCTCGCGGAGCGCGGCGTCACCCCCGACCGGATGGGGGTGCTCGGGTTCGACCTGGGCGGTTCCGTCGCGCTGCTCGTGGCCGCCAAACGCACGCTCGGTGCCGCCGTCACGGTGGCGGGCGACCCGGTGCCGGCGAGCCCGGCCGGCGGGCTGCCCGCGCTGGTCGAAGCCGCTCCCGGCCTGACCTGCCCATGGCTGGGCATCTACGGCGAGGTCAACGGGGGCGGGCCCGACCCGGAGGTCGCCCGCCTGCGGGACGCCGCCGCGTCGTCGCAGGTCGCCACCGACGTCGTGGTCTACCCGCGCCGGGGCCACCGCTTCGACGACGACCCGGACGTGGCCGCGGCCGCCTGGCAGCGCACCCTGAACTGGTTCGACTCCCACCTGCGCTGATCAGGGCGCCCTCTGGCGCGTCCGGCACCTCGGAATGCATGCTGCGCGTATGACCGGCGCCGAGGCTCCCGACGTCCTGTGGACCCCCGATCCCGACCACCACGGCCGGCTGGCCGAGTTCACCGAGTGGGTGCGCGAGCACCGCGGCGTCGACGCTCCCGACTACGCCACGTTGCACGCCTGGTCGGTCGACGACCAAGAGGGTTTCTGGTCGGCGGTGGCCGAGTTCCTCGGCGTCCGGTTCCACGCGCAGCCGCGCGCCGTGCTCGGCCGCACCGAGATGCCCGGCGCCGAGTGGTTCCCGGGGGCCACGCTGAACTACGCGGAGCACGCGCTCGCCCCCGGCTCGGACGCCGACCTCGCGGTCGTGTTCGTCCGCGAGGACGGTCTCGAGCGCGAGGTGACCCGCGGCGAGCTGCGCGACCTCGTCGGCCGGGCGCGCGCCGGGCTCGTGCGGGCCGGCGTCGGCCGGGGCGACCGGGTCGTCGCGCTGGCGGCCAACAGCGTGGAGACGCTCGCCGCCTTCCTCGCCGCGGCGAGCCTCGGGGCCATCTGGTCGTCGTGCTCACCGGACTTCGGCGCCCGGGCCGTGCGCGACCGGTTCGCCCAGATCGAGCCGACCGTCCTGCTGGCCGTCGACGGCTACGTCTACGGCGGCAAGCGGTTCGACGTCCGCAGCACCGTGCAGCAGCTGCGCGAGGAGCTGCCCACCCTCGCCACCACCGTGCTGGTGCCGTACCTGGACGAGGCCGCCACGCTCGACGGCGCCGTCCCGTGGGCCGAGTTCACCGGCACGCCCGGTGAGCTGGCCTTCGAGCCGGTGCCGTTCGACCACCCGCTGTGGGTGCTCTACTCGTCCGGCACGACCGGCCTGCCGAAGGGCATCGTGCACGGCCACGGCGGGATCGTGCTGGAGCACCTCAAGGCGCTCGGGCTGCAGATGGAGCTCGGGCCGGGGGAGCGGTTCTTCTGGTTCACGACCACCGGCTGGATGATGTGGAACCTCCTCATCGGCGGCCTTCTCGTCGAGGCGACGGTGATCCTCTTCGACGGCAACCCGGGCCACCCCGACCTGGGTGCGCTGTGGCGGCTCGCCGAGCGGCACCGGGTCACGTACTTCGGCACGTCCGCCCCGTTCATCCAGGCGAGCCTCAAGGCGGGGCTACGCCCGCGCGACCAGTTCGACCTCGGCTCGCTGCGCGCGCTCGGCTCCACCGGCGCACCGCTGTCCGTCGAGGGGTTCCGCTGGGTCGGCGAAGCGGTGGGCGAGCACGTGCAGATCTGCTCCGTGTCCGGCGGCACCGACGTGTGCGCCGCGTTCGTGGGGTCCGCGCCGAACCTGCCCGTGTGGCTGGGCGAGATCAGCTGCGCCTCGCTCGGCGCCGCCGTGGTCGCCTACGACGAGAAGGGCGAGGAGCTCGTCGACGAGGTGGGCGAGCTCGTGATCACCCGCCCGATGCCGTCCATGCCGGTGATGTTCTGGAACGACCCCGACGGCACCCGCCTGCGTGAGGCTTACTTCGACGAGTTCCCGGGTGTGTGGCGCCACGGCGACTGGGTCCGCCGGACACCCCGCGGCTCCTTCGTCATCTACGGGCGCAGCGACTCCACGCTCAACCGCGGTGGCGTGCGCATGGGCACCGCCGACTTCTACGCCGTGGTCGAGGGCTTCGAGCAGGTGCTCGACTCGTTGGTGATCGACACCACCGAGCTCGGCGCCCGCGACGAGGGAGCCCTGCTCTGCTTCCTCGTCCTGGCCGAGGGCGCCACGCTCGAAGAGGTCGAGCCCGCCCTGCGCCGCGCCCTCCGCACCGAGCTCTCGCCCCGCCACGTCCCGGACCGGTTCGTGGCCGTCGAGGCGATCCCCCGCACCCTCAACGGGAAGAAGTGCGAGGTGCCGGTCAAGAAGATCCTCGCAGGCGTGTCGCCGGACCGGGCCGTGAGCCGCGGCGCCCTCCAGAACCCCGACGCGCTCGGCCCCTTCCTCGCCCTCGCCACCGGGGGGTCGTGAACCCGCCGCACGGGCCCATGTACTCTGGTGAGCGCTGGAGGCCGAGAGGCCCCGGGAGGCTTCGCCTAGTCTGGTCTATGGCGCCGCACTGCTAATGCGGTTTGGGGTCACCCCCCATCCCGGGTTCAAATCCCGGAGCCTCCGCGCTGGCGTGGCCGACTTCCGGGTCGGACACGGCATGAGGTACAACTGAACAGCACACGCGCCCGTAGCTCAACGGATAGAGCATCTGACTACGGATCAGAAGGTTAGGGGTTCGAATCCCTTCGGGCGCACTCGATCGAATCTGGCCCTGACCGGCTCCAATGGTCAGGGCCAGATCATTTCTATCGGCCTACCCGGGCGCCCGGCGCCGTCCCAGCATCTTGTTCAGGTCCTCACGGCGCCGCAGAACAACGCCGGCTCGGCGTCGGGCCGTCACGCATCGCCGCGTCGGCGGAGTCCAGCGTCCACCACCGGGAGCTCGCACGTGCCAGCGAAGTCTCGTGGTACTCCACCAGGAACACGCTGTCGGGCGTCAGGTCGACGAGGATGGCGTCCTGCAGCCCGCCGCCCCGGGTGATGGCGGCGATGGCGTGAGCGTCCACACCGTCGGCGTCGTCCACCTCGCCGAGGACCATGTAGGCGTCCGGGTCGGGGCCCATGCCGGGCGCGTGGTACTTGTGCCGGAACCCGTACCGCTCGAACTCGTAGCGCAGGTCGGCGAGTCGCATACTCGGGGCGCGGCCCAGCGGGGCCTCCCGGACGGGCCAGCCGATCAGGACGATCTGCCGAGCGACGACACCGAGGGTCCGGTCGTGGAGCGATCTCCCTCGACTCGTGATCGTCCGTTCACCCGGCGAGAACCCGCCGAACTGCAGCACGACGCGCTCGGACCGAAGTACGTCGAGCAGATGCCGGACGGCCTGCGCCAGGTGCGGCGCGACGCCGTTCTCCGCTGGTTGGTCCAGGCCCATGAGGGTCGCGTGGACGTCGTCCACCGCTCTCGGCCGAAATCGGGTGCCCAGCACGGACGAGGCCGCATCCTGTAGCGCGCGAACCGTCCTGTCCAGGCTCGCGGGCTTGGCCCCGTAGAACGCGACCAGGGTCGCCCGGTCGAGGTCGATCGGCAATGTCGTCACCTGCCCCGCCGCCACCGTGCGCCTTGCCCGCCGTCGGGCACGAACCCGTAGTCAAGAGGTCAGGACGGCCGGGTGTCAGCTGACGCGTCGAGCCAGACCGCCACGTCCACCGGTAGCGTCCCGTCGGTCGGGAGCGGCCCGCTCGCGAGCAACACCTCGGCGCCGGGCGGGAGCGGGACCGACGCCGGCGACAGGTTCACCCAGCAGCTGAAACCGGAGCCCCGCGAGAACGCGAGCACGCCCGGCGCGCTCGGCAGCCAGTTCAGCTCCCCGTCGCCGAGCTCCGCGTGCGCGCGGCGCAGCGCAAGTGCCTGCCGGTACAACCCGAGCATGGAGTCGGGGTCCCGCTCCTGCAGTTCGACGGTGACCGTGGCGAAGTCTGCAGGCTGCGGGAGCCACGGCTGCGCGGACGTGCCTTCTGGGCTGAACCCGAACGGCGGCGCGGTGCCGGACCAGGGCAGTGGCACTCGAGAACCGTCGCGGCCGCGGTCGGTGTGCCCTGAACGGACCCAGGTCGGGTCCTGCAGGGTGTCCTCGGGTAGGTCCTCGATCTCCCAGAGGCCCAGCTCGTCGCCCTGGTAGACGTAGGCGCCCCCGGGTAGCGCGAACATCAGCAGCGCGGCGGCCCGTGCGCGGCGCACGCCGAGCTGGCGGTCGAGCGTCTCGATCGGCGGCAGGTCCACCAGCTGGAAGGCGCCCGGGATGAACGGGCGACCCAACCGCGACACGTGCCGCACCACGTCGTGGTTGGACAGCACCCAGGTGGCGGGGGCACCCACCGCCGTGACCGCCCCGATCGAGTCGTCGATCGTCTGTCGCAGGGCGTCGGCGTCCCACGGGATCCGCAGGAAGTCGAAGTTGAACGCGGTGTGCAACTCGTCGGAGCGCACGTAGCGGGCGAGCCGGTGGGGTGCATCGAAGACCCACGCTTCCGCGACGAACACGCGCGGGTCCGGGTAGGAGTCGGCGATCTTCCGCCAGGCGCGGTAGATCTCGTGCACCTCGTCGAGGTCCCAGTGCGGGTGCCCCGGCCGGCCGGGCGGAGGCAGGGGGTCCCCCTCGGCGAGCCCGATGTCGGGCATGCTCTCGCTCTTGGCCAGCCCGTGCGCGACGTCGATGCGGAACCCGTCGACACCGCGGTCGAACCAGAACCGCAGGATCGACTCGAACTCCGCGTGCACCCGTTCGTCCGCCCAGTTCAGGTCCGGCTGCCCGGCGTCGAACAGGTGCAGGTACCACTCGCCGTCCGGGGTGCGAGTCCACGCAGGACCGCCGAACACGCTGCGCCAGTCGTTGGGCGGCAGCTCGCCGTCCGGGCCGCGGCCTGCCCGGAAGTGGTACCGGCCCCGTTCCGGGGAACCGGGCGGGCTCGCGAGCGCCGCCCGGAACCACGGGTGCTGGTCGGAGGTGTGGTTGGGCACGATGTCGAGCAGTACCCGCAGCCCGAGCGCGTGCGCCTCCTCGATCAGCGCGAACGCTTCCTCGGTGGTGCCGAACACCGGCTCGATCCCTCGGTAGTCGGCGACGTCGTACCCGCCGTCCGCCATCGGCGACGGATACCAGGGGTTGATCCACAACGCGTCGACGCCGAGGCCTCGCAGGTAGCTCAGCCGTGCGCGGATACCGGCGATGTCGCCGATCCCGTCACCGTTGCCGTCCGCGAAGCTGCGGAGGTAGATCTGGTAGACGACCGCGTCCCGCCACCAGCCCCGCACCGCGTCCTGCTCTTCAACCGGCGTGCTCATCTGCCCCCGCTCCAAGCAGCCGACCTGATCGATCGCCGCGCGGTCATCGTCACAGGCTGTCGTCCACTGTCAAGTGACCACGGGCGTCCGGTCCCTCAGGCGTCCTTCTTCCACTCGATGATCTGGAGGTAGTTGCCGTCGGGGTCGGCGAAGGTGCCGAACCGGCCCTTCTCCCGGTCCTCGACCGAGATCCACTCCGCGCCGGCCGCGTTCAGCTGGGCCTCCACGGCGTCGAAGTCGTCGACGTGGAAGTTGATGATCGCGCGGCCCGGTTGGTCGTTCTTCGCCTCGACGTCGTCGCGCCCGTCGATGACCAGCAGGAAGCCGCCCAGGTCGATCGCGCCCTCGCCGGTGGACTCCGGCGCCAGCGCCTTCGCGTACCACGCCCGCAGCTCGGTGGGACGGGTCGTGCCGAGCAGCATGCTGCCGGGCTTCAGGGTCGTCATGTCGAATCTCCTCGTCGTCGTGGGGTCGGTTCAGAGCCGGAACTCAGTCCACGAGTGCGCCGGCGGACAGGTTGGCGACCGTTCCGGTCATGGCTCCAGCGCGATCCGAGGCCAGGAACGCGGCCGTCTCCGCGATCTCGGAGAGCGTGGGCAGCCTCTTCAGGAGGGTCCCCTGCGCCATCCCGTTCTCGAAGAACTCCTGGACCGACTGCCCGGCCGCCGCCGCGGACCGTGTGAAGAGGTCCTTGGTGTAGGAACCCGCTGCCGGCGCATCGACGACGGCGTGCGGACGGATGTCGACGACCCGGATGTTGCTCGGTGCCAGCTCCGCGGCCAGCAGCCGCGAGAACGCCTCCTTGCCGGCGGCGCTCACGCCGTGCCCCAGGATGCCGCCCACGGCCAGCTTGGCACCCGGTTCGGACAGGGTCAGGACGACGCCGGGACGCTCGCGACCCATGTGCCGCGCCACGGCCTTGCTCGTGATGAACAGCGTCCGGAGGAAACCGTCGATCGGCCGCATGAACTCTTCCAGCGAGAGATCCGCCAGCGGCGTTCCCTGGTCGTGCATGACGCTGACGGCGTTGAGCGCGATGTCGATGCTGCCGGCCGTCGCCGCGATCGCCTCGGCGTGCTCGTCGACCGCCTGTTGGTCGAAGACGTCGACCTGCGCGGTCTCGACCTTTCCGCCCGTGGTGGCGACGTCGTCCGCCACCGCGTCGAGCTTCGCCTGGGTCCGCCCGGCGATGAAGACGCGCGCGCCTTCCCGGGCGAAGACCCGTGCGACGGCGCCGCCGATGGCGCCCCCGCCGCCGTAGATCACGGCGTTCTTCTTCTCGAGCAGCAAGCCACTCATGTGTCCTCCGAGTGTGGGTTGGGTCTTCCGTGGTCTAGGCAGGTTCGGGGGTCGCCACCGCGGGCACCGTCGCGTCCGCGACCACCGGGGGCTTCAGGAAGCCGGCGGCCCATGCGACCGGGATGGAGATCACCGCGATGATCAGGCCGGTGATCACGGCCGACGAGGCGGAGAAGGTGCCGATCGCCACGCCACCGGCGAACGCGCCCAACGCGATGCCCACGTTGGCCGCGGACGCGGGCAGCGAGGACGCCAGCTGTGCTCCCGGGCCTGCCAGGACCACCACGCGGTACTGCATCGAGGGCACCATGCCCATGGCGAACAGGCCGAAGGCGAGCAGCGCAAGCGCCACGAGCACGGGGATCGTGCCGACGAGGTGGAGCACCAGCAGGGAGACCGCTACGCCGATGGAGCCGACGACCAGGGTGCGCGCGGCGTTCTGGTCGGCGAACCGGCCGCCTGCGAACGAGCCCGCCGCGGTGGCCGCACCGTAGGCCAGGAGGAACACGCTGATCACCGCACCGGAGATGCCGGTGACGCTCTCCAGGAACGGCACGATGTACGTGAGGGCCGAGTAGACCGCCGCGAACGCCACGACGTTCACGGCCAGCGCGGCGAGCACCCGCGGCGCGAACGCGTACTTGGCCTGGCTGCCCGCGCCGCCACCGGTGCTGGGCATGGACGGGATCAGCAACAGCGTGGCGATCAGGGCGACCACGCTGAGCACGGCGACCGCCGTGAACGAGCCGCGCCAGCCGAGCACCTGACCGACCAGCGTGCCCAGCGGCACGCCGAGAGCGGTCGACACGAAGAGCCCGGAGACGACCACGGAGATCGCCCGGCCACCGCGTTCCGGCGGGACGATCGACATCGCCAGCACGAAGCCGACGGCCACGAACAGGCCGTGCAGCGCTCCGATGACGGTACGTGCCGCGACGAACAGGCCGAAGCTGGTGGTCAGCACCGGGACCAGCGTGAGGACGATGACCAGGACGACCGTGGCGATCAGGATCGTCCGCTTGTCCAGCCTGATCGTCAGCGCGGTCAGGATCGGGCCGCCGATCGCCAGGCCCAACGCGTAGGCGGCCACCAGTACGCCGGCCGTCGGGATGGGCACCTGGAGGTCGGCGGCGATCAGGTTCAGCAGGCCGACGACGAGCAGCTCGCCGCTGCCCAGCACGAACATCCCCAGGAACAGCGTGGCCAGAGCGAGGTTCGTCTTGCTGCGACTCAGCGCGGCCGGCCCAGTACTCGTCTGCATCATCCCTGCTCCATCTCGAGGAACCCCTCGCGCCGGTCCCTCATCGCTGTCGCGGCCGTCCTGACCCGGCACCGCCGTGGCAGCGAACGGTAGCCAGCTGCAGTTGCAAAAGTCAACCATCGCTGGTTGCAGAAAACAATCAGTACCTGTGGTAGTTTCACATCAGTTGGACGAGGGGAGGTCCGCCATGCCGACCAGCCGTAGCTATCGCGACTCCTGCGCGATCGCCCGGGCCCTCGACGTCGTCGGGGAGCGATGGGCCCTGCTCGTCGTCCGCGAGCTGCTACTGGCGCCCCAACGCTTCTCGGAGCTGCGGCATGCTCTGCCCCACGTCAGCTCGAACCTGCTCGCAGACCGGCTCCGAGAGCTCGAGCGCAACGGGGTGATCCACCGACCGGCAGCCACGGAAGGGCCGCGGGCCTACGAGCTGACCGAACGGGGCCGGAAGCTGGAAGCGGTCCTGCTGGCCCTGAGCGACTGGGGGATGGACGCCCCGCAACCCCCGCCGCCGAGCGCGCTCAGTGCCACGTCGGTGCTGATCTTCCTGCGAAGTGCCGCTCGTCCCGACCCCGCTGCGCCGCCGACGAACTGCCGTCTCGAGCTCGACGGTCGGGTGTGGACGGTCCGCCTCGAGTCCGGACGGGTTCAGGTGCAGCCCGGCGAACCTGCGACGGCGGCCGCTTCGCTCCGCACGGACCCCGGGACGCTCAGCGCCCTGCTGACCGATCCGGCCACCCTCGCGACCGCATGCGCCGACGGCAGCGCGGCCGTCGTAGGAGATCCGTCAGCCATCGAACGGCTGCTGCACTCGGTCACCGACGCCACTGCGGGAACCCCCGCCGACCACGAGCACCCGGTGAGTACGGCGCCATGACCACGTCTCAGCTGCCGTCCTCCCAGGTGAAGCAGAACGGCTTGCCGGCGGGGTCGGCGTAGACCCGCCAGTTGTCCCCGCCGGCGGGCAGCCTCGTCGCACCGATCCCGAGCACCGCCTGCTCCGCCGACTCCAGGTCGGCGCGCTCGACGAGCAGGTCGAGGTGGACCTGCTGCGGGTGCCCCGGGTCCGGCCACTGCGGCGCGTGGTACTCCTCGACCTGCTGGAACAGGATGGGCCTCTTGCCGTCCTCGCCGATCATCGCGGCGCCGGGCGCCTCGTAGGTGATCGGTTTGCCGGTCAGCTCGGAGTAGAACGTGCTGAGCACCTTCGCGTCGGGGCAGTCGAGCATCACGCCCATCACCGTGGTGTTCGGGTCCTCCTCGTGCAGGCAGAGGTCGAACGGGTGGCCGGCCGGGTCGGCGAGGGTGTGCCAGGTGTCGGTGCGGCGGAGCAGCGTGGCGCCGAGCGCCACCGCCTTCTCGGCGGCCGCGTCGATGTCGGGTACGCGCAGGTCGAGGTGCGCCTGCTGCGGGTGGGCCGGGTCGGGCCAGCGCGGCGGAACGTGGTCGGGCGCGAGCTGGAACGCGATGCGCCAGCCGTCCGGCGTGAACATCGTGATCCAGTCGTCGTCGGTCCAAGCTCGTGACCAGCCGGCGAGCGCGGTGTAGAAGTCGGCCTCGGCGCCGATGTCCCGCGCGTCGAACGCCACCGTCTTCAGCTCGGCGATCATGTCTCCCCCTCGTCGGCAACCCCGCCCATCTTCATCCAGGGGTCCGACAGGAGGCGAGCGGTGTCACGACAGCCCGCCGTCAACGGTGATCTGCTGGCCGGTGATGTAGGACGCGTCATCGGACGCGAGGAACGCGACGACGGCGGCTATCTCCTCGGGTCTGCCGAGCCGCTTCATCGGTGTCGCGTCCGCTGTCCGGCGCATCCGCTCGACCATCGCGTCGGGTGGGAGGTAGGTGGGCCCGGACACGTCGATGGCCCCCGGGTTGACGGTGTTCACGCGGATCCGCCGGTGGGCGAGCTCGGCCGCGGTGGTCCTGGTGAACGACCGGAGCGCGGCTTTGGAAGCCGTGTAGACGCTGGTTCCGGGACGGCGCCAGGCAGGATCGACGGGAGCGAGGCCGCAGAGGACGATCGATGCCCCGTCCTCGAGGTGGGGCAGGGCGGCGCGCACGGTGAAGTAGGCGCCTTTGGTGTTGGTGGCGAAGACCTCGTCGAAGAGTTCCTCGGTGACGTCGGTCAGGGACGCGAACCTCTTGAGGCCTGCATTGACGAACAGGACGTCGATCGGGCCGAGTGCCCGAGCGACGGTGGCCATGAGGCGGTCGAGGTCGGCCTCCTCGGTGACGTCGGCGGGAACGGCTATGACGTCATCGCCGATGGAAGCGGCGGCGAGGCGGAGCCGATCGGGGTCACGCGCGCTGATCGCCACGCGAGCGCCGTCGCGGTGCAGCCTGCGCGCGGTGGCGAGGCCGATACCGCTGCTGGCGCCGGTGACCAGGGCCACCCGGTGGTCGGTGGTGTTCTCGGCGGGGGCGTCGGGAGACGAGTCCGCTGGCGTCATGCAAGCAAGCTAGCATCATGCAAGTTCACGGGATCGGACCGAGGCGCCCCGCACGCCTGCGTTCTGCGGAACGCAGGTGTGCGCAGCTTCAAGAGGCCCGACGCCCGGCGACTGTTCAGGGAGCTGCGGGCGTTCCCGTGACCGGCGCACCGCGTCGGCCCAGCCCGAACCAGACGAGTGCGGCGGCGGCGAGCGTCACGACCACGTTCACGATCAGCGCCAGGTGGATCCCGGGCAGCTCGGACGCCTGGGTGGCGGCGATCGCGCTCAGGACCGGGATGCCGACGGTGATGCCGACCTGCTGGGTCATGGAGGTGAGACCGGTGGCGAGGCCCTGTTCGTCGTCCGGCAGGCCCGAGGTGCCGGTGATGGTGTAGGCCACGATGGCCGTGACGTGCCCGAAGAAGCTGATGAACAGCGCGGGGATCAGGAGGGCCAACCCGATGCGCTCTCCGCCGAGGAAGATCAGCGGGAGCGTGGCGAGCCCCTGCACGGCCATGCCCGCCGTCAGCACCTTGCGGGGGCCGTGGCGGCCGATGGAACGGCCGGCGAACGGGCCTGCGAGCACCGCCGCCAGGCCCGGTACACCGAAGATCAGACCGGTCACGAGGGGGCTGAGCTCGAGGACGTTCTGGAGGTACAGCGTCAGCATGAAGATCATCGCCGTCTCCATGCTGAACACGACGAGGCCGGCGAAGTTGCCCCACTTGACGGTCGGGCGGGCGAGGGTGCGGACCGGGGTGAGCGGCGCGGCCGCCCGCCGTTCGATCATCCAGAACGCGGCCAGCAGCACCAGGCCGACCACGGCCGCGACGACGCTGCGCTCGATGATCGCGTAGACGACGGCCAGGAGACCGCCGGTCACGGTGACCGCACCGGGCAGGTCCAGCTTCACGCGCTCGGGCATGCGGCTCTCGCTGATCACGAACGGGGTGGCCACGAGGATCAGCACGGTGACGGGGACGTTGATCAGGAATGCGGCCCGCCAGCTCAGCAGGCTGACCAGCGCGCCGCCGACCAGCGCGCCGATGGTGAAGCCACCGGAGAGCAGCGCGCCGTTGAGGCCGAGTGCGCGGTCGCGGATCGCACCTTCCGCGAAGGTGGTGGTGAGCAGGGACAACGCTGCGGGGAGCGCCATCGCGGTGGCGAGGCCCTGCAGCGCGCGGGCGGCCAGCAGTACCTCGGGGGTCGTCGCGAAGCCACCGAGCAACGAGGCCACGGTAAGCACCACCATGCTGGCCATGAACAGCTTGCGGCGGCCGAACAGGTCCGCGAACCGGCCGAACAGCAGCGCGAAGCCCGCCGACGGCAACGCGTAAGCAGCTGTGATCCACGGCAGCTGGGCCACCTCCATCCCGATGCCGGCGCCCGTCTCCGGCAACGCGACGTTCAGGATCGAGAAGTCGACGGACACCATGAACCCGGCGCCGAGCAGGACCAGCAGGATGATCCGCTGCTTGCCGCTGAACCGCGGCGGCGACATCGCTTCGACGGACACGTGACTCCCCGTTCCTTTCTTCCCGTCGGTGTCCATCACGCGTTCTTGATCATTCCGCCGTCGACGAGGTACTCGTTGCCGGTGATGTTGTTCGGCGACGCCAGGAAGGCGATGAGCCGCGCCACCTCCTCCGGGGTGCTCATCCGTCCGGTCGTCACGCCGAGCCCGCTCATCGCCTGCTCCACGAAGGACTCGTGGGAGACGCCCTGCGCCTCCGCCAGGCGGGCCACGAAGCCGTCCGGATCGACCCACACCCCGGTGCTCACCGGTCCCGGCGACACCGTGATCGCACGGACGCCCCGCGGTCCGAACTGCTCGGCGATCACCTTGGTGAGGGCGCTGAGCGCGGCCTTGGAGACGTTGTAGTCGGCGGGGCCCGCTGCGAGGGCGCGCGCTCCGACCGACGAGACGTTGATGATCGTGCCCCGGCGCTCGACGAGGCTGGGGAGCGCGGCACGGCTGACCCGCAGCGCGCTGTAGAAGTGCAGGTCGAAGGTGTGTTCCCACGCGTCGTCCGGCAGCTCGAGCAGGTTGAGCAGGGCGCCCTTGGCGAAGTCGTCCGTGTCGCCGACGCCCACGTTGTTGACGAGCAGGTCGATGGCGCCGAGCTCGTGGAGGGCTCCGTCGATGAGCTCGGCCGGCCCTTCCGCGGTGGTGAGGTCGACGGTCAGGGGCACGGCCCCGGTCTCCTTCAGCCCGGGGGTGATGGTGCGCGAGCCGGTGACCACGCGCATCCCCTCGTCGATCAGGGTGCGGACGACGGCCAGGCCGATCCCCTTGCTGCCACCCGTGACGACGGCCGTCTTCCCGGTCAGTTGCAGATCCATTCGGGCACTCCTGTTCCATGGCTGCAGCGAAAGCTGCGCCAGATCTGTTTGATGTCGCCGCGGCAGACGTCAGCCGCGATTCCATTGCACGAGCAGCCGGAGCAGAACGAACAGAATCAGTCGCTAATGCGAGTTCCGCTCTGCTTCCTCGGCGATCCGCTTGATGTACGCCAGCCTGCGGTCCCAGTCGGCCGCCAGCGCCGTCATCCACCGCGCGGTCGCGTCCAGCGCGGCGGGCTGGACCGTGTAGCGGACCTCGCGTCCCACCCGGTTTCCCGAGACCAGCCCGGCGGCATCCAGCACGGCGAGGTGCTTGACCACAGCTTGCCGCGAAACGGGAAGTCGTTCGGCGAGGGTGGTCGCGGTGCCGGCACCCTGTTCGGCGAGGAGGTCGAGCAGTCGACGTCGCGTCGGGTCGGCCAGCGCCGCGAGTACGTCGCCGACCGGCTCGCTCGACCCGTGCCGTTCCGTGGTCACATCGAGGGTTCTTCGGCGCGCTTCCTGACCACGTCGAACACCTGCGACCAGCCGTCGGTGTTGAACCGCACCGTCTTGTCGCGCAGTTCCTCGGACGTGCCCAATGTGGCGAACCCGCTCTCGACGACGCGAAGCCGCGTCTTGCCGTCTTCCGTGCTCAACATGAACTCGACGAGCGTACTGTTGTCGGCCCGCAACTCCTCCCCGGGGAACGCACTCGCCCAGCGGTACGCGACATACGTGGGCGGCTCCACCTTCTCGACGCGCACCGAGACCTCGCCGACATTGGGGTTCTTGGCGACCAGCGAAGCGCCCTCCTCGGCCACGGTCCCCGCCACACTCGCCTCGTCGGCCACCCAGAACGCGGGGGTGGCCACCAGCGACCACACCGTTGCCAGGGAGGCGTCGATCAGCGTGTCGCTTTCGATCCGGTCCGCACTCATCGATCTCTCCTCGCGCTGCCGTCGGACGTGCCGTGCGCCGGGCTCCGATCGAGGCGCAACCCTAGGGTAGCGCGTTCGCGCGATGACGTGCAACCAGCAAGTAGCACGTTGTCGGGAGGCTGGTCGTCCATCGAAAGCGCCCCACACCCGATCGGGCGGACGGGTCGCGAACCGCCGAGCGGGGGAGCACGATGCCTGCATGGACGTGGAGCTCGGTGAGTTCGTGGCCGGCCTTCCCAAGTGCGAGCTGCACGTGCACCTGGAGGGCACGCTCGAGCCGGAGCTGAAGCTGGCCCTCGCGGAGCGGAACGGGGTGGACATCGGGCAGCGCACGGTCGAGGAGGTCCGCGGCACCTACCGGTTCGACTCGCTGGCGTCGTTCCTCGCCGTCTACTACCCGGCGATGGACGTGCTCGTCACCGAGCAGGACTTCTACGAACTCGCCCACGCCTACCTCGTGCGCGCGGCGTCGCAGAACGTCCGCTACGCCGAGGTGTTCTTCGACCCCCAGGTGCACATGGGGCGCGGGGTGCCGTTCGAGGCCGTGGTCCGCGGCTACCACCGCGCGCTGCAGGACGCCGAACGCGATCTCGGCGTGGCGGGTGCCCTGATCATGTGCATCGTCCGCGATCTCCCCGCCGACAGCGCGATGGAGGCGCTCGACGCCGCGCTGCCGTTCAAGGACCTGGTCCTCGGCCTCGGTCTCGACTCCGACGAGCGGGGCAACCCGCCCGCGAAGTTCGCCGAGGTGTTCGCGAAGGCCCGCGACGAGGGGCTGCACCTCACGATGCACTGCGACGTCGACCAGGAGAACACCACCGAGCACATCCGGCAGGCGCTCGAGGACATCCGGGTCGAGCGCATCGACCACGGCACGAACGTGGTGGAGGACCCGCGGCTGCTGGAGATCGTGCGTGAGCGCGGCGTGGGGCTCACCTGCTGCCCGATCTCCAACGGGTTCGTCACGGGCGACATGAAGGCCGCGGTGATCGCCCGGCTGCTGCGCGATGGTGTCCGCGTCACCGTCAACTCCGACGACCCGGCCTACTTCGGCGGCTACGTCTCCGAGAACCTGCTCGCACTGGCGAGGTCCGCCGACCTCACCCCGGCCGAGCTGGTGCAGCTGGAGCGCAACGCGTTCGAGATCGCCTGGCTGCCGGACGAGCAGCGCGCCCGCTACCTCGCCGAGCTGGGGGACTACGCCGCGCTATAGGTGCGGTCCCACCACCGCGACCAGCGCCGCGACCCCGATGGCCGTGGAGGCCACGCACACCGCCGCCACCAGCCGCCCGCCAGGGCCGGAGACCAGGTTGCCGTCCTGCAGGAGGCAGGCCTCTGCACGGCGTGCGCGGCGCGTCGAGCCGAGGACGAGCAGCGCGGCCAGGCCCAGCCCGAGCAATCCGACCACGACCGCTCCCACTCCCAGCGTCGGGAAGAGCACACGGGTGCCCGCGATCGCCCCGACGGCCACGGCCAGCCCGGTGCGCCGCCAGGCCAGCGCCGTGCGTTCCGGCTGCAGCCCGGGATCGAACCGCCGGCCCCCGTCGCTCATCGCAGCAGCAGCGCTGCCAGCAGGAGCACACCCGTGATCGCGCTCCCCACGGCCAGCGGCACCATCAGTGCGGGCGCGGAGAGCGGCCTGCCGTTGCGCATGGCGCGCTCGTCGCGGCTCCAGGCGAACCACGCCTGCACCGGCGTCAGCAGGCCCAGGACGATCAGCAGCACGGAGGCGGCGAGCCGCAGCTGGGGCTGCATCGGCGGGGCGACGGCCTCGAGCGCGACGCCGCATGCGAGCAGTGCGAGCGCGGTGCGGATCCAGGCGAGGAACGTGCGCTCGTTGGCGAGCGTGAACCGCGGGTCGGGCTCGCTGCCCTCCCCGAACACCCAACGGGGGAACCGACGGGGCGTCACCGGGCTGCTCATCAGGGCCAGTGTGCACCTCAATGTCCGGTCATATCGAAGGATCTCCCAGTGGATGAGACGGGGATCTCCAGTTCACAGGAGCACGGACGGGGGGACGTCCGCACCGAGGAGCAGTCCACCGGCGAGTTCGAAGATGCTCGGCGCGGCCTGTACGTGCGCCGCGGCCGTGCGCAGGTCCTGGAACTGCCGTTGCAGCGGGTGGTCCTCGGCCACCGCGACCGCGCCCGCCACCCGCTGCAGGACGTCGGCCACGCCCACGGACGTGGAGATCGCGTGGGTGATCGCGAGGCGCACCTGGATCCGCTGCCGCGGGCCGGGCGGGTTGCCCGCGAGGATGGTGTCCCACACCTCGGCGACCACCTCCCGCAGCCACGCCCGGGCCGACGCGATCTTCGCCTCGGCCCGCGCGACCGTGATCTGCACCATCGGCCGGTCGCGCAGCGGCGCCCCGCTCAGCCAGCGCACGGTGTCCGATGCGAGCTCGGTGAACGTGACGAGCGCGCCGCGGGCCACGCCGAGCGCCTGCGCGGCCTGCAGGACGAAGACGAGGTTCTGGTACCCGTCGCGGTAGAGCGGCCCGTCGTGCCGGGCCGCGCCCAGCACGGGCATGGGCAGCGTCCAGTCCGCGGCGACGGTGACGTCCTGCAGGGCGAAGTCGTGGCTGCCGGTGGCGCGCAGCCCGACGGAGCGCCACGTGTCGAGGACCGTGGCATCGGCGGCGGGCACGTAGACCAACCGCAGCTCGCGCTGTCCGCCCGGCCGCTCCACCGCGCACGTCCCGTACAGGTGATCCGCGTACGTGCAGCCGCTCGCGAACCCCCACCGCCCGCTCACCCGGTAGCCGCCGTCGACGGGAACCGCCCGACCGCCCGGTCGCAGCACGCCGGCCAGTGTCGCCGCGGGCCGGCCGACGACCTGCCTGGCGACGGACAGCGGCAGGAACGCGGCGAACCACGCGGACTGGGCGCCGATCATGACGGCCCACCCGGCGGAGCCGTCGATCCGGGACGCCTCCTCCACCACGTCTGCGGCTGCGAGGGGGTCGAGTTCGAGCCCGCCGAGCGCCCGCGGGACGAGCATGCCGAACAGCCCGGCCTCGGCCATGGCGCGGGCGAGCTCGTCCGGGAGCCGCCGCTGGGCGGCAGCCGCCGCCCGGGTCTGCTCGATGCGCGGCGCGAGCAGGCCCAGGGCGGCGAGCGGGGAGGGTGCCGTCGTGGTCATCTCACCGCTTCCGGGCGGTGACGAGCAGGTACTCGGCCTCCCAGCCGTTCCCGTCGTTCCACGTGGTGAGGAACTGCAGGAAGTCGCGGTCGAGGTCGGCGATCCGCTCCGGCCGGTCGGCGTTGAACTTGTACACCGCGATCGTCGGCCCGTAGTTGCGCTTCCAGTACTCGCGGAACCCGGTGGGATCGAGGTCGTTCGCCATCCGTACGCGCCGGCGTCGCATCTCGAGGTCGACGACCCGGTCGCCGAACAGCCCGCGGACGTGCTCCTCGTCGCCCCATCGCGGCGGCGGGGTGGCGCCGGGCGGGGGTGGCGGCGCGTACGGCGCCATCGTCGCGAAGAGGTTGCCGATGAAACCCTGCGGCGTCCAGTTGATCAAACCGATGGTCCCGCCGGGACGGGTCACCCGGACCAGCTCGTCGGCGACCGCCTGGTGCCGGGGCGCGAACATGGCGCCGACGCAGGACAGCACCACGTCGAACCCGTCGTCGGGGAAGGGGAGGGCCTCGGCGTCCGCCTCCGTCCAGGTGAGGTCGACGTCCTGCTCGGCGGCGATCCGCCGGCCTGCGTCGAAGAGCTCCGGTGTCAGGTCGGACGCCGTGACGTCGGCGCCGGTGGCGGCGGCCGGGACGGCCGCGTTGCCGGAGCCCGCGGCGACGTCGAGCACGCGCTGCCCCGACCGGACGCCGGCCGCCTCCACCAGCACCGGTCCGAGCTGGGGGATGAGCTCGGCGGCGACGGCGGGGTAGTCGCCGGACGCCCACAGCGCGCGGTGCCGGGCCTTCAGCTCGCGGTCGGCGTTGGCCGTGGTGGTCATGTTGTCCTCGCAAAGTTCGGGATCAGGTGCCGCTGAGCTTGCGCGCCTGCGCATCGGCGCTCCTTCGAGGATCGTGAAATGCGCTGGTCAGGCGTGGTGGCTCAGGGCTTCGCGGGCGTACGCGACGACCGCTGAGCCGGCGAGCGACCTGCCGGCTGCCGATGCGGCGGCGTACCGCTCGTCGCCGAGGACGCGGGCGGGCCGGGCCGCGTCCAGCGGGGAGGGCCTGCCGGCGGCGCCGAGCGCGGCGTGCAGCGTGACGGCGGCCTCGGCGGCGTCGACCCGGGCCAGCAGGCGCACCACGTACCGCAGCGCGATCCACTGCTGGCTCCAGTCGCCGACCCGCTCCCAGTGGTCGAGGACGTCGAGGAACTCGCGGCAGGCACGCCGGGGATCGTCGTGCACGGCCCGCGTGGCTGCGCGCTCCATGAGCGCGATGCCGTGCCACCAGAAGTTGCGCACCGAGGCGGCGAGCTCGCCCGCCTCGTCGAACAGCGCGAGTGCCCGCTCCGGGTCGGACTTCTTGAGCACCAGGCCGAGCGCGTACCTGGCCATCGACTGCGCGGTCGGGTTGGCCGTCGGGTCGGCCACGCGCACGGCCTCCTCCGCGGCGGGCAGCCCCTGCTCCGGGTTGCGCAGCACGGCGTGGCACACCGCGACGTAGTAGAGGGTCCAGACGAGCCGGATCGGGTCGTCGTCGCGGCGCGCCCGCTCCACCTCCGCGCTGTAGTGGCGCAGGGCCGCGCCGGGGTCGTCCGCGTAGAGGGCCACGTCGGCGAGGACGTCGCCGGGGTAGGCCACCCGGCCGGTGCCGCGCCCGGGCACCCGTCCTCCCGCGAGCGCGGCGAGCGCCCGTGCGCGGGCGAAGTCCCCGCGGTTCCACGCCCCCCGCGCGGCCGCTCCCGCCGCGGCGGCGTACAGCGGGTGTCCCGGATCGGCCAGATCGAGGGTCCGCTCGGCCCAGGTCGCCGACTCGTAGCCCACTCGCAGGTGGGCGAGCTCGGGGAGCGATGTGACCAGCCGCATCGCGAGGTCGGCGTCCCGGTCGGCGACCGCGCGCTCGAACGCGGCGCGCAGGTTGTCGTAGTCGGGCAGCACCCGTTCCACCCAGATCCGCTCGTCGGGGCCCTGCACGGCCCGGGCACCCCGCTCGGCGAGCGCGGTGAAGTGCGCGGCATGCCGCCGGGCGAAGCGGTCGGCGAGGCCGGCCTCGTCGAGGCGGTCCCGCCCGTACGCCCGCAGCGTCTCCAGAACCAGGTAGCGCGACCGGCCGGCCCCGTGGCGGGCGATGACCATGGACTTGTCGACGAGCCCGATCAGCAGGTCGAGGGTGTCCTCCTCGGCGCTCCCCTGCTCGGCGCAGACGCCGTGGGCTGCGTCGAGGTCGAACCCGCCCGCGAACAGCGACAGCCGGGCGAACAGGGCCCGTTCCGGCTCGGAGAGCAGCCGGTAGGACCAGTCGATCGCGGCGACGAGGCTCTGGTGCCGGGGTGCGGCACCGCGGGTCGCGTGCACGAGCCGGGAGCTGTCCAGGCGCTGCGCGAGCTCCGTTGCCGACATCGCGCGGATCCGGGCGGCGGCCAGCTCGATGGCGAGGGGAAGCCCGTCGAGCCGACGGCAGATCTCGCCCACCGCCTCCGCGACGCCCGGATCGAGGCCGAACTCCGGTCGATGCGCCTTCGCGCGGTCGGCGAACAGCGCTGCCGCATCGGAGTCGGGCAGGGGATGCACCGGGACGACCCGCTCGCCCTCGACGCCCAGCGGTTCCCGGCTGGTCGCGAGCACCGCAACCGACGGGCAGTGCCGCACGATCCGGTCGACGACCCGGGCCGCTGCGTCCAGGACGTGCTCGCAGTTGTCCACCACGAGCAGGAGGTGGCGACCGGCGAGGTAGTCGGTGATCGTCTGCTCGATCCCGAGCCCCTGCTGTTGCTGCACCCCGAGCGCCGCGGCCAGGGCATGGCCCACGGCCGTGCCGTCGGACAGCGGGGCGAGCTCGCACAGCCACATCCCGTCGGCGAACCGCGCTCGACGCGCGACCTCGACGGCCAGCCTGGTCTTGCCGACCCCTCCGACGCCGCTCAGCGTGACCAGCGGGCCGTCACGCAGGGCCTCCTCGACCCGGCGGACGTCGTCGTCCCGGCCGACGAAGCGGGTCGGGCGCCGCTCGATGTTGCCGCGGGACGGGCGTGCGCGAGGAGCCACGGGTGGTGCGCCCGCATCGGCGTCGAGGATCTGCTGGTGCACCGCGCGCAAAGCGGGACCGGGTTCGCTGCCCAGGTCCTCGACGAGGCGGCGGCGGATCCGCTGGTAGGTGGCGAGCGCGTCGGACTGCCGACCGCTGCGGTACTGGGCGAGCATGAGCTGCCCGGCCAGGCGCTCGTCGAACGGGTGGGCTCCGGCCGCGGCGGTGAGCTCGGCGATGAGCTCCGCGTGCCGGCCGGCGCCGAGTGCCGCGTCGTTGCGGTCCAGCGTGGCGGCGAGCCGCTCGGCCTCCAGCGCGGTGCGCAGGTCGGCGAACCACGGAACGTCGAGCGTGGGGAAGGGGTCGCCCCGCCACAGGTCGAGGGCCCGCGCGTAGAGCGCCGCCGCCTCCGCCGGCTGCTCCGCCGCCCGGCCGCGGGAGACCAGGTGCCGGAACAGGTGCAGGTCGACCGTCAGCGGATCAACCGCGAGGAGGTAGCCGCCGGGGCCGCGGGTGATCCGCACGCCGTCGACGCCGGTGAGCACCCCGCGCAGCCGTGACACGTAGGCGGACAGGGCGTTGCGGGCCCGGTAGGGCGGGCGGTCCGCCCACACCCGGTCGATGAGCTGGTCGGCGGGGACGGGCCGGCCGACGTCGACCAGCAGCGCGGCGAGCACGGCGCGCTGCCGGGTGTGGCCGGTGTCGACCAGGCGGCCGTCGAAACCCACCTCGACGTCGCCGAGCAGCCGGAACTCCACCGTCATACGCGCGTCACCGCCCGGCCCAGTCTGCGCCGGCGCGACCCGCGGGAACAGGGCCGTCAGGCGGCAGGGCGCTCGTACTCGTCGAGTGCGGCTCGGCCGGCCGGGGTGACCCGGGGCGTCGTCCCGCCGGCCCGGACCAGCAGCCCGGCCGCGATGAGGACGTGCGCGCGGGTCTGGTCGCAGAACCACCGGCCGTCCACCCGCAGGTCCGGGACGCCCGTGGCGGTGATGTCGCAGCGACCGGCGGCCACCGCGCGCAGCAGCGCTCGGTCGCGTCCGGTCAGGTTCAAGATGGACATTGGCTCAACCCTCCGTACAGAAAGACGTCGCAGGCCGGGCGAGGTTCGCTCGCTGCCTCGAGAAATGTGACCCCGATCGCCCTTCACCGACTCACGCGCAGCTCAGCGCGCCGACGCCTCACAGAGCGGTGAGCGCGACGGCCACCACCAGCCCCGCCGCGACCGGCAGGACCAGACCGCGGCGCCGCCACGCGATCAGCGCGGCCACGACCGCGCCGAGCAGCACCGGCACCCGGGGCCCGAGGTCGGAGAAGGCCGAGCCGCCCGCGATGCCCGCTCCGACCATCGCGGCGATGGCCGCCGGTGCGGCGTGGTCGAGCAGCCGTCGCGCCGAGGCCGGGAGCCGCCCGGCGGGCAGCAGGGTGATCGGTGTGACCCGGAGGAGCCACGACACTGCGCCCGCCGCGACCAGGGTCGCGACGATCGTGACGGCGCTCATGACGGCGTCCGGTCGAGCAGGGCGCCCGCTGCGATCCCGGCGACGATCCCCGCGACCAGCCCGACACCGCCGGGCAGTGGCGCTGCCACGACGGCGACGACCAGCGCCGTGAACGCGATCAGGGCGGGGCGCACCGCGGCCAGCCGTGGCCCGAGCATGCCTGCCAACACCACGACGGCGGCGGCGTCCAACGGGGAACCGGCCGGGAGCAAGGGGCCGAGCACGCCGCCGATGCCCACCACGGCCACCCAGGTGGCCAGCAACAACCCGCCCCCGACGAGCCAGTACCGGCGGAAGCGCGCCGGGTCGCCGAGGTCGTCGCGGGCGAGGACCATGAGGTAGGTCTGGTCGATCAGCAGGGCGGGGCCGAACCAGCGGAACCAGCGCGGCTGGTCGCGGAACCGCGGCTCCAGCGCAGCGGAGTACAGCAGCAGGCGGGCGTTGATCAGTACCGCGGTGCCGAGCGCGGCGAGCACGCCTGCGCCTGCCGCGAACATCGTCAGTGGCGCGAAGTGCGCGGCCCCGGCGAACACGGTGGCTGCCGCAGCCATGTCGGCGAGGGGCGGAACCCCGAGCTGGGTGGCGGTCGCCCCAATGACGAGCCCGAACGGCGCGACGCTCAGCGCGACCGGAAGGGTGTCGCGCGCGGCGCGCAGGTCCCGGGCGGTGGCCGGTGGGTGGGTCATGTGAACACCGTGGGCAACGCCGCATCGGCGGGGCCGTCACGTTCGTGAAATCGCCTGCTCAGAGGCCTGGTGGAGCTGAGCGGCGCGCACCGCCGTCACGAGATCAACTCGAGCACCGCGGTCGTGGGCCGGACGTCGCCGAAGCTGCGGTAGACGGTCCGCAGCGTCGCGTTGCGGACCGAGTCCCGCACGTCCGCCGTGCCGTCGGCCACGAACACGACGCGGTAGCCGAGCGTGGCGGCGTCCCGCGCGGTCGACTCGCAGCAGACGCTCGTGACCGTGCCGGTGACCAGCACGGTGTCCACGTTCCGCGCTGCGAGCGCCGCGGGCAGCGTCGACCGGCCAGGGAAGAACGCGCTGGGCGCCGACTTCTCGGCCCACACGTCGTCGGCCCGCGCGTCCAGCTCCGGGAACAGCCGCTCGTGCGGCGAGCCCGTGCCGCCGGACGCGGCGAACATCGCGGCGACGGTGGGTCCGTAGAAGCCGGTCGCCCACTCCGAGGGTGGTCCGACCTCGGGCAGCACCCACGCGACGGTCCCGCCTGCCTCCCGCAGGCCGCAGGCGATGGCGTTGATGTTCGGCACGATCCCGCGGAAGTGGGGGCCCGCGTCGGCGAAGAACGGCACCATGTCCACCACGACGAGGGCCGTGCGCACCGGATCGAGCACCTCGTAGGCGAACCGCTGCCCCCGCCTGGACTCCTGCCGCGCGTACTCGCGCTCCTCGATGGACCAGCTCTGGGGCCGCGCCTCGGTCATGATCCGCAGTATCAGGCGTCCACCAGGTTGAAGACCGTGTGCGTCGGGGCGCCGCCGTACAGCAGGCCGATCACGACCGCGGCCATCGCCTCCAGGTGCCGGGCGCGGTGCAGCGGTCCGACGTCCAACGGTTCGCACCCGGTGTCGCGGACGAGGCCGGCCACGAGGTCCTTGCCCGCCGGATCGTCCCCGGCGAGCGGGACGACGAGCGGCCGGTCGTCGAAGACCGGGGGGTCCATCGCCCAGACGTCCGCGTGGCACTGGTTGAACGCCTTCACGACCCGGCTGCCGGGCGCGAGGCGGGCGACCTGCTCGGCCAGCGACACCTCGCCGGTGGTGAGCGTGAAGCTCATCGTCTCGACCGGGTTGTTGCAGTCGATCAGGGTGCGGCCGGCGAGCGTCCCGTCCGCGGCCCCTGCCGCCAGCAGCGCGGGGATCACGTCGGTCGGCCAGATAGCGAGCAGCGCGACCTCGCCGAACACCGCGGCCTCGCGCAGCGTCCCGCTCGGGACGTCGGGGCCGAGGCGGGCGGCGAGCACCTTGCCGCGTTCCGCGTCGCGCGCCCCGATCATGACCTCGTGCCCGGCGGCCACCCACCGCTGCGCCAGCACGGCCGCCATCCGGCCCGCCCCGATGATGCCGATCCTCATACCGACTCCTCCCGGCCCGGGCGGGCGCCCGGTGCCGGATCCGAGCGTGCTGGTCCGTGGGGTACCGCCGGGTGCCCTACGGCGCGCCGTCGCGAGCGGTGGCGACCTGCTCGGCGTGCTGCTCCGCCCACCGGGCGAGCACGGTCACGGGCTCGACGAGGCTCTCGCCCAGGCTGGTGAGGGCGTACTCGGCGCCCGGTGGGGCCGATCGGATCGCCCGGCGCCGCACGAGCCCGCTGCCCTCGAGGCGGCGCAGCGTCTGCGTGAGCACCTTCTTCGAGATGCCGCCGATGCGCTCCAGGAGCTCCGCGTGCCGCATCGGGCCCTCGCGCAGGGCGAACACGACGACGACCGACCAGGTGCCGGCGACCAGGTCGAGCGTGGTGCGCGCCGGGCAGTCCGCCAGGAACACGTCGGTCTCCACCCGGTCAGTCTCACAGGCGACGGGAGAAGGCGCGCGTGCCCGGCACCAGCATCGCCGCCGCCGGGGCGGCGAGGCACACCAGGGCGCAGGCGAGCAGGACCGGGCCGGCGCCGAACACCGTGATCGCGGGCGCGATGAGGGCGAGTCCGAGCGGGGCGAGGCCGTAGGAGAACAGGAAGTCGACGCTCGACACGCGGGCGAGCAGCCTCGGGTCGACCTCGCGCTGGGTCGCGGTGAACCACGGGACGTTGAACAGCTCGATCCCGATCCCGGTGACGACGTATGCGGCGACGAGCACCGCGGCCGGCACGGGGAGCAGGAGCGCGAGCGGGGCGAGCGCGTAGCACGCAAGACCGCCGAGGGCGACCCGGCCGGGCGCGGCGGGTCTCCAGCGCACGACGAGGAACGCGCCGGCCAGCGCGCCGAGGGCGTACCCGGTGGTGGCGGCCGCCAGTACGGCCTCGGTGCCGTAGCGGTCGCGGGCGATCAGGGGGAGCGCGACACCGGTGGCGGAGTAGCCGGTGGCGATCACCGCGGTGAGCGCGGCGAGGCCCGCGAGGAACCAGGGGTGGCGCCGGGCCTCGGCGAGGCCGTCGGCGAACTCGCGCAGGAACGGGCTCCGGGTGGGCGGTGCGGCGACGGCGCCCCTGGGTGGCAGCAGGGCCGCGACGAGCCAGAGCGCGCCGGTGCCCGCGACCAGCGTGTGGACGTCGACGGCGAGGGCCAGCAGCGCGGCGACCGACGGTGCGACGAGGACGCTGACCCGCACTGCGATCGTCATGGCGGCGTTGGCCTGCTGGCGCCGCTCGGGTGCGACGACCTCCGCGGTGAGCGCCTGGAACGCCGGCCTGCACGCCCCCTGCCCCGCCCCGACGACGGCCGCCGCGACCGCGAGCACGAGCGTGGACGTGCCGAGGCCGGCAGCGGCGACCGGGCTGGCGACGGCCGCGGCGGCCGCCGACCAGGCGACGACCGTGCGCCGCGGGTACCGGTCGGCCAGCACGCCAGCGGCCGGGACGGCGGCGAGGAACCCGGCGGTGCGGGCGGCGAGCGCGAGGCCGAGGCCGGTGGCGTCGAGCGAGCCGTCGAGGACGGCGAGCGCCAGCAGGAACGGCAGAGCCCACGTTGCGAGGCCGGAAGCGGTGATGCCGGTCCACAGCCGCAGGAACGCGGTATCGCGCACGAGCGGATTCTTGCATATAGATGGCAACAACAAGTTCAATGCACGAGCCGCCATGTGATCAGAACTACTGGAAGACGGTAATCATATTCATCTACCCTCCCTGCTCGTGCGCCGCATCCTGACCCTGCTCGTCTCCGCCCTGCTCGCGAGCGCCTGCGCCGGCGGAGACCGGGCCGCGGACGGCGGGCTCACGCTCGCCGTCGCCAAGATCAACGCCACCCTCGATCCCGCGGAGGCGCTGACCACGAGCTACCTGCGCGCGTACGGGGTGGGCGAGTCCCTCGCGAAGATCCGGGCCGACGGCACGGTGGCGCCCGAGCTGGCCGAGTCGATCGAGCAGACCGCCCCCGACACCTGGACCGTCGTGCTCCGCGAGGGCTCGCGGTTCCACAGCGGCGCGCCGGTGGACGCCGAGGCCGTGCGGACGTCGCTTGAGCGCTCCGCTGCCGAGAACGAGCTCGCGGGCGACCTCCTGGAGGGGTTGACGGTCTCCGTCGTCGACCTGCGCACCCTCACCGTCCGGAGCACCGGGCCTGCGCCGTTCCTGGACTACACGCTCTCCCACTACGAGCTGCAGATCCACAACGTCGCCGCCTACCGCGGGCTCACCGCCCCGGCGGGCCCGGCCGAGGCCGACCTCACCGGGCCGTTCCGCGTGACCGGCTTCGACGCCGAGCGCGAGGTGACGCTGCAGCGGAACCCGAACTGGTGGGGTCAGGCGCCCACGGTCGAGACGATCACGGTGCAGCAGGTGGCCGACCCGCAGGCGCGGGCGCAGATCGCGCTGGCCGGGCAGGCCGACATCGTCGACCTGCTGCCCAGCTCCGCGGTACCCGAGCTCAGGGAAGCGGACGGCCTGACCCTCGTCGGCGCGCCGGCTGCCAACACGGTCGCGGTGTACCTCAACCCCGCGTCGCCCGCGCTGGCCGACGAGCGGGTCCGCCGTGCGCTCGCGTGGGCCGTCGACCGCGAGGCGGTCGCGGAGATCGCGGGCGAGGGGCTCACCGAGCCGGCGCCGAGCTGGCTCGCGTCCAACCCCGCCTACCCCCAGGCCGACCAGCAGGGCTTCACGCGCTACGACCCCGACCTCGCAGGCCGGCTCCTCGACGAGGCCGGCTGGGTCCGCGGGCCGGACGGAAGGCGCGCGAAGGACGGCGTTCCGCTGGCGTTCCGGCTCCAGACCTGGGGGACCGAGGGCCCAACCGGTGAGGTGCTGCAGTCCCAGTGGGACGCGCTCGGGGCGGACGTGGACCTGTCCTACGTCGACAACGCGCTGGTGCAGCAGGCGCGCGAGCGCGGCGACTGGGACGCGCAGACCGCGGCGTTCACCACGCTCGGCAATGTGCCGAGCCTGTTCTCCGTGCAGCTCTCGCCCGGTGGGTCGGGCAACTACGGCCACTACGACCTGCCGCAGGTCGCCGAGCTGGTCCAGCGCGCGAACACGGCCGCTGACGACCAGGCGCGCACCGCAGCGGTGCTGGAGCTCAACGCGCTGCACGCCGAGGTCGTCCCGGCCGTCCCGGTGCACCCGCGCCCCCAGGCGACAGCGGTGGCGAGCCGGGTCGGCGGTTTCGCCGCGCACCCGCTGCAGTACGAGAACCTCGTGCAGCCCGGCCTCTCGCTCGGCGGGTGACGTGCGCGCTCTCCTCCGATCGCTCGCCGGCACCGCGGGCATGCTGCTCGTGGCCTCGGCGGTCGTGTTCGCGATGGTCCGCTCCGCTCCCGGCGACCCGGTGGACGTGCAGCTCGGCGAGTCGGGCGGGATCTCGCTGAGCCGGGAGGACGAGGACCGGATCCGGGCCGAGCGGCTCGTCGAGCTCGGCCTCGACCGGTCGCTGCCCGAGCAGTACGCGCTCTGGCTGGCGCGCATGGTCGGTGGCGACTGGGGCACCTCGTACCGCACGGGGCAGCCCGTGCTGGACGAGATGCTCGACCGGCTGCCCGCGAGCGTCGCGCTCGGCACGGCCGGGTTCGCCGTGGCCGTGGTGCTCGCCTGCGGCCTCGCCCTGCTGGCCGGCCGCCGACCGGACGGGCCGGTGGACCAGGTCGTGCGGCTGGCGACACTCGCCACGGTCGCGGTGCCGTCGTTCCTGCTCGGCACGCTCGCGCTGCAGGTCGCAACCGGCACCACCGGTTACCGGATCGCCGGACCGGCGAGCCTCGACCGGATCTGGCTGCCGGCGCTCGTCCTCGGCATCGCCGTGACCCCGACGATGTCGCGGGTGCTGCGGGCCTCGCTCGTGGCCGAGCGCGGCCGGCTCTACGCCGTCGCCGCGCTCGCCCGTGGCGCATCCCCTGGGCGCACCCTGCTGCGCCACGTCCTGCGGCCCGCGGTTGGTCCCGTGCTGATCCTGGGCGGGCTCGCCTTCGCCTCCCTGGTCACCGGCTCGATCATCACCGAGGCCGTGTTCACGTGGCCGGGTGTCGGCCTCTTCGCCGTGGACGCGATCGCGGCGCAGGACTACCCGGTCGTGCAGGCGTACGTCGTGCTCGCCACAGCGCTCGTCGTGCTGGTCAACCGCGGCGTCGACCTCGCGGGCCGGCTCGTCGACCCCCGCCAGGACGCACGGGCGGAGGCGGTGGCATGAGGCCGACCGGCCGTGGCCTGCTCACCGTGGGCGTCGTCCTGCTCTCGGCCGTCGTGCTGGCGACGCTGGCGGCGCCGTGGCTGGCCCCGTTCGACCCGGTCGCCCAGGAAGTGGGGCCGCGCTCGGCCCCACCGGGCGGCGAGCACTGGCTCGGCACCGACCGGTTCGGCCGCGACACCGCATCGCGCGTGCTGCACGGCGGGCAGAACACCCTGCTCCAGACCGGGGCCACCATGCTCGCGGTGATCGCCGTCGGGGCCGCGATCGGCATCGCCGTCGGCCTCGCCGGACCACGGCTGGACGACCTGGGACGCCGGCTGGTCGACGGGGTCGTCGCCTTCCCGGCCGTGATCGTGATCCTGGCGTTCGTCGGGCTGCGCGGTCCCTCGCTCACCGCCGTGCTCGGCGGCGCGCTGCTGGTGTGGTGGGCGCCGTTCGCGCGGCTGACCCGGGCGCTCGTGCGGTCGGCGCTGGCCGAGCCGTCGGCGGTGGCCGCCCGCGCGCTCGGCGCGTCCCGCGCCCACCTGCTGCGCACCGAGATCCGGCCGCGCCTGATCGGGCCCTTGGCCGTGCTCACCGCCGTGGAGGCGGGGCAGCTGATCGCGACCGTCGCCGGCCTGTCGTTCCTCGGGATGGGCGCGCAGCCGCCCGCCGCGGAGTGGGGCGCGATGCTCGCCGAGGCGCGCGGGGTGGCGCTGTCGAGCCCGCACCTCGTGCTGGGGCCCGGCCTGGCGGTGCTGGTCACCGTGTTCGCGCTGACGTGCGTGGGCGAGGGCCTGCGTGACGTGCTCGACCGGTCCACCCAGACGGTGGCGTCGTGACGGGCCTGCTGTCGGTCCGCGGGCTCACCGTCGAGTACGCGGGCCGGACCGTCCTCGACGGGGTGGACCTGGACGTCGACGCGGGGGAGGCGGTCGTCGTGCTCGGGGGCAGCGGATCGGGGAAGTCGACGCTGCTGCGAGCCCTGCTCGGCCTGGTCCCCGCCCCGGGACGGGTGCGGGTGGGGGAGCTCGCCCTGCGCACGGACGCGGGACGGATCGACCTGACCGCCCGCGGGGCGTGGCGCCGGGTCAGGGGCCGGGAGATCGGCATGGTGTTCCAGGACCCGGCGCTCGCGCTCACGCCGCTGCGCCGGGTGCACTCCCTGCTCACCGAGGTGAGCGGCGACCCGGGTCGATCCGAGCCGTTGCTGCGGGCGAGCGGGTTCGCCGATCCTGCTCCGGTGGCTGCCAAGCGTGCCTTCGAGCTCTCCGGCGGCATGGCGCAGCGCGTCGGGTTCGGGCTCGCGGTGGCGGGCGAGCCACGGCTGGTGCTGGCCGACGAGCCGACCACCGCGCTGGACGGACCGGCCCGCGAGGAACTGGTGACCAGGCTGCGCGAGCGGGCGGCCGCCGGCACGGCCGTCGTGCTCGTCACCCACGACGTGACGGTGGCCGCCGCGCTCGCCGACCGCGTGGCGGTGCTGCACCGCGGCCGGATCGTCGAGCAGGGCACCGCCGCCCGCGTGCTCGGCGACCCGGTGCACGAGGCGACCCGCGCTTTGGTGCGCGACGTCCCGTGGGCATTGCCGCCGCGCCGCCCGGCGCCCCGGGCAGGCGGCGCCCCCGCGATCCGCGTGCGCGGGCTGACCAGGTCCTACGCCGGCGCGCGCGTGCTGGACGGGCTCGACCTCGACGTCGGCGAGGGAGAGGTGGTGGGCATCGCCGGACGCAGCGGCGGGGGCAAGACCACCCTGCTGCGCTGCCTGCTCGGGCTGGAGCGCCCGGACGCGGGCGAGCTGCAGCTCGCCGGCATCGACCCCGCGGAGCGGGGGTGGCAGGCGGTGCGCCGCGCCGTGCAGCTGGTGCCGCAGGACCCCCGCGCGTCGCTCAACCCGTGGCGGACGGCCGCGCAGCTGGTCGCCGACCCGCTCGACTTCCACCGGATCGGCACCCGGGCCGCTCGGCGGGCGCGGGCACACGAGCTGCTGGCTGCCGTCGGGCTGGACGGGGCGGCCGATCGCCGCCCGAACGCCCTGTCCACCGGGCAGTGCCAGCGGGTGGCGATCGCCCGCGCGCTCGCCGTGCGGCCCCGCGTGCTGGTGGCCGACGAGCCGGCGTCCGCGCTCGACGTCACGCTGCAGGCCGAGTTGATCCGCGTGCTGTCGCAGGTGGTGGCCGAGCACCGCATGACGGCCCTCGTCGTCTCCCACGACCTGCACGTGCTGGAACGGCTGTGCGACCGCATCGCCGTGCTCGACGGCGGGCGGCTGGTCGAGGACCTCCCGGTCGCCCGCCTGCGCAGCGACGCCGCGCACTCCCGGACCCGGGCCCTGCTGGCCGCCTACCCGACCGACCCGCTCGCGGGCTGACGAGAGAGGACCACGTGACCCGGTACGCGATCCGCCGCGCCACGACCCGGAAGGACCTCGACGGCGCCCGCACCGTCGTGCTGCACGCCGCCGAAGCCGATCTCGGCTACGGCTACCAGCCGCAGTGGCACTGGGACCTCGACCGGCCGGTCGAGACCTACGTGGACAACCCGCGGCAGGCCATGTTCGTCGCGGTCGACCTGGCGGGCATCGTGGTGTCGACGGCGGCCGTCCGGGTCGGCGGACCGAACGTGCCGCCGCACCCGGCGGAGCTGGGCCACCGCTACGCCGACCGGCAGGCCGTGGCGCAGCTGCTGCGGGTGGCGACGCTGCCCGAGCACCGCAGGCACGGCCTCGCGCGCCGCCTCGTGGCCGCCTGCCAGGAGTTCGTCCGAGCGGACGGCGGCTTCCGCGTGATCTACCTGCACACCAACACCAGGGTCCCGGCCGCCGAGCCGTTCTGGCGCTCGCTGCCGGTCGTCGAGATCCGCGACGACCGGGGCGAGGAGCACGACCCCCGCTTCGCGACCGTGCACTTCGAGCTGCCGCTGGACGTGCCCGTCGCGTGAGCGTCCGCTCGCGGTTCCTGGCGCTCACCCCGGCGGCCCGGCTGCTCGTGGTCAACCAGTTCGGGATCAACGTCGGCTTCTACATGGTCGTGCCGTACCTCGCGACCCACCTCGTCGACGACCTCGGCTACGCCGCGGCGCTGGTCGGTGTGGTGCTCGGGGTGCGCACCCTCTCCCAGCAGGGGCTCTTCCTCGTGGGCGGCACCGCGGCCGACCGGCTCGGCGCCCGCCCGGTGATCGTGCTCGGCTGCGCGCTGCGCGTGCTCGCCTTCGGCTTGTTCGCGCTCGTCACCTCGCCGGTCGGGTTCGTGGCGGCCGCGGTGCTCACCGGGTTCGCGGGAGCGCTGTTCAACCCGGCGGTGCGCGCGTACCTGAGCCGGGAGGCGGGTGAGGAGCGCGCGGCGGCTTTCGCCGTGTTCAACACGGCCGCCGACGCCGGGGCGTTCGCCGGACCGCTGCTGGGGGCGGCGCTGCTCGCCGTGGACTTCCGGCTGGTCGCGGCCGTGGCGTGCGCGACGTTCCTGCTGCTCACCGTGGCGCAGGCGCTCGTGCTGCCGGCGCACCCGGTCCAGCCCCACGCCGATGGCGTGCTCGGCAGCTGGGGCGCAGTGGTGCGCAACCGCCGGTTCGCGGCGTTCACGCTGTGCGGCTCGGCCTACTTCGCCCTGTACAACCAGGTCTACCTCGTCTTCCCGCTCGAGGCACAGCGCGTGACCGGCACGCCGGCCGCCGTCGGCGTGCTCTTCGCGGTGTCCACCGTCACGGGCGTCGCGCTGTACGTGCGGGTCGCCGCGTGGGGCGGGCGCCGCTGGCCCCCCGGCACGTGCGTCGCGGTCGGGCTGGCGCTGATGGGCGCCGGCTTCGCGCCGGTCGCGGTCTCCGCGCCGCTGCTGCCGGCGGCGACCGGCCTCGCCCCGGCCGCGGCGCTGCCGGTGCTCGCGGGCGCCGTGCTCTTCACGCTCGGGATCGCGCTGGCCAACCCGTTCACGATGCAGCTGCTGCCGGTGGTGGGGAGCGAGCGGCTCCTCGGCACCTACTACGGCTTCTACTACCTGGTGTCCGCACTGGTGGCCGCCCCGGTCATGGCCGCCACCGGCGCGATGCTCGACCTGGCCGGCCCCGCCTGGCGGGCCGCGGCCCCGGCGGCGCTGCTCGCCGTGGGACTCGCCGGCGCGACCGGAACGATGCTGATGCAGCGGCGTGGGCACCTATCTTGACCCAACCTCCCCTTCATAGGGAAGGATAGGGAGCATGAGTGAGTGGTACTCCCTTGACGACGTCGCCGATCGGCTCGGCCTCCACGTCCGCACCGTGCGCAACTACGTGCGGGACGGCCGGCTGAGCGCGGTGCGCATCGGCAAGCAGTACCGCGTGTCCGACGCCGACCTGCGGGCGCTGACCGGGAGCAGCGGCGGGTCCAGCAGGCCGCGCCGCATCGAGGCGACGAGCGTCCTCGACGTCGACGGGATCGACCCGGACGCGGCGGAGCGCCTGGAAGCGCTGGTCCGGGGACTGCCGAAGGGCCCGCGGGCACCGCACGTGGACGTGGTGCGGGACGGCGACCGGCTCAAGGTGATCGTCGTCGGGTCGGTCGAGGCGAACGCGGAGCTGCTCCGGTTCGTCGCCGCGATGGCCGGGGAGGCGGCGTGACCGCCCCGCTCTCCGGCGCGATCGCACTGCCCGACGGCACGCTCGTGCGTGGCCGCGGGCGCCGGGAGCCGTTCCCCGACGGGCCGCTGCCCGAGTTCGGCCTCTACCTCGGGTTGCCGGGGCGCCGCACGGCCTGGCGGCCCGAGTGGCCTGCGGCCTGGATCGACTGGCCCGACTTCCGCACCCCCCGCGACGCCGACGCGGCGGCCGCGCAGATCGTCGAGGCCCATCGCCGGGCGCGTTCGGGGGAGCGGGTCGAGGTCGCCTGCCACGGGGGCACGGGCCGCACGGGAACCGTGATCGCCTGCATGGCCGTGCTCGCCGGGTGCCCCGCTGAGGAGGCGGTGGCGTGGACCCGGGGCCACTACCGGCGACGCGCGGTGGAAACCCCTGGTCAGCGGCGCTGGATCCGCTGGTTCGCCGAGCACCGATGAATCCGCGTCGTGCCGTGCGACTCCCTTCCCATGACGCATCTCGACCACTCGTTCACCGCCCCTCTGGAGAAGGACGGCTCCTTCCCGACCTACATCACGGTCCCCGACTCGGCCGAGCTGCTCGGCACCCGCCGGGCCGTGAAGGTCGGCGGGACGATCGACGGCCACCCCTTCACCGCCACCCTCATGCCCTCCGGCGAGGGCCCGCACTGGCTGCCGGTGCGGGCGGCGCTGTGCAAGCTGATCGGCAAGCACCGGGCAGGCGAGGAGGTGGCGTTCCGCCTCGAGCAGCGGTTCAGCTGATCAGGGCCCGTTCCTTGAGCTCGGCCAGTGCGTCGGAGCTGGCCGCGTCGGCCGGCAGGTAGGCGACGAGGCGCAGCTCCTCGGACCCGGCGAGCAGGAGGCTCTCGTACGCCAGGCGCAGTGGGCCCACCCCCGGGTGCGCCCACCGCTCGATCCCGGTCGAGGCGGGCACGGTGCCGCCCGCGGCGTACCGGCGGGCGAACACGGCGCCCTCGGTGATCGACAGCTCGTCGGCGAGCGCCGCGGCCGTCCGGTCGCCGAGGTCGGCGGCCGCACGCAGGGCGGCGGTGCGCTCGTCGGCCACCGCCTCCCAGTCCGGGAACGCCGCGCGCGCCCGCGCGTCGAAGGTGAACCGCACGAGGTTGGGCTCGGTGGCGTCGAACAGCCCGATCGGCGCGGCGAGCCGGCGGAACCCGTCGGTGCAGGCGAGCACGTCGCCGTGCGGGGCGGCGACGAACGCCGGGGTGGGCTCCAGCCGGTCGAGCAGGGCGAGCACGGTGGGGCGCACCGTCGGCGACGGTGGCTGCGCCTGCACGCACACGTCGCCGGTAACCGCCTTGACCATGCGGTACACGTGCACCCGCTCCTCCGGTGAGAGGGCGAGCACATCGGCGAGCGCCCCGATCACCTGCGTGGACGGGCGACGGTCGCTGCCCCGTTCCAGGCGGGTCAGGTATTCGACGCTGATGCCGGCGAGCGACGCCAGCTCCTCCCGGCGCAGGCCGGGTGTGCGGCGGCGGGACCCCGAGGGGAGACCCACCGCGGCCGGGCTGATCGCTTCCCGGCGGGCGCGCAGGAATGCGCCGAGCGCGTTGTCGGTCACGCCCCCGAGGGTAGGGGGTCCCTGGTGCGGTCTCCCTAACCCGCGGGCGCCGACGGAGGCTTCCGGGCATGAGCGCATTCACCACAGCGGAGATCGAGTACCTGCGCGGTCAGCCGCTCGGCCGGCTGGCGACGGTCGGTCCGGACGGGCGACCGCAGGTCAAGCCGGTCGGGTTCCTGCTGGACCCCGAGACCGACGAGCTGGTCGTCGGCGGCTACGCCGGCAGCGGGATGGCCACCAGCAAGAAGTTCCGGGACATCGCGGCGTCCGGCGTCGCGGCGCTGGTCGTCGACGACGTCGCGACGGTCGACCCGTGGACCCCGCGCGGGGTCGAGGTGCGCGGCGTCGCCGAGGCGTGCACCGCGGGCGGCGCCGAAATCGGGAAGCGGCTCGGCGCATCGTTCGACTTCGATCCGGCGTTCATCCTCGTGCGGCCGACCCGGATCGTGTCCTGGGGGATCGACGGCTCCTCATACGAGGTGTCCGCGCGCGACGCCGTGCGGGTGGGCTGACCGTGCGGTACCGCCTCTTCGGCCGCACCGGCCTGCGCGTCTCGGACCTCTTCCTCGGCACGATGGTGCTCACCGATCCCGGCGAGACCCGCCGGATCATCGACGCCTACGCGGATGCGGGCGGCAACGTCCTGGACACGGCGTCGGCCTACGGCGACGGGGAGGAGCTGCTCGGCTCCGTCCTCGAGCGGCGCGACCGGTTCGTCCTCGCGACCAAGTACACGCTCTCGCGCGATGCGCGCGATCCCAACGCGGCGGGCAACCACCGCAAGAACCTGGTGTTCTCGCTGGAGCAGAGCCTGCGGCGGCTGCGCACCGACTACATCGACGTCTACTGGGTGCACGTGTGGGACCGGCACACTCCGCTCGAGGAGACGATGCGCGCGCTCGACGACGCCGTGCGCACCGGGAAGATCCTCTACGTCGGGATCTCCGACGCGCCCGCGTGGGTGGTCTCCCGGGCGAACACCCTCGCGCAGTGGCGGGACTGGACCCCGTTCGCCGGCCTGCAGGTGCCCTACAACCTGCTGCAACGCGACATCGAGCGGGAGCTGCTCCCGATGGCGGAGGCGTTCGGGATGAGCGTGGCCGCGTGGGCACCGCTCGCGAGCGGCCGGCTCGCAGGCGGCTCCCGCCGGGCCGACCCGGGATCGCTCACCCCGCGGGACGAGGCGGCCGCCGCGGCCGTGCGCGCCGTCGCCGACGAACTGGGCGCCACCGCGGCCCAGGTGGCGCTCGCCTGGACGCGCAGCAGGTCGCCGGCCGTGCACCCGCTCGTCGGGGTCAGTTCGGTCGAGCAGCTCACCGAGAACCTGGGAGCGCTCGACCTGGTCCTGCCCGACGACGCGGTCGACCGCCTGGAGGCCGCGGTGGGTTTCGAGCGCGGCTTCCCCGCGGACTTCATCGCCGAGTGCGAGCCGTCCCCGTTCGTGTTCGGCGACCACGCGACCGCGGTGGTGGGGCGGTAGAAAATCTCGGCAGGCATGTCGAGGACGCGGGCTCGCTCTCGACGTTCCGGTTGTGGACGGCCGCCGTGGCCGTCCGGCCGAGGAGGAACGATGACCGAGAACCAGTCCCTTGACCACGAGTTCAACGCCGTCCTGCAGAAGAGCCCGAACCCGGGCGGCTGGACCTACGTCGTGATGCCCGGCTCGGCCGAGTTCTTCGGCACCCGCGGCCTGGTGAAGGTCAGCGGCACCGTGGACGGCCACCCGTTCCGCAGCTCGTTCATGGCGCTCGGCGACGGCACCCACAAGCTGCCGGTGAAGGGCGAGCTCCAGCGCGCGATCGGCAAGGGCCCGGGCGAGACGGTCACGGTGCACCTCGCCGAGCGGATCACCGACCGCTGACGGCGTGCGGTGCCGCGGTGCGAGCGCTCCTCCATACGGGCGGGATGGCCGTCCGACGGGGCGGCGGGTGGTTGCGGGTGCACCCTCTGCAACCACCCGCGCTACTCTCGGCTGGGTGATCTGTCCGAAGTGTCAGAACCTGATGCATACCGTCGACCGGCGAGGCGTCCACATCGAGCAGTGCCAGGGCTGTCGAGGGATCTTCCTCGACCGCGGCGAGCTCGAGCAGATCGCCAACGCGGAGCAGAGCTTCTACGGCGGCCACGGGTCCCCGCAGGGCTACTACGCCGACTCGCCCCCGCCCCACCAGCGCCAGCACCGCGGCCAGTACAGCGACTCCCCGCCCCCGTACGGGCACCAGCGTGGCCGCTACAACGACTCCCCGCCGCCCTACGGCCACCACGGGGGCGGCCACAAGCGCCGCAAGGGCTTCCTCGACGAGCTGTTCGGCTGAGTGGGCTCTTGCCGAGTGAGCCGGGAGCGCTGAGCGAGCGGGCTGCGCCGAGCCGGCATCAGCATCCGGTCGACCTGCAGATCTGCCTCGGGTGTGGCGCCCGGTTCACGCACCCGGTCGTCGCGCCCGACGCGGCGGTGCTGATCTGCGGTGACTGCGGGCATCGGCAGCCGTTCCGGCGGCTGCCGCTGTTCGCGCTCACCGGTCCGAGCGGGGCGGGCAAGTCGACGGTGGCCCGCCTGCTCCCGCAGGCACTCGCGGACGTGGCGGTCGTGGTGGAGCAGGACGTGCTGTGGACGCCGGGCCTGCAGGATCCGGCCGACGACTTCGCGGACTTCCGCCGGATCTGGCTGCGGACGGCCGCGATGATCCACCAGAGCGGGCGTCCGGTGGTGCTGGTCGGCACGGTCGTGCCGGAGCAGTTCGAGCGGCGCCCGGAACGCGCCTTCGTCGGGGAGATCCACTACCTGGCGCTGGTCGCCGACTCCGACGTGCTGCGCTCCCGGCTGAGCGCCCGACCGGCGTGGCGTGGCTGGGACGAGCCCCGGATCGCGGAGACGGTCGAGTTCAACCACTGGCTGCGCCGCAACGGGCCGGTCCTCGCCCCTCCCGTCGAGCTGGTCGACACCACCGCGCTCGGGCTGGCCGAGACCGCGGACCGGGTGGTCGAGTGGGTGCGGCGCGGCGTGGTTCAGTTCCGCAAGGTGGAGGCGTAGAGCGTCTCCAGGGCCTTCCAGTGGCGTTCCTCGGCGGCCACGTCGTACGTGGGGTTGTCCGGCACCGCGAACCCGTGCTTCGCCGGGTAGAACTCCACGGTGTGCCGCACGCCGGCCTCGGTGAGCGCCGTGTCGAGCAGCTGCGCCTGCTCGGGTGTGAAGTGGGCGTCGTCCTCCGCCCCGGCGACGTACACGGTGGCGGTGATGCGGCCCGCCGCCAGGTGCGGGCTCTGCGGGTCGTCCTCCACCGCGATCCCGCCACCGTGGAACGACGCCGCTGCTGCGACCGCGGCCGGGTGCGCTGCCGCCGTGATCAGCGACAGCCGTCCACCCATGCAGTAGCCGGTCGTCCCGGCCGCGGAGCCGGTGACCTCGGGGCGCGCCAGCAGGAAGTCGAGGTGGGCGCCGGTGTCCGAGACGATCCGGTCCCGCGTGAGGCGGCCCATGTAGTCCCCCATCCGAGCCCGCTCGCCGGGGTCGGTGAAGACGGTGGCGATGTCGAACGGGGTCCACGCACCCTCGCGGTAGTAGACGTCGGGGACCAACGTCACGTAGCCCGTGCCCGCGAGCCGGTCGGCCATCGCCCGCATCGTCTCGCGCGCGCCGCCCGCATCCGGGAACAGGACGACCCCGGGCCACGGCCCGTCCCCGTCGGGTACGTGCAGGGTCGCGGGGCACGTGCCGTCGGGAGTCGGGATCTGCACATCGATGCGGGCCACCTGGCCAGCCTAGGTGGCGATCACCGGTGGGCACCCGTGCAGGCGTACGCGAGCACGCGTGCGCCACGACCCGGTGTCGCCCGCACCACCGCGCGCTTCGCCTCCTCCAGCGACGCCGCGTAGGCCCAGCCCCAGGCGAGGTTCCGCGCCTGTGCCACCGCGGCGCACCCGTTGCTGACGCGCACGAACGACCGGCAGTCGCTCGCGCCGCACTCGTTCTCGGCGGCACTCGCCGCGGCCGAGCCGGAGGGCTGCTCGTAGGAGTAGCCGATGTTGCCGGTCTCGACCGAGACCGCGATCGCCGCCCAGGTGTCGGGGGCGGCGTTCGCAGGGGCGGCTCCGAGCACGGTCGCGCCGGTCGCGAGCACGACCGCGGCGGCACCGCGGATGATCGTGGAACGGATGGTCGTCATGGTCGCTCTCCCTCGCCGACGCGCACTGGTGGCGGGGACGACCGCCGGTGCCGCGGATCGGTTGGGGTCGGCGGGGAACCGGCCTCGAGGTCAGCAGCAGGCCGGTTCTGCTTCGCGCTCCGAAGCCTCCTGCTGCTGCGCACCGCTGTCGCGCAGCGCCACGGCCGCCACGACCGCGATGGCCGCCGCGATCACGCCCGCCCCGGCGGCCGTGACCTGCAGGCCTGCGACGAACGCCTCCCGTGCCACGTCGACCAGCACGGCCGCGGTCGGCTCGGGCAGGTGCGCGGCCGCGGAGACCGCCCCGCCGAGCGTGTCGCGAGCGGCGTGCGCAGCCTCTGCCGGCACGTCGGCGGGCAGGCCGCCCGCCACGCCGCTGCGGTAGATGGTGGCGCCGATGCTGCCCAGCACGGCGATGCCGAGCGCCCCGCCCAGCTCGGCGGCGGTCTCGGAGATGCCGGATGCCGCACCCGCCTTCTCGGCCGGGGCGGAGCCGACGATCATCTCGGTGGTCAGCCCGAAGACCGGGCCCATGCCGAGCGAGATCACCACGGACGAGACGACGATGGCGGTGAGCCCCGTGCCGACCTGAACCGTGGTGAGCAGGAAGAGCCCGGCCGCGGCGGCGGCGAGTCCGGCGGCCACGAGGTTCGCGGGCTTGACGCGCTGCGCGAAGCGCGGCGCGAGCTGGGAGCTGACGACGAAGCCGAGTGCGCCCGGCAACGACCACAGGCCGGCGTGCAGCGGCGACATCCCCGCGACCAGCTGCAGGTACTGCCCGATGAACAGGAAGTAGCCGATCATCACGAAGAGCGCCAGGAAGTTCACGACGAGCGCGGCGTTGAACCGGCGGATCCGGAACAGGGCGAGGTCGATCATCGGCTCGGCGAGCCGCTGCTGCCTGCGCACCCACAGCGTTCCGACGCCCACGCCCGCGGCGATCGCGAGCACGGCGCCGGTGGTCGGCCCGTCCTGGGCGAGCTGCTTCAGGCCGGCCACGATCGCGAGCAGTGCACCGACGGACATCGCGACGCTGCGCAGGTCCAGCCGCCCGGCGTTCGGGTCGCGGTACTCGGGGAGCACGCGCGGGCCGAGCACCAGCAGGGCGCCCATCACCGGCAGCGCGAGCAGGAACACCGATCCCCACCAGAACGCCTCGAGCACCAGCCCGCCGAGCACCGGCCCGATCGCGCTGCCCGCCGAGAACGCCCCGATCCAGATGCCGACGGCGAGCGAGCGCTGCTTCGGGTCCTGGAACATGTGGAAGATCAGCGACAGCGTGGACGGCGCCACCGTTGCCCCGGCGAGCCCGAGGAGGGCCCGGCTGACGATGAGCATCTCGGGTGTGGTGGAGAACGCCGCCAGCACCGACACGGCTCCGAAGGCGGCTGCGCCGATCAGCAGCAGCCGCCTCCGGCCGATCCGATCCCCGAGGGTGCCCATCGTGACGAGGGCGCCTGCCACCATGAACCCGTAGACGTCGATGATCCACAGCAGCTGCGTGCTCGTCGGCCTGAGGTCCTCGCTCAGCGCGGGAACTGCCAGGTGCAGCACCGTCAGGTCCATCACGTACAGGAGGCAGGCCAGCGCCAGGACGGCGAGGCCGACCCACTCCCGCCGGCCGGCTCGCACTGACTGCCCCGTGTTCATCGCTCTCGTTCCTCCGGTCGTCGGGATCTCGGAGGTAAGACCGCGGTGCTGCCCGGAACTCATCGGTCGTAGCTCAGGACCACCGTTCCGCCCTCCAGGGTCCGGTTGCCGGTCAGTCGGAAGCTGGTGGGGCCGAACTCGGCGGTGAACAGCGGGATTCCCGCCCCGGCCACCACCGGGTAGACCTTCAGGACGAGCGAGTCGATCTCGGCGAGCAGGGACCCGGCCAACCGGGACCCGCCCATGAGATAGATGTCCTTGCCGTCCTCGGCCTTCAGCTGCCGGATCCGTTCGGTGACGTCGTCCGAGATCACCTCGACGGCCGGGTCCGGGCTCTCGTACGTGGTGGAGACGACGTACTGCCGCAGGTGCGCGAACGGGCTGGTGACCCCGATGTCGAGGGCGGGCTGGAAGGTCGCCCGCCCCTGCACGCCCACGTCGAAGTTCGGGTTGGGCACGTCGACGCCGAGCTGCTCCCGCACGTGGGTGGGCAGGGTGTCCGGGTAGTCGCCGGTGATGAACTCGAGCACGTCCGGCGTGACCGGGAAGAAGTCGACACCCCCGTCCGGCGCGGCGATGAAGCCGTCGATGGTCATGCCGACGTAGTAGACGAGTTTTCGCAAACTCGGGCCTTCCTGTCGTGGTGTTCGGCTGCCGGCTGTCGGCTATCGGTTGCCGCGCGGGCGGAGGACGGGCCGGGGCCGGGACGCCGGACGCGGTTTCGTCGGCTGCTGCGGACGCCGCGGGTGGGGCTGCGGGAAGGACGTGGCTCGCATGTAGTACCTCAGCTGTAGTACTCTGCATGTAGTGATTTGACTGTAGTACTACAGATGAAGTGGTGTCAACAGAGGAGATGTGGATGCGGCAGAACCCGGCCCGGCGGGCGGCGCTCCTGGACGCCGCGATCGAGGTGCTGGCCAGGGAGGGGGCGCGGGGGCTCACCTTCCGCGCGGTCGACGCGGAGGCGCAGGTGCCCGTCGGCACGGCGTCCAACTACTTCAGCAGTCGCGATGAGCTGTTCACGCAGGTCGGCCACCGCTACTACGAGCGGCTCGAACCCGACGCCGCCGTGCTCGACGCGGCGCTCGCCGGGCCGCGGGACCGCGACCGGGTCACCGAGCTCATGCGCGACATCGTCGAGCGGGTCGCCGGCTTCCGGTCCGGATACCTGGCGCTGCTGGAGCTGCGCCTGGAGAGCACCCGCCGGCCCGAGCTGCGCGAGCTGCTCAGCAAGCGGATCCGCGCCGACCTCGACTTCAACATCCGCAACCACGAGGAGTCCGGCCTGCCGGGCGACGCCACCACCGTCGTGGTGCTCTACCTGGCGCTGAACTGGCTGATCCTGGACCGGCTCACGCTGCCCGACGTCTTCCCGGAGGAGCAGTTCGACGACCTGGTCACCGAGGTCGTGGAGCGCATCCTGCCCGGCCCTCGCCGCTCGGCCTGATCAGCACCCGATGATGCTCGCGAGGAGGGCACGCACCTCGTCGGCGCTCGGCGGGTCGGTCGCGACGAAGCAGCGCAGGAACAGCCCGTCCACGGCGGCGGCCACCGCCGCACGCCGCACGGGGTCGGTGACGTGGGGTGCGAGGTAGGCGTCGACCGCGGTCGTCCAGCGGTCGACCTCCGGCTCCAGCTCCGGCCGGTGCCCGGCGAGCAGGAAGAGCTCGTACTCCGCGGCCGCGTGCGCTCGCCGCGCGTCGCTGCTCTCGGCGATCACCCGGGCGAGTGCTGCGATCGGGTCGGGGGCACGTGCGCTCTCGTCGAGCCGGCGCAGGTGGTCGTCGTTGCAGTCGGCGAGCGCCGCGACGAGCAGGTCGTCGATCGCCGGGAAGTAGTAGGTGACGGCGCTCGCCGGGACTCCCGCCTCCTGGGCGACCACGCGCTGGCTCACCGCGGCGACCCCCGCCCGTTCGATCACCCGCATCGTGGCGTCGAGGAGCTGCCTGCGGCGCTGCTCGCCCTTCCGCCTGCGTCCGTCGGTGGTCAGTGCTCCGCTCCCAGTTCGATGGCGAGCACGCCCGCGATCACCAGCGCGACGCCGCCGACCTGCACCATCGTCATGCCCTCCCCGAAGAACGCGGCGCCTGCGATCGCGACGAGCGCGACCCCGGCCGCGGCCCACACCCCGTACGCCACGCCGATCGCCATGCCGCGGGTCAGCGCCTGCGACAGCATGCCGAACGCCACGACGTAGCCGATCACGACGACGATCGACGGAACGAGCCTCGAGAAGCCGTCGGAGAGCTTCAGTGCGAGGGTCGCGATGACCTCCGACAGGATCGCGCCGACGAGGAAGAGCCAGGGCACCGGAGCCTCCGGGGAGAGGAGAGAAACCTGAGCGGATGCTCCAGATACTACTGGAGCGGTCGCTCAGGTTTCTGTGTGCGCTGCGCCATGCTCCGGTCCCCGGCCGGTGCGTGCTGGAATCGTCGCGGTGTCCGACCCACGACCGAGGAGGCCGCGTGCTCACCCCTGCCCAGCTGCTCGACCTCGACCGGAAGCACGTCTGGCACCCGTACTCGCCCATGCCGGGCGTGCGGTCGCCGTACCTCGTGGAGTCCGCGGAAGGGGTGCGGCTGCGGCTGGCCGAGCCGGTCGACGGGGTGCGTGAGCTGGTCGACGGCATGGCCTCGTGGTGGTCGGCGATCCACGGCTACGCCCACCCCGTGCTGGACGAGGCCGTGCGCGACCAGCTCGGGCGGATGAGCCACGTCATGTTCGGCGGGCTCACCCACGAACCCGCGATCCGGCTGGCCACCACGCTCGTGGACATCACCCCCGAGCCGCTGCAGCACGTCTTCCTCGCCGACTCCGGGTCGATCTCGGTCGAGGTCGCGATCAAGATGTGCCTGCAGTACTGGCGCTCGCGCGGCCGTCCCGAGCGGCGGCGGCTGCTCACCTGGCGGGGCGGCTACCACGGCGACACCTGGCACCCCATGTCCGTCTGCGACCCCGACGGCGGGATGCACCACGTCTGGGCAGGCGTGCTGCCGGAGCAGGTCTTCGCCGACGCGCCGCCGCGCGAGTTCGAGCCCGCCTACGTCGAGCACCTCGCGGAACTGCTCGCCCGCCACGGGCACGAGGTGGCGGCCGTCATCGTCGAGCCCGTGGTGCAGAACGCGGGTGGGATGCGGTTCCACTCGCCGCGCTACCTGCAGGCGCTGCGCGAGCTCGCCGACGCCCACGACGTGCTGCTGGTGTTCGACGAGATCGCCACCGGCTTCGGGCGCACCGGGGAGCTGTTCGGCGCCGACCACGCAGGCGTGAGCCCGGACGTCATGTGCGTCGGCAAGGCGCTCACCGGCGGCTACCTCTCGATGGCCGCCACCCTGTGCACGCCGGAGGTGGCCGAGGGGATCTCCCGCGGCGAGCTTTCCGTGCTCGCGCACGGGCCCACGTTCATGGGCAACCCGCTGGCCGCGGCGGCGGCCAACGCCTCGCTCGGCCTGCTCCTCGGGGGCGACTGGCGGGGCGGGATCTCCCGGATCGAGAAGGGCCTGCACGCCGGGCTGGAGCCGGCCCGCGACCTCCCGGGTGTGCGGGACGTCCGCGTCCTCGGCGGGATCGGCGTGGTGCAGCTCGACCACGAGGTCGACATGGCGGCGGCCACCGCCGCCGCCGTGCGGGAGGGGGTGTGGCTGCGCCCGTTCCGCGACCTGGTCTACACGATGCCGCCCTACGTGACGGACGACGACGACCTGGCGCGCATCTGCACGGCCGCGGTGGCCGCTGCGGCCGTGGGCTGAGGTTCCCGAGTCAGAGGATCCCCCGATCATCGCGATCATCGTGCCTCGGAACCAGCCTGTCGATCAGCCGTTCATCGACTTCGTCGAAGTCGAAGGAATCGGGCACCTCGTCGAGCTTCCCCCGCTCGTCTCGTCGCCAGCGGACCCCGGCTGCGTCGGTGAAGGCGATCGCGACGTGCAGTTTGTTCGGGTCCATGTGGAGCGCGTTCCGCTGATCGAGCACGACGCGCAGGGCGTTGGTGAGCTTGCGAGCGGTATCGGCCGGGACGGGACTCTGCGTGCCTCGCTCTATCGCAACCGAGAACGGAGGTTCCTCGCCTGAAATGCGCACTGTGAGGCGGTAGACGGGCAAACCGCTGCTGTTCGCCGCGTGCACGGTCCAGCTGTTCCGGCCGCGATACACCCAAACCGCCACCTTGCTCGCCTGCCACTGGCGTTCGCTCTGCGCTCGCCGACGTTCGTCCTCGGCATGGACGGCCAGCTGACGGTCGATCGCCCGTTGCTGAGTCCGGTAGCCGCGGACGGCCACGATCCCGGCGAACAGGGCGGCACCGAATGCGCCGACCGTGCCTGCGGCGTTCACCCAGTCCGCGATCGACCCGAGGTCCACGGATCGGACCCTAGACGAGTGATCGACGGTGGTCCGGGCGCGCCGGCCGGGCGAGCGTGCACATCGTGCGGGGTCGGTGCACGTGTCCGACGGTGTGTGTGGTGGCAGGAAGGTGTGCACGGTGACGCCGAGACCCGGCGACGGGCGGGGCCACGGCGAGTCGGTCTGCGCGAACGCTGATCACGGCCTCTTGTGCGTTCGCAGTGAAGGACAACTGTGTGCCCCCGACACCGCCGGTCATGGCGTCAAGGCTTCCTGGCTCAAGGTCTGCCTTCCCGGGGCCTCCTGGCGGCGCCGCGCATTGTGCGGGGCCGCTCCTCACAGCTCAAGGGCGCCTTCGGCGTCGCTTCGCGAGCGCTGCGCGCCCCTTGATCTGTGAGCCTCTGCGGCCCCTCCGGGCATGCTTCGCGGGCAGGCCCAAGGGCCTGCCCCTTTGGGCGCGCGGCGCCGCCAGGAGACCGGTCTCGGGCATCTTCCCGCGCTCGCACACCGACTTCTGCGGTGACACACCGATTGCAGTCGGTGTGTGAGGACCGAAGTCGGTGTGTGGCCGACTTCCTCGGCCGTTTTGCCCGTTTCTGTGTGGGAGGGAATCCTCGATCATGTGGTGAGACGGCCTTCGGTGGCGCCGCGCGCCGAAGGGGCTGGCCTGTCGGCCTGCCCGCGAAGCGGGCCCTCAGGGGCTGCAGAGGCTCGCGGGTCAAGGGTCGCGCCAGCGATCGCGGAGCGCCCTTGAGGCGTGAGGGGCGGCCCCGCATGATGCGCGGCGCCACCGAAGGCCTGGTGGAGGTTGACCTGGACGAGCGTGGGGCAGCCGAAGGCCTGGTGAGGCGTGGCCCTGGTGGATGGCGCCGCCACGTCGCTCGCGTGGTCCACGCCGCCCCCACTCAGACCGAGAAGACTTTGGACCAGCCACTGAGCTCCATAGGAGCATCGGAACGCTCGGCGCCGTGCCGTCGTGGTGCTGTCGCGCGGGGAATCGCCCACCGGCGGCGTGCTGACCAGGGCCGATCTGACGGGAACCGATCAACGGAAGGCGGGCACCGCATCGGGGCTGCGTGGCGCACCGCCCGGACGACCATGATCCGAACTGGCGGTTTCCCATGGCTGCCGCAACAACCATGGACGCCCGATAGACCGGATCATGAAGGCCAAGATCGCCTGTATCGGTTGTCCATGGCTGCCGGCACAGCCATAGCCAACCGATACTCCGGATCATGCCCGAGACCACCACTTGACGGAGCCTGGCAAGGGCACCGAACACCCGTGATCACAAAACGTCGCACTACTACTGGCGATGCGGTGCTGCTGGTGAAGCGCAAATCGGCGAGCCGTGGAGTGCCTGTTGCCTCAGCGACCGGATCTTCCGGACGAACTGTCGGACGAAAGCGCCGTTCGTCCAACGGATCGGAGCGCTGTGGTCTCGCCGGACCGATCCCGATGACGCGGGCCGGGGCCGGATCTGATGAGGTAGCAGCTCGAGGGGGGAGCCGAGATGGTGGTGCGTGTTCTACTGCTGCTCGTGGTGGCGCTGTTGGCGGGTGGCGGTCTCACCGCCTGCTCGACGGGGCCCGAGACGGGCGACTGCGTCCAGAAGTCCGACAACTCGTACGCGAAGGCCGACTGTGCGACGGCGTCGCTGCGGGTGCTGGAGCGCTTCGCCGAGTCGTCGGGCGACTGCATCGCCGTGGCCGGGGTGACGGAGAGCTACTCCGACACCGGGTCGGACTCCACGCTCTGCATCGGCCCGCGTGACGTCGACCCGGCCACCGCGATCAACGTGGCGAAGGACGGTGACTGCGTCGTCGGCGTCGCCGCGAACTCCGTGCACCGGGTGGGATGCGCCGACCCGACGGCGGAGGCCGTGGTGCTGCGCCGCATCGAGAACGCCACCACCATCGCCGGCACCGACCAGTGCTCCTCGGTGCCGGGCACGAGCTCCAGCTACAGCTGGGACATGGTCGCCACCGGCGACGACCCGTACGGGCTGAACGCCCTCGAGGGGATGGGCGTCGACCTGCTGTTCTGCCTCGGCCCCGTGGGCGTCGACCCGAACGCATCGCCGGACACCGCGCAGGCGGGCGACTGCCTGGCCGAGACGTCGGGCGACCCCGGGTACGCGAAGGCGGACTGCGGGGCGCCCGACGCCGCGTACCGCGTGGTCGAGCGGGTGGAGGGCGGCTTCCTGGGCATCGACATCGCCTGCGGGTCGGCACCCGGGGCGACGTCGGGGTTCCAGCGCGGCGGAGGCCTGGACAGCTACGTCCTCTGCCTCGCGCCGAACTGATCAGCCCGTTGCGCTACAACCGCCCGTACTTGTTGTAGACGTCGATCACCGGGGTACCGGCCTGCACCTCCTCGCGGACCTTGTCCTCGATGTCCTTGGCTTCCTCGGACTTCGCCAGCACCTCGTCGAGCGCGTCCTTCGGGATGACCAGTACGCCGTCCTCGTCGCCGAAGATCCAGTCGCCCGGGTTGACTCGGACCTGGCTGGACGTGGTGCCGGTCATCGAGATGGGGATCTCGATGTCGTGGATCCGGGAGCGGCGCAGCGACTCGATCGGCGAGGTGTAGCGGGCGAAGACACCGAGCCCGTCGATCTCGCGGACGAGCCTGCCGTCGCGGATCCCGCCGTCGATCACGACGCCGGTGGCTCCCCGGGCGCGGCTGGCGTTGCTCATGAGCTCGCCCCAGATCCCGCTCTGGCGCTCGCCCGCCGCCCCGACGACGACCACGCAGCCCTCGTACATCTGCGTGAACACGCCGAAGTCGGCCAGCTTCGTGTTCTCCGGCATCTCGTCGCGCTCGCGGATGTCGGGTCCCGCCATCACGGTGTAGGCGGGACCGGCCACCTGCATGTCGCGGTCGAGTGGCGCGATGCCGAGGTCGAGGCACTGATGGGGCAGCGCCATCTCGTCCATGATGTCGTAGACCACGGCGGTGTAGAGCGCCTTGAGCCGCTTCGCGACGGTTGCGGTGTCGCTCATTCGAAGATGCCGAAGCCGGGGACGGCGTGCTTGCGGACGCCGTCCATGTCGAGCTCGACACCGATGCCCGGGGTGTCGGGCAGGGTGATGTAGCCGTCCTTGACGATCGAGCCGCTGCCGTCGGGCGCGGTCACGTAGCTGTCCCAGATCTCCCGTTCCTCCAGCGCGTGCCACTCCTGCACGTAGAAGTTGGGGATCGCGCCGCACTGGTGCGCCGTGGCCATCGTGCCCAGCGGCGTGGAGACCAGGTGCGGGGCGAACGGCACGTAGTGCATCTCGGCGAGGTTCGCGATCTTCTTCGCCTCGGCGAGCCCACCGCACTTCGGCACGTCCGGCTCGATGACGTCCACCGCGCCCTTCTCCAGCAGCTCGCGGAAGCCCCACCGCAGGTAGAGGTTCTCGCCTGCGCAGATCGGGGTGCGGGTCTGGGCCCGCACCCGCACCAGCGCGTCGACGTTCTCGGCCGGGACGGGCTCCTCGAGCCACATGAGGTTGAACGGTTCGAGCTCCCAGGCGATCCGGCAGGCGCTCGGCACGTCGTAGCGGGCGTGCAGGTCGATGGCGAGGTCGATGTCCGGCCCGATGGCCTCGCGCACCGCTGCCACCCGTTCCACCATCGAGCGCAGCTCGGAGGCGTTCACGGTGTGGTTGAACGGGTCGAACTTGGCCGGGTGGTGCAGGTCGTCGATGTCGAACTTGATGGCGGTGAAGCCCTGGGCGACCATCCGCTGTGCCCGGTCGACGCAGCCGGCGACGGAACCGGCGGGGTCGTCCCCGTCGCCGCAGTCGGCGTAGAGCCGGATCCGGTCGCGGAACTTGCCGCCGAGCATCCGGTACACCGGCTGCCCGGCCGCCTTCCCCGCGAGGTCCCACAGCGCCAGCTCGATGCCGCTCATCGCGATCACGTAGACGCCGCCCTGCGGGCCGGAGAAGACGCGGCGACGCAGCTTCTCCCAGCACCGCTCGACGTTGCGCGGGTCCTCGCCGATCAGGAGGTCCTTCAGGGAGTTGATCAGTCCGACGACGCCCCCCGCACCCGCGTCCGGGTTCGCCTCGCCGTAGCCCGTGATGCCCTCGTCGGTGTCGATCCGCACCAACGTGGCCTGGCCGTGGTAGGCGACAACCGCCGTCGTGACGTTGACGATCCTCATGCTTCTCCTCCCGGCCCGGTGGGCCGTGTCGTGAACTTCCCTTGTCGGACGAGGTCAGGCGATCAGCTGTCCACCGGACACGTTGATCTCGATGCCGACCGCGTGCTGCGCGCGGTCGGAGGCGAGGAAGACCACCCAGTTGGCCACGTCGTCGGGCTGGCCGATGCGGCCGATGAGGGTGGTCTCGAGCAGGCGCTCACGGGCCCCCGGCTGGGCCATCCACTCCTGCGTCATGGGGGTCTCGATGTTGCCGGGGGACACGCAGTTGACGTTGATGTTGTACGGGGCGGCGAACCGCGCCAGGTCCTTCGTGTAGGCGAGGATCCCGCCGAACGCGGCGTCGTAGCCGGGGATGTTCGCGACCGTGCCGTGCGCCGTGAAGGAGCACATGTTCACGATCTTCCCGTAGCGCCGTTCCATCATCCCCGGGAGAACCGACTGGCATCCCCGGAAGACGCCGGAGAGGTGGCCGTCGATCTGGCGACGCCATTCGTCGTCGTCGGTGTCCAGGTGACCGCTGACCGGTCCCGGGGCGGGGCCTGCGATGTTGCAGAGGATGTCGACCGGGCCGAGGTCCTCCTCGACGGTGCGCACGAGCTCCGACCAGTTGGTCCGGCTCGAGACGTCGAGCGCGTAGCCGCGGCACGCCGCCGACCCGCCGCCGAGCTCCTTCATCGCCGTGACGACGCCTGCCTCGTTGATGTCGGCGCCCGCCACCCGCACCCCCTCGGCAGCGAGCGTCGAGGCGACCGCACGGCCGAACCCGGACGCGGCGCCCGTCACGATCGCCACCTTGCCGTCGAGCGAAAGATCCACGAGTTCTCACATCTCCTTTTCGGCGAAACGGTGCTCAACCACGGACCGCGCCCGCGACGAGCCCCTTGACGAGATAGCCCTGGGCGAACCAGACGAAGAGCAGGGTCGGGACGACCATCAGCACGCCCGCTGCTGACATCGGCCCCCAGTCGATGCCGAACTGGGTGACGAAGTTGGTGAGGCCGACCGGGAGCGTCTGGGCGGCCTCGCTCGAGGTCAGGGTGAGCGCGATGAGCAGGTCGTTCCACGTGAACAGGAAGGTCAGCACCGCGCTGGCCGCGAGCCCGGGGCCGATCAGCGGGGCGACGACGAACACGAGCTTGCGGACCACCCCCGCGCCGTCGATCTCGGCCGACTCCTCGATCTCCTTCGGCAGGTCCTGGATGAACGCCATGAGCAGCCAGATCGCAACCGGCAGCTTCGAGGCCGCGTGCGTCAGGACGAGCCCGAGCACCGAGTCCAGCAGGCCGATCTGGGAGAACACCGCGAACAGCGGGATGGCGAGTGCGATCACCGGGATCATCCGCATGATCAGCAGCACCGTGATCAGGACCTTGACCCCGGGCAGCCGGAACCGGGCGAGGACGTACGCGCACGGCAGCGCGAGCACCATCACCAGCGCCACCGTCGCGAGCGAGACGACGATCGAGTTCCAGACGTAGTCGGCCATCTCGTACTCGGTGAAGACGGTGACGTACTGGTCGAGCGTCACCGTGCTCGGCAGCAGCTGGACCGGCACCGCGAACAGCTCGTCCGAGGTGCGCAGGGACGTGAGCAGCAGCCAGACCAGCGGGAAGATGGACAGCAGGACCACCAGCACGAGCACGACGTAGCGCGCCACGAGACCCGCGCTGGCGCCCGTGCGGCGCGGGCGGACCGGCGTCGGCCTCGGGGTCCTATCGAGGGTCATGCCTGCCATGCCGACCTCCGTGCGGTGAGCCGCGGGATCCCGTAGAGGAGCGCGAGGACGAGGAGGGACATGACCAGGGCCACGTACGACACGGCCGCGGCGTGGCCGAAGTCGACGCTCTGGAACGCCAGCTTGTAGGCCTCCACGGTGAGGAGGTTCGAGGCGTTGCCGGGCCCGCCCTGCGTCATCAGCCAGACGACGTCGAAGGTCCGGAACAGGTCGATGATCCGGATCATCAACGCGATGACGACGACCGGCCGCATCAGCGGCAGCACGATCGCCCAGAACGTGCGCCACGCCGATGCGCCGTCCACCGCCGCCGCCTCGAGCGGCTCCCGCGGGATCGCCTGTAGCCCCGCGAGGAACAGCAGCACCAGGAGCGGCGTGTTCTGCCACGCGCTGGCGATGATCACCGAGACCAGCGCCCACCCGGGGTCGGACAGCCACGGGATCGCCGGGAGCCCGAGCCGGACGAGCACGCCGTCGATCAGTCCGTACTGCTCGTTGAACAGCCACCGGAAGTTGAGGCCGACCACCGCGGGCGCGACCATCGGCGGGATCAGCAGCAGGGTGCGGGCCGGTCGCAGCCCGCGCAGCTTGCTGTTCAGCAGCAACGCGATCGCCATGCCGCCGACGACCTCGATCACCAGCGACGCCACGGTGAAGACCACCTGGTTGCGCAGCGTCTGGCCGAACGAGGTGCCGGTGAACAGGTCGCCGTAGTTGCCGAGGCCGACGAACGGGCTCTCCGCGGTGTTCAGGTCCCACCGGAAGAAGCTCATGACGAACGAGTGGCCGAGCGGGTACAGGAAGATCACCAGCATGAGCAGGATCGCCGGTGCTGCGAGCGTGTAGCCGGTGAGCCACTTCGGTGTCACCCGCGAGTGCCGGGTGACCGGCGCTCGCGGGCGGGTCAACTGGGAGGTCGCCATCGTCAGCGCAGCGCCCCCGCCTGCTGCAGGATCCGGGTGCTCTCCTCGGCGGCCGCGTCGAGCGCCGCCTGGGGGCTCATCTGGTCGCTGAGTGCGTTCTGCACCGCCGTCTGCACGACCGTGGAGACCTTGTCGAAGCCGGGGACCTTCGGCCACTCCTTGCCGTTCTCGATGGTGGTGCGCAGGTCGGAGAGCCACTGTTGCTCCATGCCCTGCGCCTGGCCGATCACCTGGTCGGCCGTCGACACCCGGCTCGGGTAGTTCTTGAACTCCTTGTACTGGTCGACCAGGGCCTCCGGGGTGACCGTGAACCGCAGGAACTGCGCGGCGGCGTCCTTGTTCCGGGAGTACTTGTTGATGGCGAGGGCGTGCGAGATCGCGCAGGAGGTGCCGGTCTTGTGGCTCGGCATCGGTGCCGTGGCGAACCCCTGCGACACGGTGGACAGCGACGGGTCACCGAAGCTCGCGAACGCCCCCGGCCAGTCGAAGACGGCGGCGGAGCTGCCGTTCGTGAAGCCCGCCGAGTTCTCGTTCCACTGGTAGGTGACCACGTCCGACGGCGTGATCCGGTACTTCTGGATGAGGTCGCGGTAGAACGTGAGCGCCTCGACGCCCGCGGGGGAGTTGAACGTGACGTTGTTGTTCTGGTCGAGCCACTCGCCGCCCGCCTGCCAGAGGAAGTCGGCGAACTGGCGCTGGGCCGGGTCGCCCTGACCGGGTAGGACCAGGCCGAACTTGCCGCCGCTCGTGAGCTGCTGCCCGATGGTCACCAGCTCTTCCCACGTCTTCGCGGGCTGCACGCCCGCGGCCTCGTAGAGGTCGCGGCGGTAGTATTGGGTGCGCGCGTCCATGTTGCGCGGGATCGCGGCCAGCTCGCCGGTGGCGGGGTTCGTCAGGTACTGGATCGCGACGGGGACGAAGTCCGCCAGCTCGGCGGTGTCGAAGTAGTTGTTGAGCGGCTCGAAGTGGGGGAAGAACGCGCCGATCTGCGCGGTGTGGGTGCTGTAGACGTCGTACTGCGTGCTGCGCGCGGCGGCGAGCGTGATCTCCTTGGACGTGAGCGGCGTGAACTGGAGCAGGTCGTACTTGACCGTGATCCCGGTCTGCTGCTTGAACGCGGACGTGACCTTCTCCCAGTAGGCGGGGTAGCGGTCCCCGCCCGTGATCAGCAGGGCGTTGATCTCCGTGACGTTCCCGCCGGACTCGCCACCGCCGCACGCGGCGAGCAGCGGCGTGGCCGCCGCGCCTGCGGCGAGCGCGAGCGAGCCACCGAGGAACCGGCGCCTGCTAAGGGCACTAGACATCGTGCGCACCTCCCATGGAAACCTCCTCGTCGAGGTCTTTCACCTGCCCTTGTCGATAGCTCCGGGCGGCCCACGTGGGCCTGCTCGCGCGGGTCGGCGACCTCGAACCCGTCGTCGGTCCGGACGCGGGCGAGGAACTCGAGCCTCGTGTCCACGGTGCTCGCCCCCTCGGGTCGCCGGCGCTGGCAGGGATGGCGGTGATGGACCGCCAGGGCGGAACTCCTCTTCCCGCGGACCAGGAGTTTTCGCTGGTGGGGGGTTGAGGATGACAACTTGTCCTATAAGCTGATGACATGCACAGGAGACAAGAGTCCGCGGACGCTGTCAAGGTCCGGACTCTCCCGGTGCAGGTGGCGGCCCACCTGACCCGACGCATCGTCAGCGGTGAGATCAGCGAGGGCAGGGCACCGTCCGAGCTGGACATCTCCCGCGAGTTCGGGGTCTCCCGGGTCGTGGCGCGCGAGACGCTCAAGATCCTCGCGTCGCTCGACATCGTGGACATCGCGCAGGGGCGGCGGGTCACGGTCCGGCCGCGCGCCGAGTGGGACTACCTGAGCCCCCTGCTGGTCGAGTGGCTGCCCGAGGAGCTCGTCGACGAGCTGCTGCAGGAGCTGCTCCAGGTGCGGGTGCTGCTGGAGCCGGAGCTGGCGGCGATGGCGGCCGCCAGCATCACCGACGAGACATTGGCCCGCCTCCGCGCCGAGCTCGACCGGATGGCGGGGCTGGAGGACGATCCCGAGGCCTACCTCGAGGTCGACCACGAGTTCCACATGGAGATCTGCCGGGCCGCGAACAACCGGATCCTCGACCGGATCATGTACTCGGCCCGCTGGCTGGGCACCGCCAGCCGCCGGGTCACCAACCAGGGCAGCCCGGACAGCCTGCACCTCGCCACCGAGGCGCACGCGCAGGTCTACGCGGCGCTCGAGGCGCGCGACCCGGACGCGGCGCGCGAGGTCATGCGTGCCCACCTGCTGAAGAACTCCGCGATCCTCGCGGCGAAGGAGCAGCAGACCAAGCGTGCGGCCGGCGAGTGGGACGGGCCCGCGAGGGACGTCAGCAGCCAGTAGCGGCCGAGCGGCACGCCGCCCGACGAATTCCGGAACCGACGACGAGGACGGGACAGCATTGGCAGTGAACGAGGCTCCGATCCGGCTGGGCGTGATCGGCACCGGGCTGGCCGTCGAGCAGCTGCACTGGCCCGCGCTGCGCCGGATGCCCGACCGCTTCGTCGTCACGGCGTTCGCCGACCCGTCACCCGAGCAGGCGGCGCGGTTCGCCGCGTACAGCGGGCTCGACGGGTCGCGTCACCACACCGACCACCGCGACCTGCTGGCCCGCGACGACGTCGACGCGGTACTGGTCTCGGTGCCGATCCCGGTGCTGTACGGGATCGCCCGTGACGCGCTGCTCGCCGGCAAGCACCTGCTCTGCGAGAAGCCGACCGGCACCGACGAGGAGCAGGCCAGGGCGTTCCTCGACTTCGAGGGCGAGTTCCCCGACCGGATCGTGCTCGTCGGCGAGAACTACTTCTACCGCGACGACATCCGCCACGCCCGCGCCCTGCTCGACGACGGTGCGATCGGCAAGCTGCACCTGATGGCGTACCGGCGCGCCGGGCAGATGGTGCCGCGCGAGGGCCGGTTCAACGGCACGCCGTGGCGACGCCGGCCCGAGTACCGCGGCGGGGTCCACCTCGACGCAGGCGTGCACGACATCGCGCAGATCCGCATGCTCTGCGGCGAGGCGGTACGGGTGCACGGGGCCGTGCAGTGGGCCAACAGCACGATCGACTCGCCGTCGGACCTCGCCCTGAACCTGACGTTCGCCTCCGGCGCGATCGGCAACTACACGGCCTGCTACTCCGAGGTGCCCGTGCCGCCGGAGCCGAACGACATGCGCCTCTACGGCACGGAGGGCGTGCTCGTGCTGTCCGGGCCGGAGGCCGAGCGGCGGGTGACGCTCACGCGCGCGGACGGCACGACGACCACGGCCGTCTTCCGCGGGATCGACAACGGCTACTACGGCGAGCTCTGCGACTTCGCCGACGCCGTGCAGCACGGCCGCCCCGTCGTGGGCACGATCGCGCAGAGCGTGGCCAACATGCGGATCGTCCTCGCGGCGCTCGACTCGGCCGAGCAGGCCGCCGTCGTCCCGCTCGACACCCCCCGCGAGGGCGGGGTGCCGCTGTGGCGCCCCCTCGGCGCCGAGGGCCTGTTCGACGGCCTTCCCGGTGAGCGCGAAATATCCGGTCTGTGAGCGTTGACACCCGACCGGGCGTCCCCCTAGTGTGACCGCCGTCGCACTACGTGGCATTCCGTTTCGCTAAGAGAAACGGATGCTCCCGTCGGTTGCACCGTTGCCCCGTCGGTACGCGTCCCAGTGCGGGGACGTGGGAGGAGTGGTCATGGCACTGCGGACCGGACCCGAGTGGTCGAGGCGGAAGTTCCTGGGGATGAGCGCGCTCGGCGCTGTGGGGCTCACCGCCTGTGGCGGTGGCCCACCGGCCGCCCCGCCGGTGGAGGTGCAGGTCCCGCAGGCGATCCTGGACGCCGCGGCGCCCTACCGCGGCGGCTCGGTGGGCATGCTCTCGCAGAAGCTGTACTCCGAGGCCGCCAACCAGGCCCTCGACCGGTCACTCCAGGCCTTCGCGCAGGCCACCGGCACCACCGTCCAGAACGACCTGGTGTCGGGCGACGCCGGCGACATGGTCGCGAAGATGGACGCCGAGGTGAGGGCCGGCACCACCCGGGACCTGGCCTTCATGAACGACGAGCGGTTCGTCGGCCAGCTGCAGAACCTCGGTGACCTCGAGGACGTCACCGACGTGGTCGAGGAGATGAAGGCCCTCTACGGCGAGCCGGCGACGGAAGCCAGCAACTTCTGCGTGTTCAACGGGCGCTGGTTCGCGATCCCCTACCACTTCATCGCTGCCGGGATGTTCCTGCGGAAGGACTGGTACGCGGAGAAGGGGCTCCCGATCAAGTCCACCTACACGTGGGAGGAGCTGCGCGACAACGCGCTGGCGGTCTCGGACCCGGCGAAGCGGCGTTTCGGGTGGGGCATCACGATCAACCGCTCCGGCGACGCCAACGGGTTCATCGAGTCCGTCATCAACTGCTACGGCGGGGCGATCGCTGACAACACCGGGCAGAAGGTGGTCTTCAACTCGCCCGAGACCGTCGAGGCCGTCACGTTCATCGGCGACATCTACACGAACCCGAAGTACGAGCCAATGCTGCCGCCCGGGATCGCGAGCTGGACCGACACCGGCAACAACGAGAACTGGCTCGCGGGCATCATCGGCGTCACCAACAACCAGTACAGCATCTACGCCGACTCGAAGACCAAGGGCAACCCGGTCTACGCGAACACCCACCCGTTCAACGGGGCCATCGGTCCGGCCACCGACACCCCGATCGCCTTCGGCTCGTCGAACTCGTTCGTCGTGTTCAAGGGGGCGAAGAACCCCGACCTGGCCAAGCAGGTCGCGAAGTTCATGGTCAGCGGCTCGGCCCTGCTCGGCGTCGCGAAGGGTGCGCCGTGCCTGGTGAACCCCTCGTGGGAGAAGGTGTGGGACTCCGACCCGTACTACACCGACGGTGACCCGGCCTACGCGGCGATCCGCGAACAGACCAAGACGCCGATCCCGTTGACCACCGCCACCGGCTACGCGTTCCCGCAGCCCCCGAGCCCCGGCGAGCAGGCCGCCGTGGCCGCCTACCTGCTCACGGACATGATGCAGGCGGTGGTCCAGGGCACCGCCCCGGCCGAGGCCGTGGCCACCACCCACGACCGCATGGTCCAGATCTTCGAGCAGCAGGGCTACAAGCAGTGACCGTGCTGCGCCCGCGGCCGTCCCCGACCCCCTCGGCGGCCGCGCCGGCGTCCTCGCTCAGCGGCCTCCAGCGGATGCTCGGGCGCGACTGGCGGCTCGCCACGGCCTTCCTCGCGCCCGCCGGGCTGCTCATCGCGGCGCTGATCCTGTTCCCGATCGTCAGCTCGATCGTCACCAGCACCACCGAGCGGCACGGCGCGGACACGGTGTTCGTCGGGCTGGACAACTACACCGCGCTCGTCGACGATCCCGTGTTCCACACCGGTGTGCTCAACTCGTTCGTCTTCACCGCGTACGCCGAGATCTTCAAGGTCACGCTCGGCCTCATCGCGGCGCTGATGCTGCACCACATGCGCAAGGGCCGGGCGGTCATCGCCGGCATCATCCTGCTGCCGTGGGTGGTGCCGACGGTCGTCACCGCGTTCACGTGGCGCTCGCTGTTCGACCCGATCTTCGGCAGCGTCAACGTGGTGCTCACCGACTCCGGGATCGGGCCGATGCTCGCCGCGATCGGGCTCGTCGACAGTTGGCCTGCCGAGTGGCTGTCCGACCCCGCGCTCGCGATGCCGGCGGTCATCCTGGTCAACGTCTGGAAGGGCATCCCGTTCTTCACGGTGACCTTCCTCGCCGGGCTCAAGGCGATCGACAGCACGCTGTACGAGGCGGCCATGGTGGACGGCGCCACCCCGTGGCAGCGCTTCCGGCACGTCACCCTGCCCGGACTGCGCCACGTCATGATCGTGACGGTGTTGCTGTCGTCCATCTGGACGTTCAACAACTTCGACCTGATCTGGCTGATGACCCAGGGCGGGCCCGGTGACGCCACCGCGCCGTACGTGATGGTGGCCTACTCCAAGGCCATCCAGCAGCTGCAGGAGGGCGCCGGTGCCGCGGTCACACTGGTGATGCTGCCGATCATCGGCATCCTCGTGGTCATCCTGGTTCGGATGATGCGCCGCAGCGACGGGCCCGGCACGGCCGACCTCGGGCGCAGCCGGCTCACCCCGGCGCAGCGCAAGGCGATGCCGTGGGTCGTCGTCGCCGTCTCGACGCTGCTGCTGATCTGGGCCTCACCGCACATCGTGTGGAAGGCCGCGCTCGTACTGGGCGTGTTCGTGCTGCTCGCAGCGGTGATCGGGCGGGTCGTCTCCACGCTGGCCGCGCGGGGCAACAGCGTGGCGGCGCGCCTGGTCAACGGGGTCGGCTCGGGGGTCGCGCTCGTCGGGTTGCTCGGGTTCGTGCTCGCCCCGCTCTACTGGATGACGGTCACGGCGTTCAAGTCCGACGCCCAGATCGTCATGCGCACCGACGACCTGTGGCCCACCCCGTGGAGCACCGAGCAGTTCACGAACCTCTTCTCCGGCCGGGCGTTCGGCACCTGGTACGTCAACACGGTGCTGGTGGCCGTGGCGTCCACCCTGATCGCGCTGGTGTGCGCCGCGCTCGCCGGCTACGCGCTGGCGCGCCTGAAGTTCCGCGGCTCGGAGAGCTTCACGGTGACGATCCTGCTCACCTACGTGATGCCGGGTGCGCTGCTGTTCATCCCGCTGTACCAGATGATGAGCGGCGTCCGGCTGAACGACTCGCTCTGGTCGCTGGTGATCACGTACCCGACGTTCACGCTGCCGTTCGCCACGTGGCTGCTCGTCGGCTACTTCAAGTCGATCCCGGCCGACCTGGAGGAGTCGGCGCTCGTCGACGGCTGCACGCGGTTCGGTGCGTTCGTCCGGATCGTGCTGCCGCTGGCGAAGCCGGGGTTGCTGGCGGTCGCCCTGTTCACGCTCACCAACGCGTGGAACGAGTTCCTCTTCGCGTTCGTCTTCATCACCCGCGACGACTACAAGACCTTGCCGGTCGGCATGCAGTCGATGATCTTCGGCGACGTCGTGCCACAGGGCCAGCTGGCGGCGGCCTCGCTGCTGATCAGCATCCCCGTGGTGCTCATGTACGCCTTCGGGCAGCGGTTCCTGACCGAGGGTCTGACAGCGGGTGCCGTGAAGGGATGACTTCAGCGTCATCGGTACAGCCGGTTCGCAGGGGGCGGGCCAGCGCGGCCGGGACGTCCGTGGAGAAGGCCATGCGGATCCTGGAGGCGCTCGCCGTGCCCGACGGCCCGCACCGGCTGATGGACGTGGCCGAGCGCGCGGCGGTACCGCGCTCCACGGCGTACCGCGTGCTGGCCACGCTCACCGCCGAGGGGTTCGCGGAGAACTGCGGCGACGGGCGCTACGGCGTGGGGGGCCGGCTGTCCGGGCTCGGCGCGCGGATCGTGTCGGTGATGTCGGCCGGCGCGGGGCCCGCCCTGCGCCGGCTGCAGGAGGGTGCGGGCGGCAACACGGTGCACCTCGCGGTCCGGGTCGGTGACCACGCCGTCTACCTGCACAAGGTCGACAGCGACAAGCCGTACGAGATGCGGTCGCGGGTGGGCAACCAGCTCATGCTGCACTGCACGGCGATCGGCAAGGCGATCCTCGCCCACCTGCCCGCCGCCGAGGTGCACGCCGTCATGGCCTCCGCCGGAATGCCGGCCAGGACGCCGGCCACGATCACCGACCTGCCGGCCCTGCACGCCGAGCTCGCCGCGATCCGCGAGCGCGGTTACGCCGTCGACAACGAGGAGAACGAGGCCACCGTGCGCTGCCTCGGCGCGGCCATCCTCGACCGCGCCGGACGGCCCCGCGGCGGGGTCAGCATCTCGACCGTGACGTTCGCGGTCGACCGCGCCGAGCTGCTCGGCTACGCGCCGCTCCTCATGACCACCGTCCAGGGAATGACCGAACTCGTATAGCAGGAAGAAGGCGAAGCGGAAGTGCGCATCCATCCCGGCAAGGACGATCTCGAGGAGCTCACCGCGGCATGGACCGGTGAGCGCTTCGGCTCGGGCCGGCCTCGCGTACCCGACGACGTGCTGGCGACCCTGAAGCTCGCCACCACCGAGGAGGCGTGGGGCCACCTGTTCCAGGCCGGGTACGTGCGCCAGTTCGCGGGGGGCTGGCGTGAGACGCACCCCGGCACCGTGATCGTCGGGCGGGCGGTGACCGCGCAGTTCCTGCCGCACCGGCCCGACTACGACGCCGTCGTGGTCGCGGCCGGCGCCCGCGAGGGGCACCTGGAGGGCGACCGCCAGAACTCGTGGGTGATCGAGACCCTCGAGAGCGGCGACGTCATGGTCGTCGACATCTTCGGCAAGGTGGTCGAGGGCACCGTGGTCGGCGACAACCTCGGCACGGCCGTGGCCTCGCGCACCGGCGTAGGTGCGGTGATCGACGGCGGCATCCGCGACCTGCAGGGTCTGCAGAAGCTCCCGGGTGAGGTCAACATCTTCCACCGCGACGTCGACCCCACACCGATCCGCGGTGTCACGCTGGCCGGGATCAACATCCCGATCCGCATCGGCGGTGCCACCGTGCTGCCCGGCGACGTCATCCTCGGCACCCCGACCGGCGTCGCCGTGATCCCCGCCCACCTCGCCGCCGAGGTGGCGGCCACCAGTGAGGACACCCGCATCCGCGACGTGTTCGGCAAGCAGCGCCTGTCCGAGCGGCGCTACACCAGCGCCCAGATCGACGTCCCGACCTGGGCGGACGACATCGAGGCCGACTTCCAGCAGTGGCGCAAGGAGAATGCGTGAGCACCAGTACCAGCACCAGCACCGTCAGCGAGGAGTACGTCAGCACCGCGTCGCGGCCGAGCGACCTGCGGATCACCGACGTGCGGGTGGCGAACCTGCACGGCGTGCCGTTCCGCTCCTCGATCATCCGGATCGACACGAACCAGGGGCTCGTCGGCTACGGCGAGGTGCGCGACCAGGCCAGCGCCAGCTACGCGCTCGTGTTGAAGAGCCGGATCGTCGGGGAGAACCCCTGCAACCTCGACAAGGTCTTCCGCAAGATCAAGCAGTTCGGGCACCACGGCCGCCAGGGCGGCGGCGTGTCCGGCATCGAGATGGCGCTGATGGACCTGGCGGGCAAGGCGTACGGGGTGCCGGCGTACGCGCTGGTGGGCGGCAAGTTCCGCGACACCGTGCGGTGCTACGCCGACACGCCGTCGCTGCTCGACCCGCACGAGATGGGCGAGCGGCTGCTGGAGCGCAAGCGCCGCGGCTTCACCATGCTCAAGATGGACGTGGGCATCTCCCTGCTGTGGGACGTGCCCGGCGCGCTGATCGCCCCGGCCGGATCCCGGGACGACGTCTCCACGATGCACCCGTTCACCGGCATCCAGGTCACGCCGAAGGGCGTCGAGCACCTGGCGAGCTACGTCGACACCGTGCGGTCGATCGTCGGCTACGACGTGGCGCTCGCGGCCGACCACTTCGGCCACATCGCCATCGACTCGTGCATCCGGATCGGGCGGGCGCTCGAACCGTTCACGCTGGCCTGGATCGAGGACCTGATCCCCTGGCAGTACACCGACCAGTGGCGCCAGCTCACCGAGGCCGTGGCGGTGCCCACCTGCACGGGCGAGGACATCTACCTCACCGAGAACTTCAAGCCGCTGCTCGATGCGGGCGCCATCCGCGTCGTGCACCCGGACCCGGCCACCTCCGGTGGGATCGCCGAGACCAAGCGCCTCGGCGACTACGCGCAGGAGAAGGGCATCGCCATGGCCCTGCACCTCGCGGCATCGCCGATCGCGACGATGGCGTGCGTGCACCTCGCCGCGGCCACCGAGAACTTCCTGGCCCTCGAGCACCACGCCGCCGACGTGCCGTTCTGGAGCGACCTGGTCACCGGCCTGCCCCGGCCGCTGATCCAGGACGGGTACATCACGGTGCCCGACACCCCCGGCCTCGGGTTCGGCGAGATCAACGAGGAGCTGTTCCGGCAGCAGCTCGACCCGCGCGACCCGGTGTTCTTCGCCGAGACCACCCACTGGGACGGCGAGTTCTCCCACGACCGCCTGTGGAGCTAGGGAACTGATGCGGATAGCAGTGACGGGCGCGGCGGGCCGGCTCGGCCGGCACGTCGTCGCCCGGGCCCTGCGCGCCGGGCACGAGGTCGTCGCGACCGACCTGCCCGGCGCGACGGGTGAGCCGGCTGGACGGGTGGAGTGGCGGGCCGCCGACCTCACCGACCTGGACGAGGCCAGGGCCGCGCTCGCCGGCGCCCAGGGCGTGATCCACCTGGGCGGGCTCGTGCATCCCCGGTACCCGGAGCCGGAGGTCCACCGGGTCAACGTGAACGGCACCTACCACGTCCTGGTGGCGGCCGAGGAGCACGGGCTCGAGGGTGTCTGCCTTGCGTCGAGCATCAACGCGATCGGCGGCGTCTACAGCGCCGATCCGCGCTACGACTACTTCCCGGTGGACGAGGACCACCCCACCTACGCCGAGGACGCGTACAGCCTCTCCAAGTGGGTCGTGGAGCAGCAGTCGGCGGCGTTCGCGCGGCGTCGGCCGGGTGTGGCGTTCTCCGCACTGCGACTGCACGGCCTGCGCGACGACGCGGAAGCGGCGACCTCGCGTGGGCCGGACGACGGGCGGGCCCGCAAGGACCTGTGGGGCTGGGTGAGCTTCGACGCGGCGGCGGCCGCCTGCCTGCTCGCCCTGCTCCGCCCGACGCCGGGCCACGCCGTCTACCACGTCGTCGCCGACCGCACGATCACCGGCACCCCCAGCGCCGAGCTCGCCGCGCGTTGGTACCCGGGCGTGCCGCTGCGCACGCCGATGGAGGGGAACGCGGGGTTCTACTCCACGGCGCGAGCGACGGCGGACCTCGGCTGGGATCCCGCCGTCGACCACCCGGAGATCGGCCCCGGAGAACGGTCCCGCCTCCCGGCCGCCTGATCGGCTCAGCCGTGGGTGAGGTGTTCGGACCAGATCGCCTGCCCGGGGAGCGTGACGTGCGGCCCGTCCGCCCTGAGGCTCTCCAGGAGCAGCGCCATGCAGCGCTCGGACGCGAGCTGCGCCGGCGCGGTCCAATCGATGGACAGGGGCTGGGCGAGCAGCGCGAACATCACGGCGACGTCGCCGGTGCCGACGTCCGTGCGCAGCGTGCCCTCGGCCTGCGCCCTGCGCACGACCAGGTCGAGCAGGCCGACCATGTGCCGGCGGGACCGGTCGACGTCCCGCTCCTTCTTGAGGACCGCGTGCACGTGCGGGTAGGCCGTCAGTAGCCGGAACGACAGCCGTAGCTCCTGCGACTGGCGCAGGATGCGCACGAGTGCGTCCCATGCCGAGGCTTCCTCGGCGACGGCTGCGTCCGCCTCCGCGAACGCGTTCTCGAAGTTGTTCACCGCCACCGCCCTGATCAGGGCCTCCCGGTCGGCGAAGTGCCGGTACAGGGTGCCCGTGGCGACGCCAGCCGATCGGGCGATTTCCTCGGTGGGCGCGTCGGGGCCGTGCGTGGCGAACCACGTCTTGGCGGCAGCGACGATACGGTCGCGGTTGCGGCGCGCGTCGGCCCGCAGTCGCGGCTGCTGGTCGTCTACCACGTCCGCCCTTCCGGTCTCAGCAAATTATCAGGGCCGTCACTCTCGCATGATCGGGGTCACTCGATCGAGGGAAACGGTATCTGCGAGACTGCTCTCTCGTTTCCAGAGCGTGGTGATTGTGCCGCATCTTCGGGAGGGGAGCGTGCAGCGGATGAACGGGCGGCTGGTGCCGACTGGACGGCTGCGGCGGATCGGTGTGGCCGGATGCGGTGCGCTGGTTGTCCTGCTGTTGGCCTCGTGCACGAGTGAGGAACCCTCGAGGCCGAACACCGCGACGGTCCAGCGAGCCGCTGTGACCAGCGGCGTGTCGGCCACCGGGTCGATGAGCGCTGCGAGCCAGCAGAACATGGGCTTCCCGAACGGCGGTCAGCTCACCAACGTCTTCGTGAAGGTCGGCGACCGCGTCGAGCCGGGCCAGGTGCTCGCCACGATCGACGACTTCGCGCTGCGCCAGGCCCTCGAACAGCAGCAGGGTCAGCTGAGGTCGCAGCAGGCCGCGCTCGACCGGCTGATCAACTCCCCGGTCGCCGCGGGCGCGAGGGACACCCTCGCCCAGGCGCAGGAGATCCTGGACAAGACGCGCAAGCAGGCCGACGAGTCGCTCGACGCCGCCGAGCAGGAGATCGACAACGCCGAGCGGAAGCTCGCCATCGACAAGAAGGCGCTCGAGAAGGCCAAGGACAAGCTCGAGGCCGACGAGCGGGCGTGTGGAGACGACTCGTCGAGCAGTCGCAAGGCCGAGGGCAGCGAGGACTCCGACGACGAGGACAGCACCACGTCCGGGTCGAGCAGCTCGTCGCAGTCGCTCGTGACGGTGAGCAACCCCGCCTGCAGCAACATCCCGGCGAGCAAGCAGGCCGTGACGTCGGCCAGGCAGCAGGTCGTGGTCAGCGAGAACGCCGTCGACTCCGCGAAGAAGTCGCGCGACAACACGAAGGCCAGCGGCGAGCTCTCGATCGCAAACGCGGAGCAGGGCGTGGTGAACGCCCGCAACAACGCGAACTCGGCGCGGTCGGACCGCCCCTTCGACATCGAGGAGCAGCGCGGCTCCGTGGTGAGCCAGCAGGCGGCCGTGGCCGCCGCGCAGCGCGACGTCGACAACGCGACCCTGCGCGCCCCGGTGGCCGCCACCGTCTCGGCGATCAACGGCGTGGTGGGGGAGTACCTGGCGCCGAGCAGCGGCACCAGCTCCCTCGCCCCCGGGAGCGGCGCGAGCATCCCCGGCGTCGACTCCGCGTCGGGGGCACAGGCGGCGGCCGGGATCGGCGCCAACCCCGCCCGGCCCGGCGGCACGCAGTTCCTGGTGCTCGACAACATCGACGCGTTCCAGGTGGTCGTCCCGTTCAACGAGGCGGACGCGGCCACGATCCAGCCGAACCAGAAGGTGCGGATCTCGGTCGACGCGGTCCCGGACGTGACGCTCGACGGCACGGTGCTGTCGGTCGCCCCGACCGGAACCGCCATCTCCGGGGTGGTCACCTACTACGCGACGATGGTCGTGCAGAAGTCCGACCCGCGGATCAAGGACGGGCAGACGGTGCGCGCCACCGTGGTCACGGAGGAGCTCGACAACGTGCTCACCGTGCCGAACGGGGCGGTGCGCCAGGAGAACGGCCGTCCCACCGTGACCGTCGTGGACTCCGACGGCACCCAGAAGGCGGTGCCGTTCGAGGCGGGCAAGGTGGGCGCGGACCGCACGCAGGTGCTCTCCGGCCTGCGGGAGGGGCAGCAGGTCGTGTTGCCGGCCGCGCGATGAACGAGCGGATACTCGAGGTCGGAGGGGAGTCGGTCGATGTCTGATGGTCCGATCACAGAGCCGGTCGCGGTGAGCAACGGCAGCACCGACGGCAAGCCCAGCGACACCACGAACGCCGCCGCCAACACGGCGGCGAGCGACGCCGCCGAGCCGAAGCCGAAGCGGAAGATGTCGAAGGGCACGAGGATCGCCCTGATCGTGATCCTCGCGATCGCGGTGCTGGCCGGCGGGGGGATCACCACCTGGTACTTCATCGACGCCCAGAACTACGTCAGCACCGACAACGCGCAGATCGACGGCGACAAGATCTCCGTGAACGCACCCACCAGCGGCACGGTGATCGACTGGCGGGCCTCGCAGGGTGCGCAGCTCGAGCAGGACCACGTCGTGGGCCGGATCCGGATCCAGGGTGCGTTCGTCCAGCCGGAGATGCCGGTGCGGGCCCCGGCCAACGGCACCGTCGCGATCAACAACGCGGTCGAGGGCACGTACGTCACGGCGGGCACCGAGCTGGCCGTCGCCTACGACTTCTCCAAGATCTTCGTCACGGCGCGCGTCGACGAGACCGACATCGACGACGTCCGTCCCGGCCAGCTCGTGGACATCGACGTCGACGCGTTCCCGGGCCACACGTTCCGGGGCACGGTCCGCGAGGTGCAGGGCGGCGCGGCCGGCGTCTTCTCCGTGTTCCCGGAGTCGAACACGTCGGGCAACTTCCAGAAGGTCACCCAGGTGATCCCGGTGAAGATCGACATCGCGAACCCGGACGGTCTCGGGATCGTGCCCGGCATGAACGTCACCGTGAACATTAGAAAGAACTAGGCGGTGACGCAGGCGGCAGCCCCCCGCGCGGAGGCGCCCGCGGCAGGCGGGGGGTGGCTGCTCCCCCTCGTCGTGCTCGTCTCCGGGATGTTCATGTCGGTGCTCGACACGAGCATCGTCAACGTGGCGATCCCGAAGATGCAGAACGTCTTCGGGGTCACCGCCGACGACATCGAGTGGATCGCCACGTCCTACACGCTGGTGCTCGGCGTGATCGTGCCGATCAGCTCGTGGCTCGCCAACCGGGTCGGGCAGACCCGGCTCTACATCGTGTCGCTGCTGGCCTTCGCCGCGGGATCGGCGCTCTGCGGCGTCGCGTGGGACCTGGACAGCATGATCGCGTTCCGGGTGATCCAGGCCATCCCGGGCGGCGTGCTGCCGGTCGTGAGCCTCTCGATGCTCTACCAGATCGTGCCCAAGGAGAAGATCGGCAGCGCGATGGGCATCTACGGGCTCGGCGTCGTCGTCGCGCCCGCCGTCGGCCCCACGCTCGGTGGCTACCTGGTCGAGTACGTCGACTGGCGGCTGATCTTCTTCATCAACGTCCCGATCGGCATCCTCGGTGCGATCGCGGCCTTCCTCCTGCTCCCGCCCTTCGCCGGGCGACCGGCCGGGCGCTTCGACCTGCTCGGTTTCCTCACGATCGCCACCGGGCTGTCGTCGCTGCTGCTCGCGCTCTCCGAGGGGCAGTCGTGGGGGTGGACGGCCTACCCCACGGTGATCCTGATCCTGCTCGGGCTCCTGTGCCTCGCGCTGTTCGTGGTCATCGAGAACACGGTCGAGAACCCGCTGCTCGACGTGCGGGTGTTCGGGGTGTGGGCGTACACCAACTCGCTGCTGCTGATCTCGGTGCTCTCGGTCGGCCTGTTCTCGGTGCTCTTCTACATCCCGGTCTACCTGCAGTCGGCGCGCGGGCTCGGGGCGTTCGAGGCGGGGCTCCTGCTCATGCCGCAGGCGCTCGTCATGGCGGTGCTCATGCCGATCGCCGGGCAGGTCTACGACCGGATCGGGGCGCGGGTTCCCGCGGTCGTCGGGCTGTTGATCATGACCTTGGCCGGCTACCTGATGCAGGACCTGACGGCCGTCACGTCCGAGGGTGAGATCATCGCGCTGCTCTGCCTCCGTGCCCTCGGCACGGGGATGTGCATGATGCCGATCATGACGAACGGGATCTCGGCCGTGCCGCCCGCGCTCGTCGGCTCGGCGAGCGCGTTCAACAACGTCACCCAACGGGTCTCGGCGGCACTCGGGTTGGCCGCGCTCACCGCCTTCATGACCATCCAGCAGGCCCAGCTGGGAGCCGACCGGGCCGGACTGGTCAGCCCGGACATGATGCCGTCGCTCGGCCCCGGCGCCTCGGGTCAGGTGCTGGGCACGATGGCGATCTACCAGCAGACGTCCACGCAGGTCTACGTCTCGGCGCTCGACGACGTCATGTTCATCACCACGATCATGACGGGCGCCGCCGTCGTGCTCGCCCTCTTCCTCCGCAGGCCGAGCGGCGCGCCGGCGGGCGGCGGACCCGCCATGGTCGACTGAGGGGTTGCTGAGGCCGCGCGGAACCCGGAGGTGGGTGTCCGTCGTCTCTCACGGGAGCGTGCCGCGTGGGCGCGCGCCGTCGGGAGGTCCGGTGACAGCACCGCCAACGCTGCCCGTCCACATGCAGCGCAACGGATTCGACCCCGTGCCCGTGCTGGCCGAACTGCGGGACGGCAAGGGCATCGAGCGGATCCGCACCGCATTCGGCATGCAGGCCTGGCTCGTCACCCGGTTCGCGGACGTCCGTGAGGTGCTGAGCGATCCGGTGCGCTTCAGCAACGCCCGCCTGCAGGAGGCGGGCCGCCCGCCGGGGCTCCCACCCGTGACCCCGGAGGAACGGGCGCGGCAGCTGGCGGGGAACCTGCTCGCCGCCGACCCGCCGGACCACACCCGACTGCGCCGGATGCTCACACCGGAGTTCACGGTGCGGCGGATGCGCAGGCTGGAGCCGCGGATCCGGGAGATCGTCCACGAGCACCTGGACGCGATGGAGCGCCACGGGCCGCCTGCCGACCTGTTGGCGGAGTTCGCCCTGCCGGTGCCGTCGCTGGTGATCTGCGAGCTCCTCGGGGTGCCGTACGCCGACCGGGCGGCGTTCCAGGAACGCACCCACCGGCAGCTCGACCTGCGCGTCCCGATGGAGGATCGGCTCGAGGCGGGGAAGGAGTCGCGGGCGTACATGGCCGAGCTCGTGGCGCGGGCGCAGGCGGAGCCGGGCGAGGACATGCTCGGCATGCTGGTGCGCGAACACGGCCACGACCTCACCGCCGACGAGCTCGCCGGGATCGCGTCGCTGCTGCTGATCGCCGGGCACGAGACCACGGCCAACATGCTCGGGCTGGGCACCCTCGCCCTGCTGCGCCACCCGGCCCAGCTCGCGATCGTCCGGGACGAGCCCGACCGCGTCGACTCGGCCGTTGAGGAGCTGCTGCGCTGGCTCACGATCGTGCACACCGGAACCGCCAAGATGGCCACCGTCGACACCGAGATCGCCAGGCAGCCGATCGCGGCGGGCGATCTCGTCATGTGCGCGCTGCCCACCGCCAACCGCGACCCGGAGCTGCGCACCGACCCCGACCGGCTCGACGTCACGCGCGGCGGCGTCGGCCACGTGGCGTTCGGCCACGGCGTCCACCACTGCCTCGGAGCGCCGCTCGCCCGGATGGAGATGAAGATCGGCTTCCCGGCCCTGCTGCAGCGGTTCCCCGGGCTGGCCGAGGTGCCCGGCACCGCGACGTTCCGCAGCTTCAGCATCATCTACGGTCTGACATCACTGCAGGTGACGTGGTGAAGGGGGACCTGGTGGCCGGTGTCGAAGTGCACGCGGACCGCGACGTCTGCATCGGCGCGGGGCTGTGCGTCCTCACGGCGGGCGCGGTGTTCGACCAGGACGACGACGGCATCGTGGTCGTGCTCGACGAGCACCCCGCCGATGTCGTCGCCGCCCGCGACGCCGTGGCGAACTGCCCGTCCGGGGCGCTGTCGCTCACGGAGGAGTAGGTGCGCTGACCACCGTGTAGTGGCGCACCCGCTCGTCCACGTCGTCGAGCACGGCGCGGGCGGCGGGGGAGACGTTCGCCGCGTCGACGTCCGGCCCCGCGAAGCGGCGCACGTCGGCGAGCGAGTCGAACAGCGTCAGCGTGACGAGCTCGGTGCCGGTTCCGTGCGACCGGCGCAGCAGGTAGGCGCCGCGGAAACCGGCGAGCCCGCCCAGCGCGTCGAGCACGTGTGCGCTGAACTCCTGCTCGTAGGCGCGGGGATCACCGGACGTGCGGGCGCTCCAGATTCGCATGATCATTGCCTGATCGTCTGCCGTTCCCGGCCCCGCGGCTTGACGATTCGTGCTCGCCCGCCAGCAGGCGCCGCACCCGGCTCGGCGGGTCGCCCACCTCGGCCCGCACCGCCCGGGTGAGGTGCGCGTGGTCGGCGAACCCGAGATCGGCGGCGAGGCCGGCGAGATCCCGGTCGCCGTCGGCCAGCCGGTCGAGCGCGGCCCGCACCCGCAGCCGGTTCCGGAACCGGGTGAGCGTCTCGCCGGTCTCCGCGCGGAACACCCGGGAGAGGTGCGACCGGGAGACCCCGAGCATGCGGGCGAGGCGGTCCAGCCGGTCGAACGCCGGATCGGTGACCAGCAGCTCGCGGGCCACTCCGGCGAGCCGACGGTGGGACGGGGTGCCGCTGCGCGCCGGCGCCCGGACGGGGCCGTCGAGCAGGCCCTCGGCGAGCCGCACCACCCGCTCGGCGAGCTCGAACCCGTCCGCGCCGTGGCGAGCCCTCGCGAGCAGCGCACGGTGCGCCATGTCCACCCGGCCCGAGGTGCGCAGGGTGGCAGGCAACCGCCGTGGCAGGAGCTCCGCCGCGAGCCGCGGACCGAGCGAGACCACGGTGCAGGCGTCCTCGCGGCCCGGCAGGTGGGCGATGCTCTGCTCGTCGCCGGGCCGTCCCACGAACGCGGACACCGGGTCGACCGTGGCCTCCGAGCTGCGCAGCCGGAGCCCGAACGTGCCGCGCCGCACGAAGACGAGCTGGTGGGCGGGCGTGTGCACGGGCGCCGTCCAGTTCCTGGTGCGCTCGATGATGCGCAGGTCGTCGACGGCGACGTCGTCGGCAGAGGCGATCCTGGTCAGCTGGCGCACGATGCCATGCTTCCACGCGTGGCGGCTGCGGCGGAGCGGTTGGTCTGGGCGGTCGGGACGCTGGGCGTGCAACCCGGCGACCGGGTGCTCGAGATCGGGTGCGGGCACGGGGTGGCCGTGTCGCTGGTGTGCGAGCGGCTCGACGGCGGGAGGGTCCTCGGCATCGACCGGTCCGCCAAGATGATCGAGGCGGCGAGCCGCCGCAACGCCGCGCACGTGGCCGCGGGGCGGGCGGCGTTCCAGGTGGCGGCGCTGCACGAAGCCGATCTCGGCGACGCCCGGTTCGATCTCGCCTTCGCGATCCACGTCCCGGTGCTCCTGCGCGGCGACCCGCGCCGGGAGCTCGCGATCGTGCGTGCGCACCTCGCGCCGGGTGGCCGGTTCGCGCTGCCGTTCCAGCCGCTCGACCCCGCGACCACCGAGCCGACCGTCGACCGGCTCGCCCGCCTCCTCGAGGACGGCGGGTTCACGGCCGTCGAGCGGCACGTCGCCGAGCTGGCGAGCGGACGGGCCGGATGCGTGGTGGCGCGCCTGGGATCATGTCCCTCGTGACGGACGGCGACGTGGCAGTGGTGACGGGTGCTGGCTCGGGACTCGGGAGGGTGGTGGCGACCACCCTGCTCGACGCGGGCTACCGCGTGGCGCTCGCCGGGCGCCGGGCGGAGGCGCTGGAGGAGACCGCGGGCGGCCGCGAGTCGGCGCTCGTCGTGCCCACCGACGTCGGCGACCCCGCCTCGGTGGCGCACCTCTTCGCCGAGGTGCGGCAGCGCTGGGGCCGGGTCGACCTGCTGATGAACAACGCAGGCACGTTCGGCCCGTCCGGCAGCGTCGACGAGATCGCGGTCGAGGACTGGTCGTCAACCGTGGCCACCAACCTGACCGGCGCCTTCCTCTGCGCCCGCGAGGCCTTCGCCGCGATGCGCGCCCAGCGCCCGCAGGGTGGGCGGATCATCAACAACGGTTCCATCTCCGCGCACGTGCCGCGCCCTGGCAGCGCCGCGTACACGGCCACCAAACACGCCCTCACCGGCCTGACCAAGTCCATCGCGCTCGACGGGCGCGCCTACGACATCGCGTGCGGGCAGATCGACATCGGCAACGCCGCCACCGACATGACCGCCGGCATCTCCGTGGGTGCGCGGCAGGCCGACGGCAGCGTCCGCCCCGAGCCGACGTTCGACCCGGTCCACGTGGCCGAGGCCGTGCTCCTCATGGCCCGGCTGCCCCTGGACGCGAACATCCCGTTCCTGACGATCACGGCCACGACCATGCCGTTCCTGGGCCGCGGCTGATTCCGGGCCGCCGGGCAGCGACTTCACAAACCCGGTCCGGGCTTCACACAGGGCCCGCCCTTTGTGAAGTCCGGGCTGGGTCTGTGAAGCCGCTCGGTCGGCCCTCCGACCTCAGCCTGCTGGGCGCTCCGTCACCTGGATGCCCAGCGCGTCGAGCAGGCCGCCGGCCAGCGGGACGATCTGGTCGGGGCTGATCCGCGTGCCGCGCAGGGACAGCACGCCGCGGACGTCGTCGACGGTGGACCCGTGCAGGTCCGTCTCCCGCAGCCGAGCCGTGTCGAAGCTCGCCTCGCCAAGGTCGCACCCGAGCAGCGCGCAGTGCTCGCCGTCGAACTCGTAGAAGTCGGCGCCGCGCAGCGAGGTGTTCTCGACGAGGAGGAACCGCGCCTTCGTCATCCGGAGACCGGCGAGGTCGGCGGTGCTGTCGCTGATGTGGACGTCCGTGAGCTGCGCCCCGTCGAAGGCGGTGCCGGTGAGCCGGCAGTCGGTGAAGACGACCCGCGTGAGGACGGCCTCCTCCAACCTCGCCCCGGACAGGTCGCAGTGGACGAACTCCACGTCGCGGCACTCCAGGCCGGTGAAGCGCACGCCGGTGAGGTCGCCCCCCACCCACCGACTCTCCTGGATCCGCAGGTCGGCGACGCGCTCGGGCACCTGCACCTCGGCGCCCGCCTCGACACAGTCCCACAGGTCACCGCCCTCGACCTCGCCGGGTGCCGCGGCGAACTCGTCGGGGAGGTCGGGAGGTTCCGGGCGGCGTTTCGTGGGACGGGACCTGCTGCCTCGGGGAGCCACGCGAGGACCGTACGGGGTGGGTCCGACGATCAGTTGTGCCCGGCGACCGCGCAAAGGGCGATGCGGGCGACGGTGCACGGCCAGTGCGCGAGGGTGTGCACGCATCCGGTGCAGTAGCCGTCCGGGCGGCGGCGGTGGAGCGCGAGAGTTCGTTCTGGACCACCCGGTTGCGCGGCCATGAAAGCCACCGCGGCGGCGAAGGTCCGTCGAGCTACCAGGTGGTCGTCAACCTCGTCGTTGGCCACGCCGAACACTCACCTTCGCTGGCTGCCTGGTTGTCTAGGGGAGTAGCGCCACGCTACCGCCTCCCTGGGGCAGATGCAACGAGGTCAGCGTGCCTTGATCTCGTATTCGAGGATGAATGCGGGAGCAGCCTTGACGGTGTCGCACACCTCTACTGATCGACCTGCGCTGTCATAGGCAGTGCGGAGGACCACGATCACCGGCACGCCCGCCTGCAGTTCGAGGCGGCTTCGCTCCTCGGACGTCGGCATACGAGCAGTGACCTCTTCTACGAATCGCTCGAGGGTGTACCCGGCCTCTTCCAGCCGGGCGTACACGCCTCCAGGGCCGGTGTCGGTCTCCGCGATCGCAGTGCCTTCTGCGATCTCGAGCGGCAGATATGACACTGCGAGCTCGACCGGGCGGTCGTCCGCGAAGTAGCGCCGAGATCGGCTCAGCACGAGGCCGCCTTCCAGCTGCAGGCGCTCACGCACGAAGGAAGGTGCTTCGCCCCGGGTCACCTCGATCTGATCTACACGTGGCCGGAAACCGCTTCGCTCCGCCTCCGCGAGGAAGGCTGCCTTCCCCGCCTCCCGGTGTTCGCGCGCGAAGCGGTCAGACGCCAGCCTCCTGACCGGTGGCGGCTGCCGAACGAAGACTCCGCGCCCGTGTTCTGCGACCACCCGGCCCTCCGTGCGCAGCTCCTGGATCGCTTGCCTGGCGGTCATCCGCGCAACGCCGTAGTGCTCCTTCAGCTCCGCCTCGGAGGGGAGCCGATCCCCAGGCCCGAGCTGGCCGGCGTCGATCGCGGCGCGGAGATGATCGGCGATCTGCCGGTATGGCGGCCGATCGTTCAGCCGATCGATGCGGCCGAGCTCCACGCCAACACCTCCAGTCGTCCAGGCGCCCCGTAGGGTACGTCTCTGATCGTCGGAGGAAAGGCTCGACATGGGCAGCACGCCCAGACACTCCGTGAGTGTTGCCGGAATCGTGGTGCGCGACGACGGGCGCGTCCTCGTGATCCAGCGCCGGGACAACGGCCATTGGGAGCCGCCGGGTGGCGTGCTCGAACTGGACGAGACGTTCGACGAGGGTGTCCGCCGCGAGGTGGCCGAGGAGACCGGCGTGCAGGTCGAAGTCGAGCAGCTCACTGGGGCATACAAGAACCTGTCGCGAGGGATCGTCGCACTGGTGTTCCGCTGCCGACCGGCCGCAGGCGAGGCGATCGCGACGGACGAGTCCCGCCGTGTCGCTTGGTTCAACCGAGACGAGGTTCGCCGGCACATGGCCCCCGCCTACGCGATCCGGGTGCTGGACGCGCTGGACGGTGGTGTCGCCGCGCGTGCCCACGACGGCGTCCGCGTGGTCGGATCAGGATGATCGTTGGAACTGGTGTGAGAGCGACATTTCTGTCGTCCTCACACCACTTCCAGTGATCAGTGGGCCCGCACGAGCCCCCCGTCGCACCGGATCTGCTCCCCGGTGACGTACGAGGCCGCCGCGCTGGCCAGGAACGTCACGACCGCGGCGAACTCCTCGGGGTTGCCGTACCGCCCGACCGGGATGCCCGCCTCCGACTGGGCGCGGGCCTCCTCGGGTGTGGTGCCGGTGCGTTCGGCGGCTGCCTTGTCGATGGAGGTGGTGCGGTCGGTGGCGATGCGGCCCGGGAGCACCATGTTGACGGTGACGCCGTCGGCGGCGACCTCGCCGGCGAGGGTCTTCAGGTAGCCCGCGAGGGCGGCCCTGGCCGCGTTGGACGCGACGAGGCGCTCGAGCGGGGCCTGCACACCGCTGGACCCGATAGCGACGATCCGGCCGAAGCCGCGCTCGCGCATCCCCGGCAGCACGGCCCGGACGAGTCGCTGGTGCGGCTGCACGAGCAGTGCAACGGCGTCGGCGAGCTGTTCGGGGGTGAAGTCGACCGCCACGCCGGGCGGGGGACCGCCGCCGTTGAGCACGAGCACGTCGACCGGGCCGAAGCGGTCGTGCGCGGCGCCGACCAGCGCGTCGGTGGCGCCCGGGTCGGTGAGGTCGACCTCGACCCCGACCGCGGACGGCAGCTTCGCGGCCTCCTCGCGCACGAGCTCCCCGCGCCGCCCGCCCAGCACGACGTTGGCGCCTTCGGCGGCGAGCGAGCGGGCCACGGCGAGGCCGAGGCCGGAGCTGGCGCCGGGTACGACGGCGGTGCGTCCCTTCAGTCCGGTGTCCATGTCTGCGAGTCAACCACCCTTCTGTCCACGGTTCTTTCCACAGCTCGGGATCTTCAGGCGCCGAGTCGCGTGCGGCGGGCCGCCTCGTCGGGGCGGGCGGCCAGATCCCTGGCGTGTGCGGCATCCAGCGGTGCGAGCGTTCCGGCGCCGAGACCCACCGACCGGACCCGGGCGGCCTTTACCGCCATCGTCGTGATGGTCTCCACTTCGGTGGCGGTGGCCCCGAGCGCGACGATGCCGTGGTTGCCGAGCAGGACGAGGCGGGGCGCGACGCCGTCGCGGTCCAGCCGCTCGCGGACGGCGGCGTGCACCGCGGTGCCGAGCGCGATGCCCGGTGCTGCGTAGGGCACCCACACCGGCTCGCCGAGCACCACCGCCTCGTCCGGGAACAGCGGCGCCTCCCACAGCTCCTGCGCCTCCCGCACGGCGAGCAGCCCGACGACCGCGGTCGGGTGCGTGTGCGCCACCCAGGTCGCCCCGGCGGCCAGCGCGACGACGTGCACGAGCGTCTCGATCGACGCCCGCGAGTCCCCGGCGGACAGCAGCCGCGACAGCGTCTCCTGGTCGGTGCCACCCCGCTCCAGCACGTCGACGAGCTCGGGCAGCTCACCGACGACGAAGTCACCCGCCTCGGCCAGGTCCATCCGGGAGCCGCTCGCCTTCACGACGAACCGGTCGTCGCCCAGGCGCAAGGACGTGTTGCCCTCGGCCAGTACGACCAGGTCGGCCGCCGGGTCGCCGATCCGCCGGGTGAGCGCGACCAGCTCGGCCGGCACCTCGGACGGCAGCAGGGCGAACGTCACGAGAGCCTCCCGTACCGGCGCAGAGCGACCGTGTTGAGCAGCGCCGACAGCACGAGCACCAGCCCGAGCGCCAGCAGCTGGTAGCGGCTGCCCTCCGCGCCCTCCGGGAACGCGAGCAGCATCCCGGCGTTCAGCCAGGTGACGAGCAGCGCGGCCACCAGCACGCCGCCGACGCGCCCGATCCCGCCCTGGATCGCGACGCCGCCCAGCACGGCCACGGTGATCGCGGGCAGCGCCATACCGTTGCCGACGGTGCCGGCGTCCGGCCGGGCCGAGGCGAACTGCGCCACCGTCACGAGCGCGACCACGCCGGACAGCAGCCCGGACACCACGTACGCGGTGAACCGGGTGCGGCTGACCGACACGGTGGCGTACCCGGCGGCGATGTCGTTGGTGCCGACCGCGTAGAGCGAGCGGCCGTACGTCGAGCGGGACAGCACCACCCAGGCCAGCACCGCGCACGGCAGCAGGATCGTGAAGACGTGCAGCGGGATGGGCGGCAGCAGCGGCAGCGTGATGTTGCGGGTGAGCCCGTGCATCGCGACCACCGGCGGGGTCGACACCGGCGCGTTCGCGTTGCTGACCAGCGCCAGCGAGCTGTACGCGTAGTACGTCGCGAGCGTGGCGATGAGCGCCGGGAACCGGAGGTACGCAACCAGCGCACCGTTCACGGCGCCGAGCAGGCCCCCGACGACGATGCAGGCGACGATCGAGGGCAGCACCGGCCAGCCCCACACACCGACCATCAGCCCGAACACCATCCCGGCGAGCGACACGATCGCGCCCACCGACAGGTCGATCCCGCCGCGGCCGGAGACGATCACGTACAGCTCGGCGACCGCGAGCAGCGCGAACGGCACCATCGACTCGAGCGCGTTGCCCAGGTAGCGCAGGTCGTAGGGCGCCACGAGGTAGCCGCCCGCGCCCAGCACCCGGAACCACACGACCACCACGACCAGCAGCACCGCGAGCAGCACGATGCGCTCGGTCAGCGCGATCCGCAGCACGCGCGACGCGAGGGACTCGCCCCGGGCCTGCTCGGCCGGCGGGACGGTCTCGATCTCGGTCATCGGGCGCTCCTCCGCCGCTCGCGCAGCAGGTCGACCCCGACCGCCACGAGGATGAACAGTCCGATGAACAGCTGCGTGAGCTCCGAAGGCCAGGACAGCAGCGTGACGGCGCTGGACACGGTTCCCACCAGCAGCGCGCCGAGCAGGGTGCCCAGCACCGTGCCGCGGCCGCCGATGATGCTCGTGCCGCCGATCACGACCGCGGCGATCACCCGCAGCTCCAGCCCGGTGCCCACGTTCTGCTGCACCAGCCCGCCGCTGCCGATGAGCACGCACGCCGCGAGCCCCACGCACGCGCCGGTGAGCACGTACGCGCTGATCTGGCGCCGCCGCACCCGCACACCGGCGAGGCGCGCCGCGAACGCGTCGCCGCCCACCGCGTAGAGGTGCCGGCCGGTGGCCCAGTACCGCATGTAGCACCACATGCCCGCGGCGAGCAGCAGCGTGAGCCACCAGGCGGTGGGGATGCCGAGGATCCGGCCCTCCGTGCCGCCGCCGATCGGGGCGAGCGTGGCGGGCACGCCGGCCACTTGCTCAGTGCCGAAGATCTGGAGCGAGACGAACCGGTAGATGTTGAGCGTGCCGAACGTGACGATGATCGGGTGGATGCCGCCGTAGGCCACCAGTAGGCCGTTGATCGCGCCGAGCACCAGCCCGATCACCACCGCGACGGCGACCGCCGGCAGGAACGGCAGCCCGGAGTCGCGCGCCAGCAGCGCGATGATCACCATCACGACGGCGGCCTGGCTGCCGACCGAGACGTCGATCCCGGCGGTGACGATCACTGCCGTCATCCCGATCCCGACGAGCGCGATCGGCGCCACCGTGAACAGGATGTTCTGCAGGTTGCCGGTGGTGAGGAACGTGTCGGTGGCGACGGAGAGCACCACCCACAGCAGCCCGACCACGGCGATGAGCGCGAGCTCCTGGCCCTCGATCGCGCGCACGCGTGGCCTGCGCCGGACGGGCGCGGTGGCCTCCTTCGCAGTGGTGATCACGCCGCGGCCTCGCCTTCGTCCCCGGCCGCTGCCGCGAGCACGTCGGCCTGGCTCGCACCGCGCCCGAACTCCCGCACAACTGCTCCCTTGCGCACCACCAGCACCCGGTCGGCGAGCTGCAGCACCTCCGGTAGATCCGTCGAGATGACGAGAACCGCGCTGCCGCCGTCCGCGAGCTCCAGGACGAGCCGGTGGATCTCCTCCTTGGCGCCCACGTCGACGCCCTGCGTCGGCTCCTCCAGCACGAGCACGCGGGGCGCGCGCACGAGCTGGCGGGCGAGCACGACCTTCTGCTGGTTGCCGCCCGACAGCGCCCCGACGGCCGTGCCGACATCGGGGGCCTTGATCGAGATGCGGCGCAGGAAGTCCTCCGCGATCGAGCGCTCGCGGCGCCGGTCGAACCAGAACCCGAACTTCGCCAGGTGGCGCAGGTGCGCGCTGGTGATGTTGAACGCGATCGACTTGTTCGCGAAAACGCCCTGCTGCTTGCGGTTGCCCGGCAGCATCGCGATCCCGGCCGCCGCGGCGTCCTGCGGCGAGTGCAGCCGGACGGCGCGGTCGTCCACCTGCACGGTGCCGGTGTCGGCCGGGCTCACCCCGTAGAGGGCACGGGCGATCGCGTCCGTGCCGGAGCCGACGAGCCCGTAGAGCGCCACCACCTCGGCCGGCCGCACCTGCAGGTCCAGGCCGGTGAACGCCCCGGTGCGCCCGAGCCCGGCCACCGCGAGCACGGGGTCGCCGGTCGGGGCGGGCCGGTCGGTGGTGGCCGAGCCCAGCTCGTGGCCGACCATCAGCTCGGCCACCTGCCGCACGGTCAGCTCGCTCGTCGGCCGGCTGGCCACCACCTCGCCGTCGCGCAGCACGGTGACGCGGTCGCTGATCTGCGCCAGCTCGTCGAGGCGGTGGGAGATGTAGATGATCCCGACGCCTGCGGCCCGCAGGTTGCGGACCACGCCGAACAGCACCTCGATCTCGCGGTCGGTGAGGATCGCCGACGGCTCGTCGAGGATCAGGATCTTCGCCGAGTGGGCGAACGCCTTCGCGATCGAGACGAGCTGCTGCTCGGCCACCGGCAGGTCGGCCACGCGGACGTCGCCGATCGCCGGGTCGAGGCCGATCTGCTCCAGCAGCTCGCTCACCCGCGTGCGCTGGGCCGCCCAGTCCACCCGCCCGCTCGACCGCAGCTCACGGCCGAGGAACACGTTCTCGGCGACGGTGAGCTCGCCGAACAGGTGCGGCTCCTGGTACACGGTGGCGATCCCCGCCTCCATGGCCGCCTGGGTGCTCCCGCCGGTGAGCGGCGTGCCGCCGATCTCGGCCGTGCCCTCGTCGGCCACCTCGGCCCCGGAGACGATCTTGATCAGCGTGGACTTGCCGGCGCCGTTCTCGCCGACGAGGGCATGGACCTCGCCGGCGAGAACGTCGAGGTCGACGCCCCGCAGCGCCCGCACGCCGCCGTAGCGCTTCTGAACGCCGCGCAGCCGCAGCAGGACGTCGCCGGCCATCAGTACTTGTAGTTGTTGACGTTGTCGGTCGTGATCCGCAGCGGGTCGCCGAGCAGCAGCATCTTCTGGCTCGGGTCCCACTTCACGGCCGTGAGCTGGTCGTTCACCTTGTTCGTCTCCTGGAACGGCGTGCCGGAGGCGACCTGGAGCCCGGCCCACGCGGTGAGGTAGCCGAGCTGCTCGACGTCCCACAGGATCGCCGCGGACGACGAGCCGTTGTCGAGGTACTGCTTCATCGACTGCGGCGTGCCGAGCCCGACGGTGAAGACCTGCCCGACCTTGCCGGCCTCGGTGACCGCCTTGGCCACGCCGGGCGCAGACGCGGTGCACTCACCGACGAGGCCGGTGAGATCCGGGTGCGCGTTCATGAGGTCCTTCGCCATCGAGACCGACTGCGCCTCGTCCTCGCCCGCGTACACGATGTCGACGATCTGGGCGTCCGGGTACTTCTCCGCGGTCACCTTCTTCTGGACCTCGATCCAGGAGTTGAGGTTCGCCGCGGTCTGCCCGCAGGAGACGATCGCGTACTTGCCCTTGCCGCCCATCGCCTCGAGCAGGGCGTCGGTCAGCGCGGTGCCGATGCCGTCCGCCGTGGCCTGGTTGACGAACGCCTCGCGCACCGAGTTCGGCGCGTCGGTGTCGGCGGTCATGACGTGGATGCCGGCGTCGGCGGCCTCCTGGAGCACGGGGGCCATCGAGTCGGGGTCGTTCGGCGCCACCACGAGGACGTCCACCCGCTGCTGGATGAGCGAGTTGACGATCTCGGTCTGGGCACCGGGGTCGGCCGTCGAGGAGCCGCGGTAGATCCACTCGATGCCGAGCTCCTGCGCGGCCTTCTGCCCGCCGGTGTTCATCGCCTCGAAGTAGGGGATGCCCTGCAGCTTGGGCACGAAGGCGACTTTGACCTTCTCCTCACCGCCGCCCCCACCTCCGCCGCCCCCGCCCCCGGGGTTCTGCTGGGTGCAACCGGTGAGGGCGAGCACCCCCGCCGCTGCCACGGCCAGTGCCGCGGTGATGCGCCTGTTGAGCATCCTCGCTCCTTCCTCCACACCTGTGATCAGGCGGACGTCTCGTGAGTGGTTTCGACGGGCACGCGGTGGATCTTGACGCCCTGCTCGGCGAAACCGGCGAGCGCGTCGGGGGCGGCCCCGTCGTCGGTGTACAGCCCGGTGATCCGCTGGGTGGCCACGAAGCTGTGCAGGGCGAACCGGCCGATCTTCGACGAGTCGAAGAGGCCGTACACGTCGGTGCACGCGGCGGCCAGCCGCCGCTTCACGGTGGTCTCCTCCACCGAGAGCTCCATCAGGCCGTGCTCCCGGGAGAGCCCGCGTACCCCGAAGAAGCCCATCGTCAGGCGCCCGCGGCTCACCACCACGTCGCCGATCTCGCCGACGAGGGACCACGACGAGCGCCGCAGCGTGCCGCCGGGGAGCACGACGGTGACCCCGCTGTCGCTCAGCAGCTCGGCGGCACGCAGGCCGTTGGTGACCACGATCAGGCTGCGCCGGCCGCGCAGCTCGTGCGCGAGGTGGAAGCAGGTGGTGCTGCAGTCCAGCGCGATCGCGGCGCCGTCGGGCACGATCGCGGCGGCTGCGCGGGCGATGGCGGCCTTCGCCGCCGTGCCGTGGCGCAGGCGCATCTCGAACGCGCCCTCGTCGGCCCCGTCGGCAGTGACGGCCCCGCCGCGCACACGCGCGAGCAGCTGCCGGCGCTCGAGCACCTCGAGGTCCTTGCGGATCGTCACGGCGGTGACGCCGAAGCGGCGGACGAGGTCGGCGACGCTCACCCGACCGTCGACGTCGAGCAGGCGCAGCACCTCCTGCTGCCGCTCGTGCTCCGCGATGCCCGCCACGGGCGAACCGTAGGAAGCACTGCCGTAACCGTCAATGAACAGTTTGGTAACCGCTAGCGGTTGACTTTCGATTGGTTGTCGGCTGCCTTTCGTCGACGGCGCAGCAGGTGCACTCCAATGCCCGCGATGCCCGCAAGGGCGCCGATTCCGAGCGAGAGCGGCGCCATCACCAGCAGCGCGATCGCGGCCACCGCGAACAGTGCCCTCTCGGGCCAGCCGGCGGGACCGGCGAGCCACGCCCCCGTGACGACGGCCAGCGCGGCTACAGCGGCCGCCGACGCGAGCGCGGCGACCAGCACCGTGCCGGCGCCGCCCTCCAGCAGCAGCCCCACGCCCTGCGGCGAGAGCACCACGACGAACGGGACGAGGAACGCGGGCAGCGTGTACTTCCAGGTGAGCCACATCGTCCGCACCGGGCGCCCGCCCGTGATCGCCGAGGCCGCGAACGGCGAGAGCGCCGTGGGCGGGGACACCTCCGACAGCACCGCGTAGTAGAAGATGAACATCGCCGCTGCGAAGGCGGGCACGCCCACGTTCTGCAGGGCGGGGCCGATGATCACCCACGAGATGATGAAGCTCGCCGTGACCGGCACCGCGAGCCCGAGCAGCACCACCGACACGGCCGAGTAGATCGCCGTGAGCACCAGGCTCCCGCCCGCGAGGGCCACGATGATCCCGGCCAGCTTCAGCCCGAGCCCGGTGAGCGTCATGACCCCGACGATGATCCCGGCCACCGCCATCACCGGGATCACCGAAAGCGCCCCGGTCGCGCCGGAAGCGAGCGCCTCGCCGATGCGCCGCGGCGTCATCCACGCGCTGCGGTCGAGGAAGCTCAGCGCGAACGCGAGCGCCGTGGCGTAGACGACCGCGCGGAACGGCGTCAGGCCCATCGCCATGAACACGACGATCGCCACCAGCGAGCTGAAGTGGTAGCCGAACCGGAGCAGCAGGGCGCCCGCGGGGCGGACGTCGATGTCGATCGCGTGGGTGCGGTAGCGCCTGGCGTCCATCTCGACCGCGAGGATGATCCCCAGGTAGTACAGCAGGGTGGGGATCGTCGCCCAGATCAGCACCTGCAGGTAGGAGACGTTGAGCAGCTCGGCGATGATGAACGCCGCCGCGCCGAGCGTGGGCGGGGAGAGGATCGCGCCGATGCCGGCGGCCGCGAGCACCGCGCCGCCGTGCTCCTGCGGGTAGCCGGCCTTGCGCAGCAGCGGCCACGCCACGCCACCGAGCGTCACGGTGGTGGCCACCCCGGAGCCCGACACCGTGCCGAGCAGGAACCCGGCGAGCGTGACGGTGCGGCCGGGGCCCGCTCCCGACTGCCCGAATGCGGCGAACGACAGGTCGATGAAGAACCTGGTGGCGCCGGACGCCGTCAGTACCGCGCCGTAGAGCGTGAACAGGATGATGTAGGTGGCGGCGACCTCCATCGGCACGCCGAACACGCCCTGGGTGCCCATCATGTTGTGGCCGACCAGGCGCTCCCAGGTGAAGGACGACGTGGCGAACGGCCCGGGGAAGTACGGGCCGAAGTAGGCGTAGGCGAGGAAGCCGACCACCACCAGCGGCACCACGAGGCCGACGGTGCGCCGCGCCGCCTCCAGCACGAGCAGGATCGCGAGCGTGCCCATGACGACGTCGAGGTCGGTCGGCACCACCGCGCGGCGGAAGAACGAGTCCCAGTCCGCCAGGATGTAGGCGAACGGGACGAGCGCCACCACGGCGACCAGCCAGTCGAGCAGGTGCGGGTTGTCGGTGGTCGCGCCTTCCGGGCGCCCCCAGCCGCGGTATACGAGGAACGTCAGCGTCAGCCCGACCCCGAGGAACGAGGGCAGGTACAGCTGCGCGGGCATCGGGTTGAACACCCACCAGAGGCCGTACAGCGTGAGGATCGTGCCCAGCACCTGCACCACCCGCAGGGGCCATCCGGTCAGCCGCCGCGCCGGCTTCTCCGCCTCGTACTCGGCGAGCAGCGCCTCCTCGTCGATGGCAGGTGCCTCGTCGCCGTCCGGACGCGTGGTCATCAGCTCTCCTCGACGTCGAGAACCACGGTGACCCCATCGGTGACCAGCGGGGGGAGCGGTATCGGCGCCCGCCCCGGCACGTGCAGCGTGCGTTCGCCGAGCGCCGTCGCGGCGATCGACAGCTCGCCGAACTCCGGGTGGTCGCGGGGTTCGGCCACCCAGCGCCTGCGGTCACCGCTCGGCGCCGTGCGCACCGGCCCGGGCACGGCGTAGTACTCCTCGAGCACGGCGAGCTGGTCGGCCGCCAGCTCGACCAGCCGGAACCGGCCGCCCTCCCGGGCGGTGTAGCGCTCCTCGGCCAGGGTCCCGTACACCGAGTTGCGGTAGCTCACCGCGAACTCCGGCGCGGGCAGCGGAACCCGCGTCAGCAGATCGCCGGCGCCGTCGCGCACCGTGAGCGCGGGCCCGGGGTCCGCCGCGGCACACCCCGACCCGAGCAGGCCGAGCGCGAGCACCGCGGCGAGCACCGCGGAAGCCCGGTCAGCCCGTGGCCTGATCGAAGTAGGCCTTCGCACCGGGGCAGACCTCCACGAACCCGACGTCCCCGGCCGTGGCGGGGTCGAGGTCGTTCGCGGCCGGGTGGACGGCGGCGAGCTGCGCCTTGTTCTCGAAGATCGTCCGGGTGATGTCCTGCTGCAGCTGCTGGGGCATGTCGGAACGCACGATCAGCACGTTGGGCACGACGACCTGCGGGCTCGCCTCCGTCTGACCCTGGTAGGTGCCCGCCGGGATGTCCTCGGTCTCGTAGTACGGGCCGAACTTCGCGGCCAGCTCGTCGGCGTACTCGCCAGTCGGGAGCAGCACCATCTGCCCGGTGGTCGCCAGGTCCACCAGTGCCCCGGTCGGCAGGCCACCGGACCAGAAGCCCGCGTCGATCGTGCCGTCGCGCAGGGCCTGCGCGGTCTCGCCGACGCCGAGCTGGCTGCGCTGGATGTCGGTCTCCGGGTTGATCCCGGCCGCCTCGAGGAGCCGCAGCGCGATCACCTCGGTGCCCGAGCCCGGCGAGCCGACCGACACCCGCTTACCGCGCAGGTCCGCGATGCCGCGGATGCCGGTGCCGCTGGTGGTGACGGTCTGGGTGAAGTTGTCGTAGAGCTTGCCGAGTGTGCAGAGCGTGACCTGGCGGCCCTCGAACTGGGCCTTGCCCCCCACCGCGTCGGCCACCGTGTCGCCGAGCGCGAACGCGATGTCCGCCCCGCCGTCCTGCACCAGCAGCACGTTGTCGACGGATGCGTTGGTCTCCTGGGCGGTGGCCGTGACGCCGAGCTTCTCCGAGAGCACGGTGCCCATGCCGCCGCCGTACGGGTAGTAGACGCCGCCGGTGCCACCGGTGGCGATGGACAGCGACCTGTCCGCCCCCGGCGCCGCGGTCTCCCCACCCCCGCACGCGGCGAGTAGCAGAACCCCGGCGGTGGCGACGACGGCCAGACGACGACTGCTCCGGTTCCTGGTGGTGACGTCCATGGCACCTCCTGCTGGACTCGGCGGTGACGATCACTCCGACGAGTGATGGGCAACATCGCACACCCGCCGACCGTTGTCCACGCGGCGGCGGGGCATCAGCTCCAGGCGCGGGCCGAGCGGGCCGACCAGTACGTCACGGCGTCCTCGGCGAGCGTCCCGAGCTCGGCCAGCGCGTCCGCCGGCAGCGCCACCCCGGTGGCCGCCGCGTTGCTCGCGACCTGCAGCGGGTCGACCGCACCGGAGAGCACGCACCACGTCCACGGCTGGGCGAGCGCCGCCGCGATCGCGAGCTGGTCGAGCGGCACGCCCATCTCGGCGGCGAGCGCCACCGCCCGAGGCGGGGCGTCGGATGTTCCGGGCGTGAGTCGGCCGTTCGCCACGGCCTCCTTCACGATCACGCGGGCGCCCGCGTCGGCCGCCTCGGCGAGCGCTGGCCCGACCGAGGGCTCCAGCACGTTCCACGTGGACTGCACCGAGGTGAAGAGCGGGGTCCCGTCGACCTGGATCTCCAGCGCCCGGCGCACGGCGTCGGCCTGCGCAGGTCCGGAGGTGGACACCCCGATCCGCACCCCGCGGTCGCGCAGCTCGGCGAGCGCCCGGTGCAGATCCGCGTCGTCGAGCACGCCGGTGTCAAGCGTGGCGGAGTGCACGTGGTAGACCGCGAGCCGTGGGCCGAGCAGCGCGGCGGTCTCGGCGAGCTGGTCGGTGAACGCGGCGAGGGAGTGCTCCTTCACCTCGTGCACCGGCACGTCGAGGCGCCAGTCGCCGACGTACCGGTAGCCCCATTTCGACCCGATCTCGACGTCGTCGACCTCCGGGTGGTGGGCCAGCCACCCGGCGAGGAACTCCTCGGCCCGCCCGTAGGAGCGGGCCACGTCGACGTACCGGATGCCGGCGGCGTACGCGGCGTCGAGCACGGCCTCCGAACGGGCCCGCAACTCGGAGACGCTGCGTCGGGCGCCGAGGTCGGTGGCCCGCCCCGAGTTGATGTAGGCGGGACGGGCGACGGCCGCGAGGCCGATGCCCAATCGCGTGGTACCGGCCGTCACGGCCGCGTAGCTTACGCGCGGGGGTGATCGGGATGAGCGTGCCCGGATCGGGTGAGCTGCCGCCGCTCGCCGGTGAGGACCACGTCTGCGCGTCCTGCGCGATGTCCTACGCCGACACCGATCTGGAGGCCGCCGTCGCGGCGCTGCGGTCCGTCCCGGCCGAGGTCCGGACCGCAGCGCTCGCCGTGCCGGAGGCACACCGGCGGGTGCGCCCGGACCCCGCCACCTGGTCGGTCGTGGAGTACGCCTGCCACGTCCGCGACGTGTTCGCGACGTTCACGACCCGGCTGCACCGCACCAGCACCGAGGACGAGCCCGCGCTGGACCCGATGTTCGCCGACCTGCGGGCGGTCCGGTTCCGCTACAACGACGCGGACCTCGAGGTCGTGCTCACCGAGCTGGACACCTACGTCGCCGGCTTCCTCGACGAGATCGCCGCCACCACCGGCTGGGACCGCACCGCCACCCGCCGTGCCGACGAGCAGCGGACCGCCCGGTGGCTCGTGCGCCAGGCACTGCACGAGGCGCGCCACCACACGCGGGACATCACGGCCGTGGCAGAAGCGGTCGCCTGAACGCTTCCGACGTGCAACTCAGCGGGTTGCCGCGAGCGCCTCTCGGCCTGCGGCCGTCAGCTGGACCGGCCCGCGCACGCCGCCGGTCGGGCGGATCATGCCGCTGCGGACGAGGGCGCGGGCGGCCATGTGGTCGCAGCAGGCGAACCCGTCGATGAAGAAGTCGGGCTCGACGCTGCCGGTGCACTCGACCCTGCCGTCGGCGACGGCGTGCAGCAGCCGCAGGTCGCGGTTGGACATGACGGTGGGGAGATCCTCGACCAGTGCCGCTCGCATGGCGCCTCCATGTGCTCCGCTGGACCTGCGTATCAAGCACCATACTGATCGTTCAACAATCCAGCAATCCCCTGATCTCTGGCGCTTGTCTGGTGTGCCCTCGGGCGGTAGACCGCAGGGATGACCGAACGAGCGCTCCTGGAGCGTGAGCTGTGGCGGATCCTGGAGGCGGTGCACGCCGCGGTGTACTTCGTGCCCGAGGCCAAGGCGGCCTACGGGGCGCTGGGGCTGCGCGGGTACTGGATGGGCTACTTCGCCTCCCGCTCCGCGGCGCTCGGCACCCCGAGCCCGCGGCTGGTGACCGCGCTCTTCTACGGCTTCGCACCGCGGATGGTGGAGCGCGCGCTGCCCGACGCGTGGACGTTCGCCGATCCCGCCCGCGTGCTCGACACCCGGCTGGACCTCGCCCGGTCGGCGCTCACGCGCCACACCGGTGACGGAATCGCCGACGTGGCCGACCTGCTCACCTCCGTGCTCGCCACGCTCGACGTGGCAGGCAGGCCGCTCGCGGCCGCGCACCTGGACCTCCCGGCCCCGGACGATCCGCTGTCCCGCGTCTGGCACGCCGCCACCGTGCTGCGCGAGTACCGCGGCGACGGGCACGTGGCCGAGCTCGTGGCCGCGCAGGTCGACGGCGTGGAGTGCCACCGCCTGCACGGGGGCTCGCTGGTCTCGCAGCAGCGCGAGTTCCGGGGGTGGACCGAGGAGGAGTGGGCCGACGCGGCCGAGCGGCTGCGCGCCCGTGGCCTGGTCGACGCCGCAGGCGAGAGGACGGCTCGCGGTGACGAGCTGCGCGCGGAGATCGAGCGGGGCACGGACCGATCGGCCACGGCCGCCCTGCGCACGCTCGGCGACGCCGAGCTGCAGGTGCTGCGCACGACCCTCGGTCCCGTCGCCGAGTCGCTGGCGGCGGCGGGCGCGGTGCCCTACCCGAACGCGATGGGAGTCGCGCGGCCCGCGAGCTAGGGGCCAACCCGCCGTCGCACTCCCGCGGCCGAGCAGAGCCGGCGCCCGAACACTCCGTGGTCGAGTGGGTCGGTGCCCCAGCGCCGGCCCGTATCGAGACAGGCCGTCTCCCATCGGGCCTTCGGGTGGTGGCAGGCACCTCCCCCCCGGGCTTTCGGTGGCGCCGCGCATTGTGCGGGGCCGCCCCTCACGCCTCAAGGGCGCCTGCGGCGTTCGCTTCGCGAGCGCTTCGCGCCCCTTGATGGGATGAAGGAGCGGGGCCTCCGCTCCTCGTGGCTCCCGGCTCATGCTCGGGGTGCTCACACCAACGATTTGAGGAGGCCCCTGTGAGCGAATCGTACGAGGGCAAGCAGGTCGTGGGAATTGACCTGCACCGGCGGCGGTCGGGGCTGGTTCGCAAGACCGAGATGGGTGAGACGTTGGAGACGGTGCGGATCTCCAACGATCCGGAGTATCTGCGGCAGGTGATGGCCCGCGCCGGGGAGGCCCCGGAGGTGGTGCTGGAAGCGGCCTATGGCTGGTACTGGGCCGCGGACACCCTGGCCGAGTTGGGCGCGCACGTGCATTTGGCGCATCCGCTGGGGGTGAAGATGTTCTGCTATCGGCGGGTGAAGAACGACGAGCGGGACGCGGGGGATCTGGCTGATCTGTTGCGGATGGGTCGGCTGCCCGAGGCGTGGATCGCGCCACCGGCCACCCGGGAGCTGCGTGGTTGGGTGCGGCATCGGGCCAAGCTGGTGGCGTTGCGCTCGAGCTTGAAATCCCAGGTCCACGCCGTGCTGGCCGAGGCCGGGGTGCAGGTGCCGATGAGTGATCTGTTCAGCCCGGGCGGGCAGCACTTGTTGGGCGCGGCCCGGCTGTCGGTCGAATCACGCGCTCGGGTCGACTCCGCGCTACGACTGATCATTAACGTGGACTTCGAGGTCGAGTTGTTCGCCAAGTTGGTCACCAACCGGCTGCGCGAACATCCCGGCTACCGGGCGATCCAGCAGATTCCCGGGGTCGGGCCCACCTTGGCTGCGGTGTTCGTGGCTGAGATCGGTGACGTCACCCGCTTCCCCGGACCCGCGCAGCTGGCCAGCTGGGCCGGGTTGACCCCGAGACACCATGAGTCCGACACCACCGTGCATCGCGGCCGGATCACCAAACAGGGTTCCCGGTTGGTGCGTTGGGCTGCGGTGGAGGCGGTGCAGCGGGTCGGCGAACACACCCGCACCGGTGCGGTCCGGGAGCGGGTCGCTGCCCGCCGCGGCCGCGAGCGTGTCAGATGGTCTGTGTAACAAGATCCTCTTGAGTTGAGGAGTACACAGATGACCATGACCGGTGAGCCACGGGCTGGCCATCCTCTCGGCGCCGACGATGATGCCGGGCCGGTGACCGCGCGGGACGCGGTGAACAGCATGATCGAGGCCGGCCTGCTGGATCAGCTCATGTCCCAGGTCGATGCGGGCGAGCTCGCCTTGACCGGCGATGGTGGTTTCCTCCCGGAGATGATCAAAGCGGTGCTCGAACGCGGCTTGGCGGTCGAGCAGACCGCGCACCTGGGCTACGAGAAAGGCGACCCGGCCGGGCGTGGGACGCCGAACTCGCGCAACGGCACCAGCCCGAAGACGGTGGCCACCGAGGTCGGCGACGTGGCCCTGGACGTTCCGCGGGACCGGTCTGGCACGTTCGAACCGCGCCTGGTGCCGAAGGGTTCGCGGCGCACCGGCGGCCTGGATGAGATGATCATCTCGCTGTATGCGGGTGGGATGACCGTGCGCGACATCGCCCACCACCTGCAGCGCACGATCGGCACCGAGCTGTCCCACGACACCATCTCCAAGATCACCGACTCGGTGTTGGAGGAGGTGAAGGCCTGGCAGTCCCGCCCGCTGGAGGAGATCTACCCGATCGTCTACCTGGACGCGCTGGTGATCAAAGTGCGGGACGGGCACCAGGTCCGCAACCGGTCCGCGCACCTGGCCGTCGGGGTCGACCTCGACGGCGTCAAGCACGTGCTCGGGATCTGGGTGCAGGCAGCCGAGGGGGCGAAGTTCTGGGCCGGGGTGTGCGCCGAGCTGCGCAACCGCGGCGTGCGGGACGTGCTGATCGTGTGTTGCGACGGGCTGAGCGGATTCCCCGAGGCCATCGAAGCGACCTGGCCGCAGAGCATCGTGCAGACCTGCACGGTGCACCTGCTGCGCGCGGCGATGCGGTTCGTCTCCTACGCCGACCGCAAGAAGGTCGCCGCGGCGCTGCGGCCGATCTACACCGCCCCCACCGACGAGATCGCCCGCACCGAGTTGGACAGCTTCGCCAGCTCCAGCCTCGGCAAGAAGTACCCGGCCGCCGTGGCGACCTGGGTGAACGCCTGGGAGCGGTTCATCCCGTTCCTGGCGTTCCCACCCGAGCTCCGGAAGATCATCTACACGACGAACGCGATCGAGTCGCTGAACTACCAACTTCGGAAGATCATCAAGAACCGGGGGCACTTCCCGAACGACGACGCCGCGATCAAGTTGCTGTGGCTGGCGATCCGCGACATTGAGGACAAACGCGCCCGCGCCCGGGCGAAGGAGAAGGGCCTACCAGCCAACGAACGCAAGGCCCCGGGCCGGCTGGTCGAAGGCGCCGTCGTCCAGGGCTGGAAACAGGCCCTCGGCTCGCTCGCCCTGGCCTACCCCGAGCGCATCAACCCCTACCTGACCTGACCGATTCCTAGATCGACTTACACAGACTTCTTGACAGGCCCGCGGCCGCAACATCGGCGTTGTTGCCGCCGCCCGCGAGCTGGTCGAGCTGGTCTACTACGGCCTACGCGACGGGCACATCCGCCGGCTCACCCCGCCCCAACCCCACACCCCGCCCCAGCCACACACCCCGCCCGGCAGATCGGCGGCATGAGCCGGCCGCCAACCGAGGTGGGCGCCGGTCGCACGGGTCATGACCCCCGTCCCAGCGCAAGATCACAGCGCGCAAGATCACAGCGCACGATCACGGCGCCGGGAACCACGGCGTGGTCGCCCCCTTGATTGACCCCGCTCACCGCGAACCCGTCGCAGCACTCCATGCCCACCGGGCGAAGGGATGACCGACAGCCCTCAACCGGGCCTGTCCACCGCCGGGGCACCGGCACTGGAGCACGCACCCGACCCTCGATCACCCGACCCCCGGGAGCCGCGAGACCACCCCCCTTTTCTCCACCCCGTGAACAGCGTGCGCCGCCCGGCGTCGGCATCAAGGACCTGACGGCCGCTACGCGGTCGACCCTCCGGGCCGATCCTTGACCCCGACGCCTCAGCCCGCCGCGCCCAAGAACAGGCGGGAGAACCGAGAAGAAAGATCAGGAGCCGCAACCGCGGGTTGACCGGCCCCGCTCCTTCAGGGATGACCCGTGAGCCTCTGCGGCCCCTGAAGGCCCGCTTCGCGGGCAGGCCCCGGGCCTGCCCCTTCGGCGCGCGGCGCCACCGAAGGCCGGTCTCACCATCATGATCACTGGTTCGGCGCGAAAACGGCCGAAAACCGGCGGGAAACGCGCCGAACCGCTGATCATGAGGCCGGGCGGGCTGGTCACGCACCTATCTCTAGGTCACGCACGCGTTCTCGGCCGACGCGGCCCGTCGACCGGTCGCGTGGCCCGACAAGGGGTGCGCGAGCCGAAACCGGGTGCGCGAAGGCAGCCAGATGCCCGAGACCGGCCTCCTGGCGGCGCCGCGCACCAAGAGGGCAGGCCCTTGGCCTGCCCGCGAAGCTTGCCCTCGGGGGTCGCAGAGGCTCGCAGGTCAAGGGTCGCGCAGCGATCGCGGAGCGACGCCGCAGGCGCCCTTGAGCTGTGAGGGGCGGCCCCGCACAATGCGCGGCGCCGCCAGGAGGCCCTGAGAAGGCCACCTTGAGACAGGAGGCCTTGACCGAGGAGGCCTTGACCGAGGAGACCCGGCGATACGCGCCGGCGCTACTCGACCTGTGGGGTGGGTGTGTCCGCTGGTCGAGCAGCCGTGTCAGTCCACCAGTCCGGCGTCGTGGGCGAGCAGGGCGATCTGGACCCGGTTGTTGAGGTCGAGCTTCGTGAGGATGTTCGAGACGTGCGTCTTCACCGTGGGCAGCGCGAGGTGGAGCACCGCGCCGATCTCGGCGTTGGAGCGGCCCTGGCCCACCGCGACGGCGACGTCGCGTTCGCGGTCGTTCAGCAGCGCGAGCCGGGCCATGGCCCGCTCCCTGCGCCGGTCGTGATCGCTGTCCGCGACGCGGGCGATCAGTCGGCGCGTCACCTCCGGCGAGAGCACGGGCCTGCCCTGGGCGACCATGCGGACCGCGGCCACGATCTCCTCCGGCGGGGTGTCCTTGAGCAGGAAGCCCGCCGCGCCGGCCCGCAGCGCGCGCAGGACGTGCCGGTCGGCGTCGAACGTGGTGAGCACGATGACCTGGGGCGCCCGCTCGCCGGCCCGCAGCGCCTCGGTGGCGGCCAGGCCGTCCATCCCGGGCATGCGGATGTCCATGAGCACGACGTCCGGGGCGTATCGGGCGACGAGCGGGAGCACCTCGGCGCCGTCACCCGCCTCGGCGACCACGCGGATGTCCGGCGTGCCGCCGAGCATCATCGTGAGGCCGGCGCGCACGAGCGGGTCGTCGTCGACGATCAGCACGTCGACGGGATCGTCGGGGATCACGCGGGCCACGGTAACCAGGCCGCCACCCGCCAGCCGGCGGCGTCGGTGGGGCCGTGTTCCAGGTGCCCGCCGGCCAGCTCGACCCGTTCGGCCAGACCGGTGAGGCCGTGCCCGGGTGCATGGGCCGGTCGGGGGTGGCGCGGTGCTCCGTTCTCGACCCGGACGGTGAGGCCGGACCCGGCGGATCCGCCGACGGCGACGGTCACGGTGGTGTCCCGTGCGTGCTTGCGTGCGTTCGTCAGTGCCTCCTGCACCACGCGGTACGCCGTGCGCCCGGCGGTGTCCGGTGGCGCCCCGGAGACGTCGTGGTGCAGCTCCACGTCCATCCCGGCGCGCCGGGACTCGGCCACCAGCTCCGGGATGTCGGCGACGGTCGGCTGGGGGAGCTCACCGACCGGGGCCCGCAGCACCCCGATCACCTCCCGGAGGTCCTGCAGCGCCTGGTGGGCGCTCTCCCGGATCACCCGCGCCGCGCGGGCGATGTCCTCCGGCGGGGCGTCCGGGCGGTACTCAAGGGCCCCGGCGTGCACGCTGAGCAGCGACAGCCGGTGTCCCAGCACGTCGTGCATCTCGCGAGCAACCGCATCTCGGGCCTCCATCTGGGCCTGCTCGCTGCGCAGCTGGGCCTCGGTGTGCGCCCGCGTCACGAGCTGGCGCTGGTGGTGGATCACCAGACCCCAGCCGAACGCGGCGCTCTGCATTGCGATGCCGAGCATCAGCAACAGCGAGGGCGGGACGTCCGGCTCGGGTCGCAGCACCACGTAGCCCACCGCGCTGACCACGCTCAGCAGGAAGACGGCGAACGAGACGCGCTTCGACCGGTGCACCGCCACCGTGAAGAGCGCGGCGAGCATCGCACCGGCGACCAGCTCGGAGAACGTCGACAGGGCCACGAGCACCACCGCGAGCTCGGTCGGCCGGCGCCTGCGCAGCCACAGCGCGGCGCACCCGAGAGCCCCGACGACCTGGTCGACCTCGAAGAGCCACGACGGAACGACGGGTGTCGCGATCCGCTGGGACGCCGTGAGCAGCCCGAACAGCACGGCCAGCGTGAAGATCGCCGTGTCCACGATCCAGTCGCGCCGGCTGCGCCGCCTCGCGGAACGGGTGCTCTCCATCGATCCGGAGCCTACGGTCGGTGGCCCGCTCGTCCGTCCGGTTCCATACCGACGGTGGTGAACCCGGTACTTCCGTCGGAGCGGGCGCACACCGCTGACCGATCCGCGCAGGTGCCTGCCGTTCCTACCGTCCCGGACATGCGCAGCGTCCTCCAGTTCGCGGGCGCCGTCCTCCTGGCCGTCGGTGTCAGCGGGACGGTCGACCGGCTGCTCGGCCACCAGCCGATCTTCGGCTTCCTCAACGTCGTGAACCGGTTCCTGATCCCCGGTGTCGACGGGCTGGCCGGGTACGAGCTGTACGCGAACCTGTCGGTCGCGGTGCTGGGAGTCGTCGTGCTCGCCTCGTCCACGACCCGGCCCGTCCGGGGTGGTTCGTGATCGACACTGCTGGCTGAGCGATCACTCCGGCACCATCCGTTACCTGCTCGTTGCAGGAACGTCTTACCGAAGCCTTGACAGCTCACCCCGTGTGGTGGAAATTTTCACCAATCCGCCCGGGCTTGAAAGGTTTACCGATGGCAGTGACAGCGGGATCCGAACCGCCCGTCGAGGCGGCTACGGGTCAGCTGCTCGCCCACCTCCGGAGCGTGCTGCCCGGTCTCGCCGGGGCGCTGCGCCAGGTGGGTGTCGCGATCCTCGAGGACCCCGCGTGGGCGTCCCGGGCCACGATCGTGGAGCTCGGCGAGCGCAGCGGCACCTCACCGGCCACCGTCACCCGCTTCTGCCGCAGCCTCGGCCTCGGCGGCTACACCGAGCTGCGCGTCGGGATCGCCACCGACATCGGCCGTGCCGACCAGGCCGGCTGGGAGCTCGGCATCGGCGCCGACGTGCTGCCCACCGACCCGCTCGACCGCGTGCTGCGCACCCTGCTCGCCGTCGACCTGCAGGGGATGCACGAGACGGCCTCGGGGCTCGACCTGCGGGTCGTCGCGACCGTCGTCGACGCGCTCGTCGGGGCCCGCCGCGTCGACCTCTACGGCGTGGGCCACAGCGCGGCCGTGCTCGAGGACATGCAGATGCGGATGCACCGGATCGGCATCGCCTCGTGGACATGGTCCGACGTGCACGCCGGGCTCATGAGCGCCGCGCAGCTCGACCACCAGGACGTGGCGATCGCGCTCTCGCACAGCGGCCGCTCCACCGAGACCGTCGACATGCTCGAGCAGGCCAGGGCCAGCGGCGCCACCACGGTGGCGATCACGAACTTCTCCACGTCCCCGATCGCCGAGATCGCCGAGAACCTTCTGTGCACCTCGGTGCGCGAGACCTCGTACCGCTCGGGCGAGATGTCGGCCCGGCACTCCCAGTTCCTGGTGCTCGACCTGCTCTACCTCGCAGTCGCCCAGCGCACCCACGAGCGTGCGACGGAGACGTGGACCCGCGCGGCCGACGCCGTCGCGCCGCACCGCACCCCCTACGAGGCGCGGGCCCGCCGCGGGGCTGCACCGATCAACGACGAGACGTCCGACGCCGCACGCGGAGGAGCCTGATGGCCGTCGAAGGCAGCACGATGGAGGTCTCCGCCGCCGGTTTCGCCGCGGCCGCCGAGGAAGCGGTGCGGAGGGTGGCGCAGGAGCAGGCGGGCGCCGTCGCGGCCGCGGCGGACCTGGTGGTCGAAGCCCTGCGCGCCGGCGGGGTGGTGCAGGCGTTCGGCACCGGGCACTCGCAGGCGCTCGCCATGGAGCTCAGCGGACGGGCCGGTGGCCTCGTGCCGACGAACATGATCGCCCTGCGCGACCTGGTGCTGCTGGGCGGCGAGCCGCCCGAGCTGCTGTTCACCGAGCACCTCGAGCGTGACCCCGCGGTCGGCCGCAGGCTCTACGAACTGGCCGGGGTGTCGCCGTCGGACGTGTTCGTGATGGCGTCCAACTCCGGCGGCAACGGCTCGGTCGTTGAGCTCGCGCGCGTCGTCAAGGAGCGCGGCCACCGGCTGGTCGTCATCACGTCGATGGCGCACAGCAGCCGGGTGACGTCGCGCCACCCGTCCGGACTGCGCCTCTACGAGCTGGCGGACGTCGTGCTCGACAACGGAGCGCCCTACGGCGACGCCGTGCTCGAGACCGGCGGCATCTCCGTCTGCGCGATCTCGTCCATCACGGCGGCGCTGCTGGCGCAGATGATCGTCGCCGAGGTGGTGCGCACGATGCTCGTCGCCGGTGAGACCCCACCCGTCTACCTGTCGTCCAACGTACCCGAGGGCGACGCCCACAACGACGCGCTCGAAGCCCGCTATGCGGGACGCATCCGGCGCCCAGCATGAGGAAGTCCGGCCGTCGCGGCCGTCGCACGACCGATCTCAACGAGGAGGTAGTCATGACCAGGCCCCGTCCCGGACTCGACCGCAGGCAGTTCCTGCAGCGGCTCGCAGCCGCCGGGCTGCTCGCCGTGCCCGGTGCTGGCGTGCTGTCGGCGTGTGCCACCGGCGGCGGAGGTCCGACCACAGCGGCCCAGGGAGACGTGAGCGCGAAGAACCCGCTCGGTGTCGCCGCCGACGCCGGTCTCGACGTCGTGATCTTCAAGGGCGGCTACGGCGACGAGTACGCGCTCTTCCACGAGGAGCTCTACAAGAAGGCCTACCCGCAGGCGCAGGTCAAGCACAGCGCGACCACGCAGATCGCCCAGGAGATGCAGCCGCGCTTCGTCGCGGGCAACCCGCCGGACGTGCTCGACAACTCGGGTGCACAGAAGATCGACTACGCCACCCTCGCCGCCGAGGGGCAGTGCGCCGACCTCACCCCGCTCCTCGACGCCCCCACCGTTGACGACCCGAACGTCAAGATCCGCGACATCCTCCTGCCCGGCGTGCTGGAGCAGGGCACCTACGGCGGCAAGTTCGTGATGCTGAACTACGTCTACGCCGCGTTCCCCATGTGGTACTCGAAGCCGCTGTTCGAGCGGAACGGCTGGCAGCCGCCGACCACGCTGGACGAGATGATGGCGCTCTGCGAGCAGATCAAGGCCGCAGGCATCTCCCCGTGGGCGTACGGCGGCACCAACGCCGCCGACTACGTGTTCGACCTCTCCCTCGGCATGTCCGTGAAGCAGGGTGGGCCGGACGTCGCCAAGAAGATCGACAACCTCGAGCCGGGGGCGTGGCAGCAGGACGTCGTCGTCGCCGGGGTGCAGGCGATCGAGGAGATGGTCCGCAAGGGCTACTTCATGCCCGGCTCGGAGGGCCTCAAGCACACCGAGGCGCAGACCGCGTGGGTGCAGGGCAAGGCGGCGTTCTACGTCTCCGGGTCCTGGCTGGAGAACGAGATGAAGGGGATCGCGCCGCCGGACTTCACGATGACGGCAGCCCCCGTGCCGGTGCTGGACAGCGGCTCCGCACTGCCGGTGACGGCGCTGCGCACCCAGCCCACCGAAGCGTTCATCGTGCCGGCGCGCGCGAAGAACGTGAACGGCGGGCTGGAGTACCTCCGGCTCATGATGTCCAAGGAGGGCGCGTCGAAGTTCGCCGAGCTCACGGCCTCGGTGCCGAGCGTGCGCGGTGCCGACGCCGGTGCGGGAGCTACGCCTGCGCTCCAGTCCGTCACGGCAGCCCTGGACGCCGCGGGCAGCGACGTCTTCTCCTGGCAGGTCAACACCTGGTACGTCAACTTCTACAAGTCGGTGCTGCAGCAGCAGCTGGGGAACCTGCTCGCGGGCCGGATCGACGCGAACACGTTCATCTCCACCGTGCAGTCGGAGGCCGACAAGCTCGCCGGCGACAAGAACGTGCCCAAGTTCCAGCGCTGAGCGGAGCTTGCTCGAGCGATCATCTACACCTGGGGCATCCAATGCGCTACGGAAAGTACCGGTTCATCGCGAGCTTCCTCGCGATCCCGCTGCTCCTCTACGTCGTCTTCGTGGTGTCGCCATACCTCCAGGCGGTCTACATCTCGCTGACCGACTGGCGGGGGTTCTCGCCCAACCGGAACTTCATCGGGCTGGCCAACTACGCGGAGCTGCTCGGTGACGGGCGGTTCTGGCGGTCGATGTGGCACAACGCCCAGCTGCTGGTCGTCGTGCCGATCGTGACGCTCGGGATCGCGCTGTTCCTCGCCACCATGACCACGGTGGCGGGGCGGCGCGGTTCCGCCGCGCGCGGCGGGGTGCGCGGTTCGCGCTTCTACCAGGTGGTGTTCTTCTTCCCGCACGTCGTGCCGCTGGTCATCGGCGGGGTGCTGTTCGGGTTCTTCTACAACCCGGAGGCGGGCCTGCTGAACGGCCTGCTGCGGCTGGTCGGGTTCGACTGGCTCACCCGCGCCTGGCTCGGGGACACCACGTTCGCGCTGCCGTCGGTGATGGCCGTGCTGATCTGGATCTACGTGGGCTTCTACTACGTGGTGTTCAGCGCGGCCATGAAGTCGCTGCCGACGGACGTCTTCGAGGCGGCCGTGCTGGACGGCGCAGGCGGGATCCGGACGTTCGTGAGCATCACGCTGCCGATGATCACCGACGCCATCAAGACCTCGTACATCTACCTCGGGATCCTGATGCTCGACTGCTTCGCACTGCTGCAGGTGATGCTGCCCGACGGCGGCCCGGACGGGTCCACCGAGGTAGTGGCCCAGTACCTGTACCGCGCGGCGTTCACCGACGGCCGGTTCGGCTACGCGTCGGCCATCGGCGTTGCGCTCTGCCTGGTCACGCTCCTGCTGGCGGTCGTCGTCCTCCGATCGGGTCGCCGCGACCGGGTCGAGTTCTAGGGGAGAACCATGTCCATCGAGACCCCTGCCCCCACCGCCGCGCCTCCGCGCCGGCAGGCCCGGCCGAGCGACCTCGGCTCCGATGGCCCGTCGGCCGGTGCGCGCACGCTGAACGGCGTCTCGCACGGCCTGCTCGTCGTGTGGGCGGTTCTGGTCACCGTGCCGCTGCTCTGGGCGGTGCTGACCGCGTTCAAGTCGGACCGCGAGATCTTCACGAGCCCGTGGAGCCTGCCGACCGAGTGGCACTTCGACAACTTCGTGCGGGCCTGGACCACGGCGAACATCGGCCGCTACTTCATCAACAGCACCATCGTCGTCTGCGTGGCGGTGGTGCTGGTGATGCTGCTCGGCGCGATGGTCGCCTACGTACTCGCCCGCTACGAGTTCCCGGGCCGCAACGCGATCTACTACACCTTCGTGGCCGGGATGACGTTCCCGATCTTCCTGGCCCTCGTGCCGCTGTTCTTCGTGGTGCAGAACGTGGGGATGCTCGGCACCTACCACGGGCTGATCCTCGTCTACACCGCGTACGCGCTGCCGTTCACGGTCTTCTTCCTCACGAGCTTCTTCCGGACCCTGCCCGGTGCGCTCGTCGAGGCCGCGATGCTCGACGGCTGCTCGCACGCGGGCGCGTTCTTCCGGATCATGCTGCCGCTCGCCCGCCCCGGGATGATCAGTGTCGGCATCCTCAACTTCCTCGGCCTGTGGAACCAGTTCCTGCTGCCGCTGGTGCTCATGCCCGACGACGAGCGGTACGTGCTCTCGCAGGGGCTGGCGGTGCTGGCGGCCAACCAGGGTTACCGCTCCGACTGGAGCGCGCTGTTCGCCGGCCTGGTGATCGCCCTGCTGCCGGTGCTCGCGGTGTACGTCGCGTTCCAGCGGAGGATCCAGGACGGGCTGGCCGTGGGCGCGGTCAAGTAATGAGCCGATCGCGTTCGCGCGGCGTACCTTTCGTATGTGATCGGTGAGAAGGTGCGCGTGCAGGCGCTGCGGTGGGTCTTCCGCGTCCTGTTCGGGCTGCCCAGACCGGTCAAACGCCTGCTCACCGGGCGTGCGATCTGGTTGGACGGGCAGGAGCTGGACCTCGACCTGCACCTGCTGGGCCGGGTCGACCGGTTGTTCTCCAAGGGCGACGGCGCCACCGTCGACCGCGCCACGCTCGCCGAGCAGCGGCGGCAGGCCGACCTCGCCGCCGACCTCGTTGCCGACGCCCTGCTCGCCCACATCGAGACCCGTGACGTGGAAGTGCCCGGGGGGACCGGGCCGGTCCCGGCGCGGCTGTACGTGCCGCCCGCCGTGCCCGAGACGCGGTCGCTGATCGTCTACTTCCACGGCGGCGGGTTCGTGATGGGCAGCGTCGCCTCCACCGACCCGCTCTGCCGGCTGCTCGCCGCCCAGTCCGGGGTGCGCGTGCTCTCGGTGGAGTACCGGTTGGCGCCCGAGCACCCGTACCCGGCGGCGCTGGAGGACGCCCTCGCGGCGTTCCGGTCCGTCCGGGCGGACGCGGCCGCGTTCGGCGCCCAGCCGGACCTGATCGCGGTCGGTGGCGACAGCGCCGGTGCCAACCTCGCGCTCGTCGTCGCCCACCAGCAGGCGGTCCTCGGCGGCCCGGCGCCCGCGTTCGTGCTCGCGCTGTACCCCGTCACCGACGTCGAGCGCACCGGCGGGTCGCGGGAGCTCTTCGCCACCGGGTTCGGGCTCAGCGCCGACTACATGCTCGAGCTCGAACGCATGTACCTGCCCGACGGCGTGCCGACCGACGACACGCGCGGCGCGATCCTGCGCGCCGACGACCTGTCCGGAATGCCGCCGGTGTACCTCGCCACGGCCGGGTTCGACCCGCTGCGCGACGAGGGCGAGGAGCTGGCCGCCCGCCTGCGCGACGCGGGGGTCCCGGTGGTGGCCCGCCGCTTTCCCGGCCTCGTGCACGGCTACGCCAGCTTCACCGCGCTCAGCGCCGCCGCCCGGGACGCCACCCTCGACGCCGCCAGCGCCCTGCGCGCCGGCCTCGGCCTCGTGGCCGGCCGGATCCACGCGCGCGGGCGCCGACTGCGCGTGCCGGAGCTGCGCCGGGCCGCAAGCCCTGACCCGCTCGCGGGCGGCTGACCAGGCCTAGGATCCGTACGTGGATCGCCGCGACACCGCAGTGACGCTGCCCTGGATGGGAGCGGGCACCGAGCTCCTCGCCCGGGCCGTCAACGCCCTTCCCGACGACGCGTTGCGGGCACCGAGCGCGCTGCCCGGCTGGACCCGCGCCCACGTGGTCGCGCACGTCGCCCGCAACGCCGAGGCGCTCACGCGGCTCGCCACCTGGGCGCGCACCGGGATCGAGACGCCGATGTACCCGTCCCGCGAGCACCGCGCCGCCGAGATCGAGTCCTCGGCGCAGGCACCTGCCGACGTCCTGCGCGACGAGCTGGCCACCACCGCGGAGGCCCTCGACGGCGCACTCGCCGCGCTCGACGAGACGACCTGGCAGGCGCAGGTCCGCAGCGCACTCGGCCGGCCGATCCCGGCCACCGAGATCCCCTGGATGCGCGTGCGCGAGGTGTGGCTGCACGCGGTGGACCTCGATGCCGGGGTCTCCGTCAGCGACATCGCCCCCGATGTCGTGGACACCCTGCTCGACGACTCCACCGGCATGCTGTCGGCCGCCGACGGCTGCCCGTCCGCGGTGCTGGCCCCCACCGACCGGGACCGGACCTGGACACTCGGCCCGGCCTCCGACGAGCCGCTGCGGCTGCGCGGCGAGGCGGCGCAGGTGCTCGGCTGGCTGGTGGGGCGCTGCGGTGGCGAGGGCGTCGAGGCGCTCGCGGGTGACGGCACCCCGGCCGCCTTACCGGCCCCGCCGCGGTGGCTCTAGGGCGCGGCCGCCGCGGCAACTGCTACTGTTCGTAGTACTACGACTTGTAGCAGGCAGCGCTCTGGGGGGATCGATGTCGTTCGCCGGCGCAGTCGCCGTTGTGGGAGTGCTCGGCACCGCGGTGATCTACGGATCCGACGTGTTCGCGTTGCTCGTGCTGCGGCCGGCCGGGGAGCGGGCGGCCGACGCGAGCATCGCCGACCTGGTCGGTTGGATCCACCACTACGGGGACCGCAGGCTGCCGGTCCCGTTCGCGGTCGCCGTGGTCGCCGTGGTCGCCGCGGGCACCGGCAGCGTCCTCGGCGTCGGGGTCGCGCGTGCCGGTTCCGCGGTGGCCCTCGTCGCCCTGCTGACGTGGCTGGTCCTCTTCGTCCGCGTCAGCGCGCCGGTCAACCGGTTGCTGCGCGCCGCGGCGGGCGCAGGCACGGTGCCGTCCGACACCCGGGCGATGCAGCGCCGCTGGGACTCGGTCCTCTGGGCCCGCGCCGGCCTGCAGGGCATCGCGCTCGTCGCGTTGCTCGCCGCCGCTCGGTAGCGGCCGTGGACGGCGCGGCGATCGTCTGGCGGCCGTACAACGGCGCGCTGCGCCGCCTGGTTCCCGTGCTCTACCGGCAGGCGTCCGCGGGCCGGCACCGCCTCGTGCTCGCCATGTGCCGCGCCGACGTGCACACGTGCGCTCCGGGAACCAGCCCGCTCGGCGGCGTCCGGGGCACCCGGGACGGCTTCCGGGAGTGGTGGTCGCGCCTGCGCGGCCTGACCAGCGCGATCGAACTCGAAGTGCACGCGGTCTCCGTGTCCGGGCCCCCGTGGGCCACCGCGGTGCGGACGGAGTGGACCGATGTGGTCACCGCCGCGGACGGTGCCCGGTTCACCAACCACGGCACCCACCGCGGGTTGCTGCGCTGGGGTCGCCTCGCGGAGCTGCACTACGACTGGGACCCGGACGTGGTGCTGCGGGTGTGCGAACACGCGGCGGCGATCGGCGTGCGCGGTGCGAACGCGCCCCCGGTCGGCGCCCCGGGGCCGTGCCCGGTCACTCAGACCGGCCAGAAGTAGCCCTCCTCCGGGTCGGCGTCCGGGAACAGCGGCCCGTAGAACTCCGGATCCTTGCGCACCAGCGCCGAGCGGTGGCTGCGGTGCACCCGCTCGTCACCGAGCCAGGCAGGCAGCTCGCACCGGCGCGTGAGCTCGGCCTGCATCCGCGGGAGCGGACGACCGGCGGCGGCGAGGTCCGTGCTGATCGTCGCGGCGCAGGTGTCCGGGCGGCCGCGGCCGGTCCACTCGGCGCACACGGCGAGACCGTAGGCGGCGACCCCGTCCGGGTAGCCCTCCCACATGCGGACGGCCGGGTGGTGCTTCCACCCGTAGGCCGGGTACGTCAGCGCACGCAGCACCTGCAGCGCCTCCACGCGTTGCTTGCCGAGCCTGCGGTCGTCGAGCGTGGCGGCGCTGGCGGCGAAGTCGGGATAGGGGAGGAACGTCTGCACGGGCTACGCCTCCTGCACGAGGGTGACGATCCGCGTCAGCGACGGGCTGCGCGGGGTGGAGCCGAAGCCGAAACGCACGGGTGGCGCCACCGGGGCGAGTGCGCCCTGGTCCGCGCCATCCCAGCGGGCGCGCGCCGCTGCGAGCCCGTGCAGGTCGAGGGCGGCGTAGAACTCCTCGCGCTCGCCTCCTGCGCTGCCGCGGGTCCGCACGCCGGGGAGCACCGTGCGGGCGACGACGTCGATCGCGGCCACCCACCGCGGGTGGGTGGCGAGCCGCCGCGGCACCGCGTGCAGCAGCCATCCGACGGCAGGGCGCCGCCCGACCGTGAACTCGAGGTCGAGCGGTGCCGCGTCGACCCGCCAGTCCGACCCGGCGACGGCCACCCGCACCGGACCGAGCCGGACCTCGTCGAACACGTACGTCGAGCCCACGTACTCGGCGACGTCGGCCGACGGGGCGAGCAGCACCCGGTGCCCGTCCGCCTGCTCGACCATGACGTCCGAGAACGCGCCGAGCGGCGAGCGCGGCCAGTGCCCCACAACGGCACGCAGGCCGGCCGACGTGCCGATCCCGGCGATCCAGCCGTCGAAGCGGTCGATCACCGGACCGGACTACCCGCACGATCCGGCGCGCACCCCGCGCGGGTGGCACAGTGCGGGAGGTGGAGATCACGTTCGTCGGCAGCGGCGACGCGTTCGGCAGCGGCGGCCGGTTCCAGACGTGCATCCGGCTGCGGGTGGACGGGGGCACCGCGCTCGTCGACTGCGGTGCCACGAGCCTCACGGCGATGCGCGCGCAGGGCGTCGACCCGGGGGAGGTGGCCGCCGTCGTCGTCACCCACCTGCACGGCGACCACTTCGGTGGGCTGCCGTTCCTCGTCCTCGACGGCCAGTTCACCCGGCGGACGGCGCCGCTCACGGTGTTCGGGCCGGTGGGGACGGGCGACCGGCTGCACACCGCGATGGAGACGTTCTACCCCGGCTCCACCGGCGTGAGGCGGCGGTTCGAGGTGGAGGTCGTGGAACTGGACGGCGCGGGCGGCGCCGACGGGATCGGGCCGTTCTCCGTGCGCAGCTGGGAGGTCGACCACGCGAGCGGCGCACCCGCGCTCGCGGTGCGCCTGGACGCGGACGGGCACGGCTTCGGCTACTCGGGGGACACCGCATGGACCCCCGCGCTGGTGTCGGGCAGCCGGGGCCGACGTCTTCGCGTGCGAGGCCTACACGTGGGACCAGCAGGTTCGCTACCACCTCGACTACAGCACCCTGCGCGAGCATGCTGGCGAGCTGGCGGTGGGCCGGCTGGTGCTCACGCACATGGGTCCGAAGATGCTGGCCCGGTTGCGTGAGGCCGAGCACGCCGCAGCCGTCGACGGACTCGTGCTGCACGCCGGGACGTCGTGACCGAAGGGATGAAGTGATGCCGCAACCGCAAGGGGCCGAGCTCGAGGCGATCCGGGACCGACGCACGGAGCTGAGGGAGCGCTACCTCACCGAGCCGGCCAAGCGCCCGGCCTCCACCGTGCGTGGGGTGCACCACCTGGCGCTGATCTGCCGCGACGTCGAGGAGACGATCCGGTTCTACCAGGAACTGCTCGGGTTCCCGCTGGTCGAGCTCGTGGAGAACCGCGACTACAGCGGCTCCAGCCACTTCTTCTTCGACATCGGCAACAACAACCTGCTCGGCTTCTTCGACTTCCCAGGGCACGACCACCCGGACTTCACCGAGACGATCGGCGCCGTCCAGCACCTGGCGCTCTCCACCTCGCCGGAGGAGTTCGCGGCCGCGAAGGAGCGCCTGGACGCCGCCGGCGTCACGTACCTCGGGCCGGACCGGGGCGTGGAGAACAGCCTCTACATCCGCGATCCCAACGGCATCGGGCTGGAGTTCTACTGCGAGAAGCTCGGCTTCTTCGAAGGAGAGCCGCTCCTCTCCTCCTGACCACCATCTGGCGCGACCATGGAACCGGTCCGCCCACTCGTGCGTCCCTGTACATGGACGACGTGTACCGCGATCACGACAGGTGGGGAGCATGGACGACTTCCGTGGCGGTGGTGGGCCCCCGGGCCGACCACCCGTGCCGGGGCGCCGAGGCGGAGCCCCCCAGTGGGGGCAGCCGCAGCGGCCGCATCCGGGCCGAGCCTATCCACCTCCGGCCCCTCCGCCGGGGCAGGGTGCACAGCCTGCGTCCCCGCGCCGGCCGCGCCCCGTGCAGCGCACGGCGTTGCTGCCCGCCCAGGTCGGCAGGGGTCCACAAGGTGCCGCCGGCGCGCCGCCGCGGCGGCGCCCGCCCCGGCCGCGACCCGTCCGGAGCCGCCCGCGCTGGGGTCGCCGCCTGGGGATCGCGCTGCTCGCGCTGCTGGTCGCCGCGCTCGGGTTCGCGGTGTACGTGGACAGCACGCTCGCCCGGGTGCCGGCGCTGCCGTCGAACAGCGACGCGTCGGGGGCAGGCACCAACTGGCTCATCGTCGGCTCCGACAGCAGGGCGAACCTCACCCCGGAGCAGCGCAAGGAGTACGCCACCGGCGACCCCGAGTCGGAGCTGACCGACACGATCATGCTCCTGCACACGGGCAGCGGACCCACCACGCTGGTCAGCCTCCCGCGTGACTCCATGGTCGACATCCCCGGCGAGGGCCGACACAAGATCAACTCAGCGTACGGGCGCGGTGGCGGTGCCGAGGGCGGGGGTCCCGAACTGCTCGTCGCCACGGTGGAGAAGGCCACCGGCCTGCGCATCGACCACTACATCGAGATCGGGTTCCTCGGCATCGTCTCGGTCGTCGACGCGGTGGGCGGCGTCGAGATGTGCGTCCCCGAGGCGATCAAGGACCCCAAGGCCGCGCTGAACATCAAGGCAGGCTGCCAAACCCTCGACGAGGCCACCGCGCTCGGCTACGTGCGCACCCGGGCCACCGCGTCCTCGGACTTCGGGCGGGTGGAGCGCCAACGCGCGTTCATCTCAGCGCTGCTCGACAAGGCCACCAGCCCGGGCACGCTGTTCAACCCGTTCCGGATCGTGCCGCTGGCCACCGGCCTGTCGAACTCGGTCGCGGTGGACGACAGCACGCACGTCTGGCACCTCGCCCAGCTGGGCCTGGCCATGCGCGGTCTCTCGGACGGCATCTCCACCACGGTGCCGGTACGCGACGGCGTGGTGAACTGGGACCGCACCCGCTCGAAGGCCCTGTTCGACGCCCTCGCGGCCGACGAACGCCCCCCGCAGAACGCGCTGGGCCCCTGATCGTTCCGACGAACGGCGCGTTCGTCGGATAGGTTCCGACGAACGCGCCGCTCGTCGGAACCGGGACGGGCTCAGGCGGGCTTGCGGCGCTTGCGCGGCGCCTCGTCGTCGTCGTCCTTCTTCTTCGACGACCGGCGCGCGGGTGGCTTCTTCTCCGCAGGCTCCTCCGGAGCCGCCTCGGCCGGCTTGCCGGTCGCGGCCCGTGCCGCCTCCACGCTCGCCTGCAGGGCGCTGAGCAGGTCGGTCATGCTGTCCGGGCCCTCGTCGCGCTTCTCGGGGGCGGGCGCGGGCCGGGTGTCGCCGGTGGTGCGCTTGCGCTCGATCAGCTCGACGACCGCGTCGCGGTACTCGTCGTGGAACTGCGTGGGGTCGAAGTCGGCGCCCAGGCTCTCCACGAGCGAGGCCGCCATCGTCAGCTCCTGGGGCCGCAGCTCGACCTCGGCGTCGAGGATGTCGAACTCGGGCTCGCGGACCTCGTCGGGCCACAGCATCGTCTGCAGCACGATCGCCTTGTCGCGCACGCGCAGCAGCGCGATGCTCTCCCGCTGCCGCAGCGCGACCTTGACGACCGCCATCCGGTCGGTCTGCACGAGCGCCTCGCGCAGCAGCGCGTACGGCTTGGCCGCCTTGGCGTCCGGTTCGAGGTAGTAGCTCTTGTCGAACAGCAGCGGGTCGATCTGGTCGGCCGGGACGAACTCGACCACGTCGATCTCGTGCCCCGACTTCGTGGGAAGCGAGTCGAGGTCCTCCTCGTCGAGGGTGATCAGCTCGCCGTCGTCGGTCTCGTAGCCCTTGACGATGTCGGCGTAGTCCACCTCCTCGCCGTCGATCGAGCAGGTGCGCTTGTACTTGATCCGTCCACCGTCGGCCGCGTGCACCTGGTGGAACCTGATGTCGTGGTTGGACGTGGCCGAGTACGCCTTGACGGGCACGCTGACCAGTCCGAACGACACCGCGCCGCTCCACATCGCGCGCATGCGAGCCCCCGTTTCCTCCGCGTTTCGCGATTCCCTTCGCGATTCTTGCTGTCAGCATGGCGGCGTGCTGCCCATGCTCGCCACCCCCGGCGCCCTTCCGAGCGGTCCGGAATGGCTTTTCGAGGTGAAGTGGGACGGCATGCGGCTGCTCGCCGACGTCGCCGACGGGCAGGTCCGGCTCTCCAGCCGCAGCGAGCGCGACGTCACGGCCAACTTCCCCGAGCTGGCTGCGCTCACCGCCCTCGCGCCGGACGTGCTGCTCGACGGCGAGGTGGTGCTGCTGGAGAACGGCGTGCCCAGCTTCGCCGCGCTGGCCGAGCGGATGCACGGCCCGGTCGCGCCGCGGGTCGCCCAGGCGAGGCCCGTCACGTTCATGGTTTTCGACGTGCTCCGCCTCTACGGCGTGCCGCTGCTGCAGCGCCCGTTCGTGGAGCGTCGCGGCACCCTGGAACGCCTGGACCTCGCCTCGGTCCCGGTGCTCTCGCTCTCCCCGATCTACACCGACGGCGCGGCCCTGTTCGACGCCACACGGGAGCGGGGGATGGAAGGCGTCGTCGCCAAGCGGCGCGACGGCGTGTACCGGCCCGGCCGCCGCGGCCCCAGCTGGACGAAGGTCACCCACCGGCACTCGCAGGCCTGCCTGGTGGGCGGCTGGCGCCCGGAGCGCAGCGGCTCGAACCGGATCGGGGCGCTCCTGCTCGGCGTGCCCGACGGCGGTGGGCTGCGGTACGTGGGGCGGGTCGGTTCCGGGCTGGCGGGCGACCGGGTGCAGCGGCTCCTGTGGGACCGGCTGACGCAGGTGGAGATGCCGCCGTTCGCCGGGCCGCTGCCGCGTGCGGAGGCCGCGGGATCGAGGTGGTGCGACCCGCACACCGTCATCGAGGTGAGCCACAGCGGCTGGACCGAGGCCGGGCGCCTCTGGCACCCGGTGTTCCGCGGTCTGCGTGACGACCTGGATCCCGCACATGTGGAGCTTGAGGCCTGAACCCCCGACAATGGGCTTCCCGCCCACCTGCGTCACCACGGGCGATGAGGAGGGCACGTGCAGCCACCACGCTTGCTGCAAGGTCACGGAGAACGCCCTCCTGGACTACGGTTGCTCCGGTGACGACGATGCTGACGTGGCAGGCCGAGGACGGCCACGGCCTCGAGGGCGTGCGGATGATTCCCGGTCACGGTGGGTTCCGGGCCCTCGGCCGGATGGTTCGCGTCGAGCCGACCGGTGGCTTCACCTCCTCCTACCGCCTGGTGGTCGGCGAGGACGGCAGGGTGTCGCGGCTCTCGGTCACCAGCGCGACCGCCGAGCGGGAGCGGCATCTCACGATCAACCGCACCGACGACGGGGTCTGGTTGCTCGACACCGGCTCCGGGAGCGGCGCCGTCCGCGACGACTGCGCCGGGGCTGTCGACGTCGACCTGGCGTACAGCCCGATGTTCAACACGATCCCGATCCGCAGGCTCGGCCTGCACCGCGAGGCGGGCGAGCACACGTTGCCGATGGTGTTCGTGTCGCTGCCCGACCTGGAGGTGCGCGTGGTCGAGCAGACCTACCGCACCGTGTCGGTGTTCGACGAGGACGCCGGCCACGCCGGGATCGGGTTCCGGTCGGGTGACTTCACCGCCGACCTCGTGGTCGACGCAGACGGTGTGGTCGCCAGCTACCCCGGCCTCGCCCGCCGCCTCCTGCCCGCCACCAGCTGAGAGGGCGCGCGGTGGTCGAGTAGGGCCGCCGCTGCAGCGGGGCCTCCGTGATCAGGCCCAGCCGACCACGGCGTCGCCGCGGCGGCCGATCTCCCGCAGCTCGGTGGGCGTCGTGCGGCCGCGCCGCACGCGCACGGGCTGCGGGTCCCGGGCCGCGGCCCAGCGCAGCCGGCCCTCGTGACCGGCCCGCACGGTGGCGGCGAGCCCGCCGGTCGACGCGAGCGCCCCGCGCATCGCGCCGAGCCGGCCCAGCGCGTCGTCGACGGCGGCGAGCAACGCGTCCCGGTTGCCCTCGCACATCGCGAGCACGAGCTCGGGGCGGGTGCCGGCCACCCGCGTGCCGTCGGCGAACGAGGATGCGGCCAGCGCGAGCGGCAGGTCGTCGTCGCCCCCGGCGCCCACGGCGGCGAGCACCGCGGCGAGCAGGTGCGGCAGGTGCGAGACCCGGGCCACCGCGAGGTCGTGCTCGTCGGACGCGGCCGGCACCACCCGCGACCCGCAGCTCCACGCCAGCTCGGCGACGTCGGCCCACACGTCGAGGTCGGTCCCGTCGTCGGCGGCCGCCACCCAGGCCGCGTCGACGAACAGGCCCGCGTTCCCCGCGCCCCAGCCCGACTCGGCGGTGCCGGCCATCGGGTGCCCGCCCACGTAGCGGGCGCGCGGCGCGAACCGGGCGACCGCGTCGGCCACCGCGACCTTGACGCTCACGGCGTCGGTGAGCCGGCACGTCGGCGCCACCGCGTCCACCCGGCGCAGCACGCCGTCCAGCGCGGGGAGCGGGACGGCCAGCACCACGAGCGCGTCCGCCTCGACTGCCCGGCGGAGCGCGGCGTCGGTGTCGGTACCGACGTCGAAGCCGTCGGCGCGCGCCTCGGCCGCGGTCTCCTCGGACGCGCTCGTGCCCCACACCGCGCGTCCCGCCTTGTCCGCGGCCCGCATCAGCGACCCGCCGATCAACCCGGCGCCGATCACGCACACCGCCCGCTCCGTCACGCGGCGAAACGGTACGCGGCCCGCGCTCAGTCCCGGGCGAGCGCCCCCGCCACCCGCAGGACGCCGCGTTCCTCCAGCCGCACGCCGACGATCTGCACACCGGCGGGCAGGCCACCGTCGGCGACCTCACCCGGCACGGAGGCCGCCGGCCAGCCGGTGAGGTTGAACGGGAGGGTGAGCGCGAGCAGCTGGGGACGCACCGCCACGTCGATGCCGCCGACCTCGACCTCGGCCGCCCCGATCGGCGTGGCCCGCAGGCGGGTGGTGGGCAGCAGCAGGACGTCGAGGTCGGCCACGGCCGCACGGAAGGCTGCGGTGAGGCGGCGGCGGGTGCGCATGGCGTCGACGTAGGCCCGGGCGGGCTGGTCGGCGAACGGGAGCAGCCGCTCGCGGGTGATCGGCTGGTAGTCCTCCGGCCGCTCCGCGAGCCACTGCGCGTGGGTGGCGTACGCCTCTGCGCCGACGATCACCGGGTACGTCGCCGCCAGCTCGTCGATCATCGGGGTGCTCACCTCCTGCAGCTGCGCCCCGCGGGCCTGGAGGCGGGCGGCCGCGGCCTCGACGGCCTTGGTGATGGCCGGGTCGAGCGCGCGCCAGTACTCGTCGGTGAGCAGGCCGACCCGCACGCCGTTCACACCGGGCGCCTGGATGCCGCCGCCGGTGCCGTCCGCGCGGCTGAGCACGTCCCACGCGACGGACGCCGCGTGCACGTCAGGGGCCAGTACACCGATGTGGTCGAGGGACTCCGAGAGCGGGAAGGACCCGTCGGTCGGGAGCACGCCGAACGCGGGCTTCAGCCCGACCACGCCGCACAGCGCGGCAGGCGTGCGCACGCTCGCGCCTGTGTCGGTGCCGAGCGCGAGCGGCAGGTGCCCCGCGCCGACGGCGGCAGCCGAGCCGGACGACGAGCCCCCGGTGATCCGCGACGGGTCGTGCGGGTTGCGCGCCGGTCCGGTGGCGGCGACGTCGCCCGTCGGGCCGTAGGCGAACTCGTGGGTGTGCAGCTTCGCGACGATCAGGGCGCCCGCCTCGCGCAGGCGGGCGACCACCGGCGCGTCGGCCGTTGCCGGTGGCGCGTCCGCGAGTACGTCGGAGCCCGCCCTGGTGGGGAGCCCGACGACGTCGATCAGGTCCTTCACCCCGACCGCGACGCCGTGCAGCGGCCCGCGCCAGTCGCCGCGCGCGAGTTCGGCGTCCCGCTCGGCTGCCGCGGCCAGCGCGCGTTCGGCGTCGAGGGCGATGACGGCGTTGCAGGTGTCGGCGGCGAGGCGGTCCAGGACGTTCCGGACGTGCTCCGTGGCCGAGAGTTGCCGGGAGCGCAGGGCCATGCCGAGTTCGCGAAGGTCAGGCAGCACCCCGCCATCTTTACAGGCCGGTAGGAGCGCGCCGACGAGTTGTGGACGGGTGGCCCCGCGCGCCGCACAGCGTCCGTCACATCTTCGCGGCGCCGCCGGTCAACAGGGTGGACGAGGTCGTCGGAGGCCTGATCCAGGCCGGCCAACCGATCGTCCGCGTGTCTCCCCGCCCCATGACGAGAACGGAGTCCCCATGTCCGCGCGCACGTTCGCCTACTGGGCCACGACGGCCATCACCGTGTTCATGCTCCTGTCCGGCGGACTCGCGTACCTGCTGCGCGCGGACTTCGCCGTCGGGGGAGTGACGGCTCTCGGCTACCCGACCTACGTCGTCACGATCCTCGGCGTCTGGAAGCTGCTCGCGGTGCCCGCCCTGCTCGTCCCCCGCCTCGGGCGCCTGCGCGAGTGGGCCTACGCCGGGATCGTGTTCGACCTCACCGGCGCAGCGGCCTCGCACCTCGTCGTCGGCAATCCTGCGTTTCACCAGATCATGATCGGCGGCCTGCTGTGCGCGGCGTTCGCGTCCCGCGCACTGCGCCCCACCGATCGAGCGGCCGCCGACCCGACCCCGCGTGCCACCGCCCGGCTCGCCCATCCGTGACCGGAACGAGCGTCATCGCTCGGTGCCGCCTGCCCCGAGGAAGACGATGTCGACGTCGCGCAGCCGGTCCGGGTCGGCCTCCAGGGCGATGCCGGTGATCTTCTCGTCCCTGACGGTGAACGTGAAGACGACCTTCGGCCGGCCGCCGCGCACCCAGACCGCGCCGGGGACGCCGTCGACGAGAGCGAGGCGAGCGGCCTCGGCGCCTCCGGCGAAGGTGCCTGCCACCGCATCGGCGCCGCGGAGCTCGGCGGGCGCCCCGATCCGGACGGCCGTCGGATCGGCCACGAGCACGGCGTCCGGATCGAGCAGGGTCAGCAGCGTGGCGAAGTCCCCGCCCCGGGAGGCGGCGAGGAAAGCGGCCACGATCTCCCGCTTCCGGGACCGCGCGGCATCGGATGCCACGGTTGCTCCCCGCACCCGGCGCCGGGCTCGGCTGGCGTACTGCCGGGCCGCCACGGGGGAGCGGTCGATGATGGAGCCGATCTCGCCGAACGACACGTCGAAGACGTCGTGCAGGACGAACGCCAGCCGCTCGGCGGGAGTCAGGGTGTCCAGTACCACCATCAGTGCGATGCCGACCGAATCGGCGAGCAGCGCCTCGTCCTCGGGGCCTGTCCGGTCGGCCGGGTGGATGCTCGTGCCAGGCGCTACCGGGTCCGGCGGCAATGCCCCGGTCGGCTCCTCCCGCCGGACCTTGCGGGACTCCAGCACGTTCAGGCAGACCCGGGCCACGACCGTGGTGAGCCACGCGGCGAGGTTCTCCACTCGGTCGGTGTCGGCACGGCTGACCCGCAGCCACGCCTCCTGCACCGCGTCCTCGGCATCGCCGCGCGAGCCGAGCATCCGGTGGGCCAGCGTGGTCAGCCGCTCCCGGTGCTCGGCGTACCGCCGTGTCAGCCAGTCGTACTCGCTCATCTGTCACGTTCCTCCGCGCCCGCCTGTCATACCGGTTGACCGGCGGAACGAGCCGGATGTGACAAGCGGGGAGTCGCCATGTGCCACTACACGTACAAGCAGGCCCTGATGGCGGCCGGCACCAAGGAGGAGAAAGCGGTGTCAGCGAAGGTCAGCACCATCATGCTCGGAGTCCGGGACCTGGCCGTGGCGAAGAAGTTCTACACGGAGGGCATGGAGGCGGAGGTCGCACAGGACTTCCCGAACTTCGTCCGGCTCAGCCTCGGTGAGGGCTCTTCGTCGCTGGCTCTCTACGAGTGGGACGCAGCCGCGGAGGACGCGGGTGTCCCGTCGGAGGGGTCCGGATTCCGCGGGGTCTCGTTCCACTTCGTCACCGACACCCGTGAGGAGGTGGACGGTGTGATCGCCAAGGCGGCGGCCGCAGGCGGGAGCGTGGTCCGAAAGCCGGGGGACGCGCAATGGGGCGGGTACTTCGGCTACTTCGCAGACCCCGACGGCTACCTGTGGAAGGTCGCAACCTCCGGCTGAGCCGGCGGAAGGAACGCTGACCGCCCGCGCATCCGAACGCCACAGCTCCTCAGCGCGCTCCCAGCGCCAGCCCTGCGTATACGGCCACTCCGGCGGCCATTGCCTCCTCGTCGAAGACGACGCGGTTGGAGTGGTTGGGCGGCGCGAGGGCGGGGTCGACGCCCGGCGGGCAGCCGCCGAGGAACGCGAGCGCGCCGGGCACCTCGGCCAGCACGTACGAGAAGTCCTCCGCGCCCATGATCGGCGCGGGCATCGTGGCCACGTTGTCGTGGCCGAGCACATCGCCTGCGAGCTCGGTGACCTGGTCCACCGCGGCGGAGTCGTTGACGGTGACGGGATAGCCGGGCTCGATCTCCACCTCCGCGGTGCACCCGTGGGCCAGCGCGGTGTACCGGCAGACCCGGCGGATCTCCTCGTACATCGTGGCGCGGGCGGTCTCGGAGAGGCTCCGCAGCGTGCCCTCGAGGTAGGCCGTCTCGGGGATGACGTTGGTGGTGGTGCCGGCGACGATGTGCGCGATCGTGAGCACGACCGGCTGGTGGGTGTCGACGCGCCGGGTCACTGCGGTCTGCAGCGCCCCCACCATCGCAGCGGCCGCCGGTACCGGGTCGAGCGCGTCGTGCGGCGCCGAGGCGTGCCCGCCGCGGCCGTTGACCGTGACCTTGATCGTGTCGGCGGCTGCCATGAGCGGCCCGGGCCGGGCGTGCACCTCGCCGGACGGCAGCGTCGCGGAGATGTGCAGCGCGTAGGCCGCGTCCGGCCGGCCGGCCGGCCCGCTGCGGTCGAGCAGACCCTCCTCGATCATGTACCGCGCGCCGTGGAAGCCCTCCTCGCCCGGCTGGAACATGAACACGACGCGCCCGCCCAGCTCGTCGCGGCGGTCGGCGAGGACCTTCGCGGCCGAAGCGAGCATCGCGACGTGGGTGTCGTGCCCGCAGGCGTGCATCGCCCCTGCGACCTCGGACGCGAACGGCAGCCCGGTGTCCTCCGGCATGGGCAGCGCGTCCATGTCGCCGCGGAGCAGGATCGTGGGACCGGGCCGGTGCCCTTCCAGCACGGCCACCACCGAGCTGACGGAGCGCCCCAGGTGCACCTGCACCGGCAGATCGGCGAGCGCGGCGACCACGGCGTCGCGGGTGCGCGGGAGGTCGAGACCGAGCTCCGGATGGCGGTGCAGCGCGCGCCGCAACGTCACCGTCCGTGGCTGGACACTCCGAGCGTGGGCATGCAGTCCGTCGATCGGGGCACCCGGTAGCGACATGTGCACGATCCTGGCATCTCCGGAAGGTGACGCGAGGGCCAACTTCTGGTTGTGGTTTGGAGCACAGTGACTCGGAGGCTTACCGTAGGAGACATGGCGGTGCAGAGCGCCCAGCGTCCCGCGGACGTGCGCGAACAGGCCCTGCCCGGATACGCCGTCGCGGCGATCCGGGAGGACGGTCTGTGGCGTTGCCTGCGTCTGGCTCCGGAGGCCCTCGTCGACCTCGACACGGCGATCACCGAGCTGCGCTCCCTGCGCTCCACCGGTGCCGTGCTCGGCCTGCTCGACGTCGACGACGAGTTCTTCGTGCTGCTGCGGCCCACACCGGGCGGGATCGCGCTGATGGTGTCCGACGCGGTGGCCGCACTCGACTACGACGTGGCCGCCGACGTGCTCGACCTGCTGCGCGTTGAGCTGCCGTCCGAGGAGGACGCGCTCGACGCGCCGCCGTGGCCGGAGGGCGATCTCGCGATCCTCGCCGACCTCGGCCTGCCCGCCGACGAGCTGGAGGTGCTCGCCGCCGAGGTGGAGCTCTACCCCGACGAGCAGCTGGCCGCCATCGGCCGCCGCTGCGGGTTCGCCGACGCCCTGGCCGAGGTCGTCAGCTAGGTGACTCCGCTCGCCTCCGACGAGGCGCTCGTGCGGCGTGCGCTCGAGGTGGCAGCGACTGCAACCGCCAGCGGTGACGTCCCGATCGGTGCGGTCGTCGTCGACGCCGCGGGCCGCGAGCTGGCCGCCGCCTGCAACGCGCGCGAGGCCCTCGGCGACCCCACCGCGCACGCCGAGGTGCTCGCCCTGCGCGCGGCAGCACGCGTCGCAGGGGAGTGGCGGCTGGAGGGCTGCACGGTCGCGGTGACCGTCGAGCCGTGCACGATGTGCGCGGGTGCGCTCGGGCTGGCCCGGGTTCGGCGGGTCGTATTCGGGGCGTGGGAACCGAAGACCGGCGCCGTCGGCTCGCTGTGGGACGTGCTGCGCGACCGGCGGCTGAACCACCGCCCCGAGGTGGTGGGTGGCGTGCTGGAGGCCGAGTGCGCCGCGGTGCTGGAGGCGTTCTTCACGCTCCACCGCGGTTAGTGCTGCACCAGGTTGTCGCTGCCGGCTGCGGCGAACCCGGACCGTGAACCTGACAGGTCCTGGTTGTCCCACTCGGGACGGATCATGCTGGAGCGCATGGATCGCGGCGAGCTCGGGGACTTCCTGCGCAGCAGGCGGGCGTTGCTGCAGCCCTCGGACGTCGGGATGCCGGTGGGGTCCCGGCGGAGGACGCCGGGCCTGCGGCGCTTCGAGGTCGCGCAGCTCGCCGGAATGTCACCGGACTACCTCGCCCGGCTCGAGCAGGGCCGGGGCGCGGCACCCTCGGTCGCCCTCGTCGCAGCCCTCGCCCGCGCCCTGCGGCTGAGCCGGGACGAACGCGACCACCTGTTCCTGCTCTCGGGGCACCACGGTCCGCCCGCTGCGGGGCCCGACGAACACGTCAGCCGGGTCCTGCTGCGCCTGCTCGACGACCTGGCCACCCTCCCCGCGCTGATCGCCTCCGACCTCAACGTGGTGCTCGCGCAGAACGCGCTCGCCGACGCGCTGCTCGGCGAGCAGACCGGACTGAGCGGCTATGCCCGCAGCTGCACGTACCGCTGGTTCACCGATCCGACGTTCCGCGCCCGCCAGCCGGTCGAGGACCACGAGGGCGAGAGCCGTGCCCAGGTCGAAGACCTCCGCGCAACGGTCGCGGCGCGAGGCGGGGACCGTTTCGCGACGGGGCTGGTCCGGGCCCTGCGCGCCGCGAGCCCGGAGTTCAGGCGGTTGTGGGCTCGACACGACGTCGCCGTCCGCCGCAGCGATAGCAAGCGGATCATCCATCCGGCCGCCGGGCTGGTCGAACTCGACTTCGACGTCCTGGCGACCGCCGAGGGGCAGCGGCTGGTCGTGTACTCACCCGCCCCCGGCAGCGAGGCAGTGGGGAAGCTCGAGCTGATCGCGGCGCTCGGCCGGGAGCGGTTCGACAGCGCGGAGCTGCGCCAGACCCCCTGACCGCACGCCCCGACCCACCGGGTCCCGTGACGTCGACCGACAGTCCACATGAGACAGAAGAGGAACATCCCGATGCGAATGTCGTCGTCTGCCGCGCACGTCCGCGTGTCGTCCGCCGTCCTCGGCATCGCGCTGGCGGCCGGCACGGCCTTCGGTGCTGCCGCGTGCGCGTCAGCCGAGCCCGCTGCGTCGACGGGGGCTCCGGCGCCCGCCGGGCTCATCGAGTTGGCCCACGTCCGGGTGCTCGCGGAGTTCGACGAGTCCGCCGGGCAGAACGCGGAGAGCATCGCGCTCGAACCGGACGGCGGCGCGGTCATCGGCATGATCAGCGCGCGGCAGGTCGTCCGGGTGAGGGGAGACGGCGGTACCGAGGTGCTGGTCACCATGCCGGTGCCCGCGGACGGCGGCGGCACCACACCGGTGGTCGGGTTCCCGCAGGTGACCGGGGTGGCGCGCGATCAAGGCGGCGCGGTGTTCTTCCTATACTCGGCAGGGCGGGGCGGGCTGACCGGCATCTGGCGACTGGCACCCGGGTCGACCGAGCCGGAGCTGATCGTCCCGATGCCGGCGGACACCATGCCCAACGCACTGCTCATCGACCAGCCCGGCGACCGCTTCCTCGTCACCGACTCGACCGGTGGACGGGTCTGGGAGGCTCCGCTGTCCGGGGGTGAACCGTCGGTCTGGAGTGCCGATCCCACCATCGCACCGTCCGGCTTCTTCGGCGCGAACGGCCTGAAGCTGCACGCAGGAGCGGTGTGGGTGAGCAACTACGACCTCGGCACGATCGTGCGCATCCCGGTCGAACAGTCGGGTGCGGCGGGCCCGGCCGCCGTGCACGCCACAGGCCTGACCGGCATCGACGACTTCGACTTCACCGGCCGGGGCGAGGAGATCCTCGCGGCGCTCAACGACACGAGCGAGCTCGTCGGTGTCGCGGCGGACGGCTCCCATCGGGTTCTGCTCGACGGTGACGACGGCCTCCAGGGCACGACGGCGGTGGTCGTCCGCGGGGACTCCGCGTTCATCACCAACGGCGCGCTCCGGGAGGGGGACCGACCGGCACTCCGGGTCGCCCGGCTCGTCGGAGGGTGAGCCCGGCCGCGCCGCCTACCGCGGGAAACGCTGGGTGAGCCAACCGCGCACGAGGTCGAGCGCCGACGGGTCGATGGTCGTGTCGATGGTGGCGTACTCGTCGAGCCCGCCGCTGCCCGCCGGCTGCATGAGGTGGTTGAGCCCGGGGAGCGTGCGGACCGTTGCGTCCGGGGTGCCGGAGAGCAGCGAGCGCATCAGCGGCTCGTTCTGCCCGGCGGGCACCTGGAGGTCGGCGCCGCCGAAGAACGCGAGCACCGGCACTCGCAGCGCCTGCAGCGCGGGGGCCGGGTCGTGCGTGGCCCACGAGCGGTAGTACGGGTTCACGGTGGCCGCCACCTGGGCCTCGAGCTGCTCCGGGGCGGGTTGCTGCTCCGGCGGGAGGCCCGCGGCCTGCGACACGAGCTGCCGCACGGCGAGGGCGCGCGCCCGCTGGTAGTCCTCGGCCCGCAGGAGGGCGACCAGCGTGCGCACGTACGCGATCTGGTTCGACACCACCTCGGGCGGTGCCCCCGCGGCCTGCAGCAGCAGCTGGTTCTGCGTGACCAGGACTTCCTCGCCGGGCGCCGCCGGCCCGGCCATCATGATCGCGAACGCGACCGGGGTGCGCTGCGCGACCAGCGGCACGAGGTAGCCGCCCTCGCTGTGCCCGAGCAGCCCGATCTTGTCGCGGTTGATCTCCGACCGGCCGCGGAGGAACTCGACACCGGCCACCGCGTCACCGGTGAGCTGGTCGTAGTCGGAGTCGTACAGCGATCCGGTCGACCCGCCGATACCGCGGTCGTCGACCCGGAGCACCGCGTACCCGGCACGCGTCAGTAGGTCGGCGAGCAGCAGGAACGGCTTGTGCCCGAACAGCTCCTCGTCGCGGTTCTGCGCGCCGCTGCCGGTGAGGAGCAGGACCGCGGTGAACGGGCCCGGTCCCTGCGGGAGGGTCAGCGTGCCGGCGACGTCGACGCCCTGGCCGGGGTACTTCACGTCCTCGGCGCGGTACGGGAACGGCGGCTTGGGCTCCTGCGGCCTGCCCGCGACCGGTCCGGGGCGCAGCACGAGCGGGAACGACTGCCCGAACTGCGTGAACGCGCCCGGGATGCTCTTGCCGTCCGTCTCGAAGGTGCCGCGGAACCAGGCGTCGCCCCCGACGTCTGGGAGGCGGAAGGAGAGCTCGCGGCCCTCCAGCAGGACGTCGGAGAGCGGCATCGCCTTGATCGCCTGCGCCGGGATGTCGATCTCCCCGTGCAGCCCGCCGTTCTCGGCCCTCAGCCGGATGCCGATCTCGAGGGGCGCGCCGGGGATCCCGATCCGCCCGGCCCACTCGCCTGCCGTGGTCTCGACCGTAGGCGTCACCGGGGCGGGAGGCGGCGGGGGAGGCGGTGGTGGTGGCGTCGCCGCGCAGCCCGCGAGCAGCATCAGCACGACGGGTAGAGCGGCGAGCAACCGGCGCATGTCATTCACCGTATTGGAGGTACGGCAGCGGCCCTACCCCAGCCGTCCTGCGGCGATCACGCGAGACAGGAACTGCCGCGTGCGCTCCTGGACGGGGTCGCCGAGCACCTGGGCCGGTGGGCCGGACTCCAGCACGCGGCCGCCGTCGAGGAAGCAGACCCGGTCGGACACGTTGCGGGCGAAGCCCATCTCGTGCGTCGCCATGAGGATCGTGACGCCGTCGGCGGCGAGCCCGCGGACGATCGCGAGCACCTCGCCGACCAGCTCCGGGTCGAGGGCGGAGGTGATCTCGTCGAGCAGCAGGAGGCGCGGGCGGACCGCGAGCGCGCGGGCGATCGCCACGCGCTGCTGCTGGCCACCCGAGAGCCGGTCGGGGTGGGACGCGGCCCGGTCGGCGAGTCCCACCCGGTCCAGCAGCTCGCGGGCCCGCTCGTCGGCCTCCGCGGCGGACAGGCCGTGCACCACGCGCGGGGCGAGCGCGACGTTCTGCACCGCCGTCATGTGCGGGAACAGGTTGAACGCCTGGAACACGATCGCCATCCGCCGCTGGGCCGCCGCCGTGTCGGCCCGCGGGTCCGAGACGTCGACGCCGTCCAGCAGCACCTGGCCGTCGTCGATCTCCTCGAGCAGGTCGACGCAGCGCAGGAGAGTCGACTTCCCGGAGCCCGACGAGCCGATCACCGTGACCACCTGGTGCTCGCCGACCGTGAGATCGACGTGGTCGAGCACGGTGGCGTCGCCGTAGCGCTTGACGAGGCCGCGCACGTCGAGGACCGGGGTCATGCGAGCCCCTGCCGCCGGCTCGCCCGCGCCGCCACGGCGTCTGCGATGCGCCCGGTGGGCACCGCGAGCAGCACGAACAGCAGCGCCGCCACGACGTAGGGGGTGAAGTCGAAGCTGCGTGCCGACGCGATCTGCGCGGCTCGGATCGCGTCGACGGCGCCGAGCACCGAGATCAGCCCGACGTCCTTCTGCAGGGCCACGAAGTCGTTGAGCAGCGGCGGCAGCACCCGCCGGACGGCCTGCGGGAGGATCACCAGCCGCATCGACTGGCGGTACGACAGGCCGAGCGAGCGGGCCGCGGCGCGCTGCGACGGGTGCACCGACTCGATGCCCGCCCGGAAAACCTCCGCCACGTAGGCGGAGTAGATCAGGATCAGCGTGATCGTGCCGAGCACCGCGGTGTCGTTCGGGACGCCCTGCAGGCGCAGCGCGGGCAGGCCGAAGCCGATCAGGTAGAGCGCGATCAGCAGCGGCACGCCGCGGAACAGGTCGACGTAGCCGGTGGCCAGCGCGCGCAGCGGGAAGAACACCGGGCCGCGCAGTGTGCGCAGCACCGCGATCAGCAGCCCGAGCACGAGCACCCCGAGCTCGGCCACCACGAGCACCCGGACGTTCAGCCACAGACCCGCCGCGATGGCCGGCAGCGACTCCCAGCCGATCCGCACGTCGAGGAACGTCTCCTGGACGCGGGGCCAGCCCGGCGCGCTGGTCACCGCGACCACGACCGCTCCCGCGAACACGACGGTCGAGGCGAGGGCGACCAGGGTGGAGCGCCGGGCCCGCGAGCGGCGGTAGGCGAACCGCTCGCGGGCGAGTGGTGAAAGGATCACCGCAGCTCGGGCGCCGTCTCCGCCGAAGCGAGCCACTGCCGCTCCAGCTCGGCGAGCGTGCCGTCCGAACGGAGCTTCTCGATCACCGTCGAGACGCACGCCGTCAGCGGGCTGTCCTTGTCCAGCACGGCGCCGAACTGCTCCGGCGTGCCGCCACCCAGCGGCAGCTGTCCGACGATCTTCGCGCCCTCCAGCTCCGCCGATGTGATGTAGAAGGCGGTGGGCAGGTCCACGACGATCGCGTCGACCTGTCCGTTGGACAGGGCGAGCTTCGCGTCGTCGTTGGTGTTGAACACCGCGGGTTCGCTCGCAGGCGCGATCTGGTCGATGATCGCCTGGTAGCTGGTGGTGCCCACCTGCGCGCCGAGCTTCGCCGTCTTCAGCTCGGCGATCGAGGCGGCGTTCGCCGCCGGGCCGGTCTCCAGCGCGACCACCGCCTGCTTCACGTCGTAGTAGGGCGCCGAGAAGTCAACGGCCTGCGCCCGCTCCGGCGTGATCGAGAACTCGGTGAGGTTCAGGTCGTAGGACTTCGGACCGGGCTGGATCGATGCGTTGAACGGCACCCGGACCCAGGTGACCTTGTCCCGCGGGTACCCGAGCCCGTCGGCGATCGCGTACGCGACGGCGCTCTCGAAGCCCTTGCCGGACGCCGGGTCGTCGTCGAGGTACCACGGCGGGTAGACCGGCTGGTCGGTGCCGAACGTGAGGGTGCCCGCCGTGAGGGTCGGGAGGGCGCCGGGCTCGCAGGACGGTCCGGCACCCGCCGGGGGCGCCGCCGGCTCCGGCGCGCAGGCGGCGGCGGAGAGGACGACCGCGGCCGCCACGAGCACCCGCCGGACCGTGAACGAGGAGATCATCGCTGGATTGTCCACCGTCGCCCGGGCGGCGCGAAACGCCGCCACGGCACCTTGTAAGCTCGTCGGCGGTAGCGTGTCCGAGCGGCCGAAGGAGCGCGCCTCGAAAGCGCGTGACGTGCAAGCGTCCGTGGGTTCAAATCCCACCGCTACCGCCAGCCCGAACAGGCGGAACGCCGGGCCTCTCGCGAGGAGGCCCGGCGTTCGTCGTTGTGGTCGCAGTTCGGCTCGCCGTGCCGCCGGCGGTGGGTCCCGACCGCTCGGATCGCCTGGTTCGTGCTCGGCGACCCGGCAAAGCTCGCCCTAGCCCACCACGGTGCGCCCGTGCAAGACCAGCGCCCAGGTCAGGCTCGCGAAGGCGACGACGCCGGCGATCACACGCACGAGGTTCCACGCCCGCCACCTGGCCTCGTCGAACGCCTCCCTGATCGCGGCGAGCTCGGCGGGGTCATCGGGCAGGCCCGCCGCCTTGATCGCATCGTTGAGCGGCACGTTGACCGCGATCGTGATCACGAAGACGATCGCGTAGAGCACGAGCGCGACCGCGATCCACAGGAAGGTGGGACGGCCGAACTGGGCGAACGCCGCGATGAGCGTGAAGACAAGTGCGCCCATGAAGCCAGTGATCATGAACCACGGGTTGATGATCGCCTTGTCGATCGACTGGAACGCGCTGACGAACGTGCGGTCGTCGGTCGTGGCGAGGCCGGGCATGATCGTGTGCCAGAACACGACGAAGGCGCCGGTGACCAGGCCCATCGTCAGCGTCGCCAAGACCAGCGACAGCGTGCTCACCGTGTCCATTCGGGACCTCCGATGCGGGGGAGCGTGGGTGACTGAGAGTTCTTGCCGGTCAGTCCGCCGGTCTCCTCACGCACAGCAGCGTGAGGCACCTGCGCTCGACACGGACCGGTCAGGCCGACCACGCCCCTGCCTGTGCCGTGGACCTGGCCCAGTCGGTGAAGTCGCGGGGAGCGCGGCCGAGGACTTCCTCGACACCGTGGGAGATGTACTCGGAACGGTGGTTGCGGATCACGGCGAACAGATCGCGCACGGCTTCCGCGTCCTCCCGGGGCAAGCCGATGCCCGTCAGCTCGGCGACGTGCTCGTCCGGTTCGAGGTCGACGTAGCGGATCTGCCGGCCGGTGGCGGTCGTCAACTCGTCGGCGACCTCGGTCATGGTGAGGGTGCGCGGCCCGGACAGCGAGTAGGCCTGGCCGGTGTGCCGCTCGTCGAGCAGGACGGCGGCCATCACGTCACCGACGTCCTCGGTGTCGATCCACGCCTCGGCGCCGGTGCCGGCGGAGACCCTGATCTCGCCCGCCATCACGTACTCGTGCAGGAAGTCCTCGCTGAAGCCCTGCATGAACCAGGCCGGCCGGACGATGGTCCAGTCTGCGCCGCTGTCCTTGACGGCGTGCTCCAGTTCGAGGCTGCTCTGGTAGACGGCGAACTCGCGCCCGGGACTGCCGACACCGCGGCCGGACAGCAGCACCACCCGCCGCAGGCCGTTCTCGGCGGCGTGCGAGACGAACCGGCAGGCCTGGGCCAGGCCCGTCGGCCCGACCGGCGGCGCCAGGTAGGCCGTGTGGGCCCCGGAAACGATGCCGGGCCACGTGCTGTCGTCGTACCAGTCGAACCGTTGCTCGCTCGATCGTGACGCCAGCCGGACCGGTGCTCCCTTCGCCTCCAGCTGCGCGACGACGCGGCGCCCGGTCTTGCCTTTACCGCCCAGGATGAGAATCGGTGAAGTAGTCATGGAAGTAGTTCACCGCGAGTGGTCGAGAGAAACCATGGTTGTCTGGCGCGTTTCCATGTCTCCGCGTCTCAAGTACGCTGCTCGGCGTGGACGTCCTCGACGATTTGCTCGCGTGCACCCGGGCTCGGGGCGGGGTGTTCAACCTGACCATCCTGGACCGACCGTGGGGCCTGGACATCCGCGACCAGGCGCAGCTCGCCCTGGCCACACTCGTTCGCGGCTCCGGCTGGATCATCCGCGGAGAGCTGGACCCGGTCCGGCTCCAGGAGCGCGACGTCGCGGTACTGGCCGGCCCCGAGCCGTACGTCGTGGTCGATGATCCGGACACCAAACCGCAGCTGCGCATCCATCCCGGCGGCGTCTGCGAAGCGCTGCCGGGGGCGCCCGTCGACTACAGCGCCCGGCTCGGCGTCCGAACCCACGGCGGCCGACCCGAGGGCGAGGTGATGGCGGTCAGCGGCACCTACCAGCTCGAAGGCGACGTCAGCCGCCGGCTGCTCGCCGCGCTGCCGCCGGTGCTGGTGGTGCCGGCCGGCGACGTCGCCGGGCCCGTGATGGACATGGTGCTCGGCGAGATCCAGCGCGACGAGCCCGGCCAGCAGAGCGTGCTCGACCGCTGGCTCGATCTCGCCCTGATCGTCACCCTGCGCGCGTGGTTCGCCCGGCCCGAGTCGCACGTGCCCGGTTGGTACCGGGCGCAGAGCGATCCGGTGGCAGGCCTGGCGTTGCGGCTGCTGCACGAGGACCCGGCGTACCGGTGGAGCGTCGCCGAGCTCGCCGATCGGACCGGTGTCTCCCGAGCCAGCCTGGCGCGGCGGTTCGCCGCCCTGGTCGGCGAGGCCCCGATGGCCTACCTGACCGGCTGGCGGATCACGCTGGCCGCGGACCTGCTGCGCGAGACGAACGACACGGTGGAGTCCATCGCCCGCCGGGTCGGCTACGCCAACGCCTTCGCCCTCTCAGTCGCATTCAAACGCGTCCGCGGACTCAGCCCGACCGCCCACCGCCGAAGCACAGCCGCCTGAGTCGCCACCTGCCCGCAGGTCGAACCCCGCTCGTCGCGACCGTGTCTGCCGGAACTTCCACCTCGCCCATCACGACGGGCGCAGGTGTTCGATCACGACGCCGTGCCGCTCGGTCAACCGCCGGGCGATCAACGAGCGGTGGCACGCCTCCGGGTCGCGCTCGACGCAGAGCAGCGCCCCGGTCCCGCTGCTCGACAGCGCCGACACGATCGGTTCGAGGTCGGCGCCGTCGAGGATCTCAGCGGTGTAGCGGCGGGTGTACTCGGCAGCGAGCTCGCGGCGCGAGCGCTTGCCGACCCCTCGGCGGTCGTCCTCGGCGTACTGGAGCCGGCGTAGTTCGGTGGTCGGGGCGAGCTCCGGATGATGCTCGTAGGCGATCCGGGCACGGGCAAGGGCCGCCTGTAGCCGCCGCGAGTTCGCCCAGGCGTACTCCGGTCCGCGGACACCGCGGCGCTGGCGTACGTCGAGCAGTACGCGGACGTCCGCCTCCCGCAGTCGTTGCAGGAAGGACTCGCCGTCGAGGCCGTAGACGCCGATCGTCACCATCCTGAGCACCGGTGATCACGCCGTCACGCGACGGCGGTCCCCTCGAGCTCGACCATCAGGACGGGGATCGCCAGCCGCGCCACCCCGAGCATCGTGGTGGTCGGCGCCACCCCGGCGGCGCCCAGCCGCGACGCCAGCACGCCGTAGTGCTGGAAGAGCAGGTCGACGTCGGTGGTGTAGACGTTGAGCCGGACGAGGTTCGCGAGTGACATGCAGGCCTCGCCGAGCACGCCCTCCAGGTTGTCGAGGCTCAGCGCCAGCTGCGCGGCCATGTCGCCGTCGTGCTGGGGCTTGCCGTCGCCGCTCATCGCGGTCTGCCCGGAGCAGTAGAGGGTCCGGGTGTGCCCGGAGACGATCTCACCCTGGTTGAACCCCATTTCCGTCGACCAGGTCACCGGGTTGACGGCCGTTCGTTCCACAGCCACATCTGCTCCATTCGATTCGTCGAGAGTGGGTGTCGATGAGCCTCACCGCAAATCACGACATCCTGTGTCGTGTATTTGGTAGCGTTCTCGGGTGCGCGCCGACCGGCTGGTCTCGCTGGTGCTGCTGCTGCGCCGGCACGGCCGGCTGACCGCCGACACGCTGGCCCGCGAGCTGGAGGTGTCCACCCGCACCGTGCTGCGCGACATCGAGGCGCTGTCCGCAGCCGGCGTCCCGGTCTACGCCGAACGGGGCCGGCACGGCGGTTTCGCGTTGTTGCCCGGTTTCCGGACCGAGCTCACCGGGCTGAACCACGACGAGGCCCTCGCCCTGCTGGCCGCCGGATCGGCGCGGGGCGAGCCGGTGTTCGGCCTCGGCTCGGCGCTCGCTTCGGCCATGCGCAAGGTCGTCGACGCGCTGCCCGAAGGCCATCGGGCCACCGCGAGCGACGCGGCCCAGCGGTTCCTCGTCGAGCCGGAGACAGATCTGCTCTCCCGCCGGGTGGTCGGTGAGGAGGTGCCGGACACGGCGATGATCGAGGTCCGGCGGGCCGTGCTCGCCGGGCACAAGCTGCGCATCCACTACGCGGCCACCGGCGAGACCCCGCAGTGGCGCACGGTGGACCCCATCGGCCTGGTCACCGTTCGCGACCGCGGCTACCTGCTGGCCACGAGATCCGGCGCGGACCGCACCTACCGGCTGTCGCGGGTGCTGGCGGCCGAGGAGCTCCCCGAACCGACGCAGCGACCGGACCGGGTCGACCTGGGCCGGGTGTGGCGGGAACGCTGCGCGCAGTTCCTGTCGAGCGGCCACATCCCCGTGCTGGTACGGGTGAACCCGGCGCGGCGGGAAGACCTGCTGAGCACCGCGGTGGCCGTCCGCGCCGAGGAACCCGACGCAGACGGCCGGCTGCGGCTGGAGGTGACCTTCCAGGACTCCTGGCACGCCGAATGGGCGCTGTGGCAGCTGGGCATGGACGCTGAAGCCCTGGCGCCGCAGTCGTTGCGCACCTCCCTGCGCGACCGCGCTGCCGCGATCGCCGCCTGCTACGGATCCCCGGCGTGAGAGTTGCCGGACCCGGGTCTCCTCTCAGGCCGGGTCGCGGGCGTTCAGCTCGTCCAGCTGCGATGGGACGAGCAGTTCCCGCAGCGCGCGCACCGCTTCAACGGGATCATTCGCGCAGGTGCCGATGATCCCGTGGGCCGCGCCGAGGCCGGCGGCGTCGACGATGCCCTTCTCGTTCAGCACCCATTCGCCGCGTTCGGCGAGCACGCCGTGGGCGGTCTGCGCGGTCGCCCGGGCCATCGTCCCCGCGGCGAGGGCGACGTCGCCGCGTCTCGCGTACTTCTCGGCGTACGCGAGCGAGAAGCCGGCGTTCCAGCGCCACCGCCTGCTCGCCGCGTCCCGCAGCGCGTCCGGGTAGGTCACCCGCGGCAGCTCACCGTGCAGCACCTGGGAGATCGCGAGCTCGCCGACGGGGGTGTAGGTGGGCAGTCCGGCGATGTGGCCCTCGACGTTGTCGACCTCGAAGCGGCCTGCCCGCGCGTCCGCCCACCAGCGCTCCACGACGTCGAGGTCGCGCAGCAGCACGTCGACCGGCTCGCCGTCGACCGACAGCCACGCCCCGCCGTTGACGATCCGGCCCCACTCGCCGGGCGGCGCGACGTGCCCGGGGAAGCCGAGGCCGCGCAGGAGGGTCGCGTCGAAGCCGCCGCGGTAGTACAGCCCGATGTCCCAGTCGCTGTCCGGTCGGCTCGTGCCGCGCGCCCGGCTCCCGCCGAGCACCACCGCGACGACCCCGGGGAGCAGGACGAGCTTCGGGACGATCACGTCGAGTACTGCCATGCCCCGATGATCGCGTCAGGGCGTCTGCAGCGCCTCCCCGTTCGCGCACCGCGGGCAGTGCTCCGGCTCCCAGATCTCGTTGTCGCGGGTGGCGACGGACTCCAGCGGCAGGCCTGCCGACGCCGCCACGGCCGCAGGCGTGCTGCCGAGCGCGAGCAGCGCGCCGAGCGCCACCGGCCGCGCGTCGGCCTGCCCGAGCGCGGCGAGCGTGGCCCGCACGGCCGAGCCTGCGTTGACGACGTCGTCGACGACCGCCACCCGCAGGCCCGCGAGCCGGGCGGTCAACGCGTCGGGCAGCCGGTAGGTGGCGGCGTAGAGGCCGTCGCCCGTCGAGGTCCGCTCGGTGTGGCAGAACCGGACGCCGAGCCGCGCGGCGACCAGCTGGGCGAGGAACGCCCCGCCCACCAGCGGCCCGCACACGACGTCCGGCTCGTGCGGCCGGATCAGTTCGGCGAGCCGGTGCGCGAACGGCTCGAGGGCAGCGGGCGTCCAGAACAGCGCGTCGAGCTCCAGCCACAGCTCGCCGTGGTGGCCGGACTCCAGCGGGAAGTGCCCGGTGCGCGCGGACATCATGGCCAGCACGCCGTCCTGGAGGTCCAGTGGGTCGCGCATCGTTTGCGAGCCTAGCCCGGCTCGTCGATCCTGCTCGGATGCCGCTCTTCGAAGGCTTCACCACCGGCCTGGTCGACGTCGGCGACGCGCAGCTCCACGTGCGTCACGGGGGCGAAGGGCCCGCGGTCGTGCTCCTGCACGGCCATCCCCGCACCGGTGCCACCTGGCACCGGGTGGCGCCGCAGCTGGTGGCGGCCGGCCACACCGTCGTGGTGCCGGACCTCCGCGGCTACGGGCGCTCGTCGAAGCCGCCCACCACCCCCGACCACGCTCCCTACTCGAAGCGGGTCATGGCGGAGGACGTCGTCCGGCTGATGCGCGAGCTCGGCCACGACCGGTTCGCGCTGGCCGGGCACGACCGCGGCAGCTACGTCGCGCTCCGCCTCGCCCTCGACCACCCGGACGCGGTCGAGCGCCTCGTCCTCCTCGACTGCATCCCGATCTCCGAGCACCTCGCCCGGTGCGACGAGAAGTTCGCCCGCGAGTGGTGGCACTGGTTCTTCTTCGCCCAGCCCGAGAAGCCGGAGCGCGCGATCCTCGCCGACCCGGATGCGTGGTACGGCGGCAGCCCGCAGTACATGGGTGATGAGGCGTTCGCCGAGTTCCGCAGCGCGGTGCGGAACCCGGAGACCGTGCGGGCCATGCTGGAGGACTACCGGGCCGGGCTCGGCATCGACCGCGACCACGAGGAGGCCGACCGGGCCGCGGGGCGGCGCGTGACCTGCCCGCTGCTGGTCCTGTGGTCCCGGCACGACGATCTCGAGGACCTCTACGGCGACCCGCGGGAGATATGGCGCGACTGGGCCACCGACCTGCGCGGCGGGGGACCGATCGAGTCCGGCCACCACATGGCCGAGGAGGCGCCGGACGAGCTGGCCGGCGCGCTGCGGACGTTCTTCACCGACGAGGAGCGACCGATCTCAGCACACTCTCACCACCCGGGTCGGCGACCTGCATAGAGTTCTGCCGCATGTGGGGGGCCCGCAGACGCATCATCACCACTCTCGCTCGCCTGAGGCTGGGACGCAGGCGCAGCGGCAGCACCGACGCGCTGCTGTCGGTCCTACCCGACTCCGCCCTCGTGCCGTTGCGGCGCGACGGGCTGGACCCCGTGGCCGAGCTCGGGAACCTGCGCGCGGTCGAGCCGGTGAGCCGGATGAAGCTCCCGTTCGGGCTGCGGGCGTGGCTGGTCACCGGGTACGAGGAGGCCAAGGCCGTGCTCGCGAACGCCCCGGCGTTCAGCAACGACTTCACCAACCTGGTCGGCACGGTCGGGATCACCGCCGAGCAGAACCCGGGGGGCCTGGGGTTCACCGACCCGCCCGACCACACCCGGCTGCGCAAGCTGCTCACACCGGAGTTCACCGGGCACCGGCTCCGCAGGCTCGCGCCGCGCATCGAGGCGATCGTGGCGGGCCAGCTGGACGAGATGCAGGAGGTCGCAGAGGCGGGTCGCCCGGTGGACCTCGTACAGAGCTTCGCACTGCCGATCCCGTCGCTCACGATCTGCGAGCTGCTCGGCGTTCCCTACTCCGACCGCGCCGAGTTCCAGCGCCTGTCCACCACCCGCTTCGACCTGCTCGGTGGGGTCACCGGCTCGCTCGGCGCGATCTCCGAGTCCATGGAGTACCTGCTCAAGATCGTGCAGAACCAGCGGGACGAACCCGGCGACGGGCTGCTCGGCCGCCTCGTGCGCGAGCACGGCGACGACCTGTCCGACCACGAGCTTGCGGGCATCGCCGACGGCCTGCTCACCGGCGGTCTCGAGACCACGGCCAGCATGCTCGCGCTCGGCACGATCGTGCTCATGCAGCACCCGGAGAGCCGCAAGGCGATCCGGGAGAGCGACGAGGCCGTCGACCCGTTCGTCGACGAGCTGCTGCGCTACCTCACGGTCGTGCAGGTCGCCTTCCCGCGCTTCGCCAAGGAGCGGCTGACCATCGGGGGCGCCACCATCGAGGAGGGCGACATCGTCCTCTGCTCGCTCAGCGCGGCCAACCGCGACGGCGGACTCGACGACTTCGACCCGGGTCGCACCACCCGCCCGCACCTCGCCTTCGGCTACGGCCTGCACCGCTGCATCGGTGCCGAGCTCGCCCGCATGGAGCTGCGTGCCGCCTACCCGGCGCTCGTGCGGCGGTTCCCCGACGTCCGCTTCGGCACCGAGCCGTCCGAGCTGTCGTTCCGGAAGCTGTCGTTCGTGTTCGGGGTCGACACCCTCCCCGTCGACATCGGGGTCACGGCGCCCCGGGCGTGAGCCCCGCCCGCTCGGTCAGCTCGTGACGAGCGCCGCGAAGCGGGCGAGGTCGACGTTCCCGCCGCTCACCAGCACCCCGACCCGCTGCCCGGCCAGATCGGCCGCGAGCCTGCGGACGGCGGCGAACGCCAGGCAGCCCGTCGGCTCCACGACGATCTTCATCGTCGAGGCGAACACCCGCATGGCCGTCACGAGCTCCGCGTCGCTCGCCGTGACGATGTCGTCCACGTCCCGGCGGATGATCTCGAACGGGAGCACGCCCAGGTGCTGGGTCTGAGCGCCGTCGGCGATCGTATCCGGGGTGTCGATGTGCACGATCGAACCGGTCCGGAACGATCGCAGACCGTCGTCGCCCGCCTCGGGTTCCACACCGACGACCCGGCAGGACGGTGCCAGGGCTCGCGCGGCGAGCGCCGCACCCGACAGGAGACCGCCCCCGCCGAGGCACACGAACAGCGCGTCGAGCTCTCCCGATTCCTCGAACAGTTCCATGGTCGCCGTGCCCTGCCCGGCGATGACGTCCGGGTGGTCGTACGGCGGCACGAGCGTGTAGCCCTTCTCGGCGGCGAGCGCCCGCCCGATTTCCTCGCGGTCCTCGGTGTACCGGTCGTAGCGCACCACGGACGCGCCGTACCCGAGTGTGGCGGCCACCTTGCTCTCGGGCGCGTCGTGCGGCATCACGATCGTGGCCGGAATGTCGAGGATGCTCGCGGCGAGCGCGATCGCCTGGGAATGGTTCCCCGACGAGTAGGTGACGACCCCCGCCCTGCGCTGAGCCTCGTCGAACCGCGACAACGCGTTGAACGCGCCGCGGAACTTGAACGCGCCCATCCGCTGGAAGTTCTCGCACTTGAAATACAGATGGGCACCGGTCTCCGCGTCGATCCGGCGGGAGGTCAGCACCGGCGTGCGGTGCGCGTGGCCGCGGATCCGCTCCGCGGCGGCCTGCACGTCGGCGAAGGTGGGTGGCGTCGGCATCGTCCTCCTGTCCCGGTGGGCTCGCTCGATCATGCCTCTCGGGGAGGCGCGGATCGCGCCCGGATGTCCACCGAGCGGTCACCTCGCCGGTCCAGGCGGCAGAATCGGGCGCGGTGAGAAGCGGAGCCGAGAAGCGGAACAGATGAACTCGTCCGACCGGTCGGGGGCGGTGCGCCGCTACCTCGAATCCCGGAAGAACATCGCGGGAATGGTGGGCGCGCTCGTCGCGCCACCCGAGCCGGTCGTCGAGCCGAGCCTGACGGATGCGCTGCGGGCCGAGGCGGAAGAGCAGCTCACACGCGTCGAGCTGGAACGCGCCGCGATGCGGGGCGGCGCGGAGCAGGCGGTCCGGCGGATCATCCGGACCGTACGGCTCGTGCTCGACCGGCTCGACGATGCGGCCGGCCACCCCGCCGACGGGCCCGCGATGCCGGAGCGCCTCGCGGACATCGCCGAGATCGTGCGGGTGGAGCTGGCCGAGTGCCTCGACACCCACCTCGCCCAGATGCCATGGAGGCGGCGGCCCGAGAGCTCCACGCCCAGCTCGAGATGATCGGCGCCCGGGCCGACCTGCTCACCGAGCAGGTCCCCGACGCGCAACTGCTGCGCGCCGAGGACCTGACCCGGGAGCTGCGTCACCGGCGGGAGACGAGATCACGCCGGGACGGTGCGCCTACCGTCGAATCGCGCGGCGGCCGTAGATACCCGCGACGACGACGACGCCGATCGCGGCCACGACAACCTGCATGATGATCTCGAGCCAGTCGATCCCGCGCGTGTCGGCCACGCCGAACAGTCCGGCGATCCAGGTGCCGATGAACGCGGCCACGATGCCGACCAAGACGGTCAGCCAGATCGGGATGTCCTGCCTCCCCGGCGCCACGAGGCGGCCGAGGAATCCGATGATGGCCCCGATGATGATCGCGGTGATGATACCCGTGACGGTCACCGTTCCTCCTGATTCCCCAATGGGGCCGCTCTTGTCGACCCACTGCAGCCCCTGTTCCCGATCAGGCCCGGGCTAATACATGAACTTCAGGCGACCACGACGACGCTCCGCCGTCCGGCGGGCCCGGGGGGAGACCCGCGCTGGTGACCCGGGTCCGACCACAGACGCGAGAACGCCGGGCCGCCCTCAGGGGCAGACCCGGCGTTCTCGCTGATCAGCAGCGCGGAGGATGCGGGATTCGAACCCGCGAGGGCGTGAACCCAACACGCTTTCCAAGCGTGCGCCATAGGCCACTAGGCGAATCCTCCGCCTCGAAGCATAGCCGGGGCCGCCCACAGCCCTCCCGCCCCCTCTCCACTACACTCACCCCCGGACCCCGCGCGGCGTCCATCCTGTGAACTCCCCCAGGGCCGGAAGGCAGCAAGGGTCAACGGGCTCTGGCGGGTGCGCGGGGTCCCCTCACGAGGTGGCGAGCTGTGCTCGCGTACCGCGCTCGCCGGCCTCGTTCGTCAGCGTCTCCTGGGGGCCAAGCCCCCAGACCCCCTGCCGGAGGGGCTTCGCCCCCCGGACCCCCGCCGTGGTTGCGTCTCGTTGTTCTCCTGCTGCTCGTGCGGCTCCCGTCACATCGACATCTGTCGTCACACACCTACTGCAGTCGGTGTGTGAGTACCGATGTCGGTGTGTGGCTTCACGTCGGTCCAGCGGTTTTTGGATGCCCGCCGGGCTTGGTTGGCGAGTCCGGCGGTCAGCTGGGGGAGTCGGGCGTCTTGGTGCGGTGAGTGCGGCATCTGGACCGGCCGAGCGTGGCGTCTGGGTCTGGTGGGGAGCGGGGTGCCGTTCCCCGTCGTCCGGGCGTCGGTGGTGGTGGGTAGCCTCGCGGCCGTGGCGCTGGCTCTGTACCGCAAGTACCGCCCGGCGAAGTTCGCCGAGGTGGTCGGGCAGGAGCACGTCACCGAGCCGCTCAGCACCGCGCTGGCCGCGGGTCGCATCAACCACGCGTACCTGTTCTCCGGGCCGCGGGGCTGCGGCAAGACGTCCTCGGCCCGCATCCTCGCCCGCTCGCTCAACTGCGAGCAGGGCCCCACCCCCGACCCGTGCGGCGTCTGCGCGTCCTGCGTGTCCCTCGCGCCGGGTGGCCCGGGCAACATCGACGTCACGGAGCTGGACGCGGCGTCCCACGGCGGTGTCGACGACACCCGCGAGCTGCGCGACCGCGCGTTCTTCGCACCGGCCGAGTCGCGGTACCGCGTGTTCATCGTCGACGAGGCCCATATGATCACCACGCAGGGCTTCAACGCCCTGCTGAAGATCGTGGAGGAGCCGCCGGAGCACCTCGTGTTCGTGTTCGCCACGACCGAACCCGACAAGGTGCTGCCCACCATCCGCTCGCGCACCCACCACTACCCGTTCCGGCTCATCCCGCCCGGCACGCTGCGCAAGCTCCTCGAACGCATCTGCGCCGAGGAGGACGCCGTCGTGGCGCCGCCGGTCTACCCGCTGGTGCTGCGCGCGGGCGGCGGGTCGGCGCGCGACACCCTCTCGGTGCTCGACCAGCTCCTCGCGGGCGCAGGGCCGGAGGGCGTCACGTACGAGCGCGCGGTGGCGCTGCTCGGCGTCACCGACGTCGCACTGATCGACGACATGGTCGACGCGCTCGCCGCAGCCGACCGCGCAGCGGTGTTCGAGACCGTCGACCGGCTCGTCGAGGCCGGCCACGACCCCCGCCGCTTCGCCGCCGACCTGCTGCAGCGGCTGCGCGACCTCGTGCTGCTGCAGTCGGTGCCCGAGGCCGCGGAGCGCGGGCTCGTCGAGGCCGCCGCCGACGAGATCGCCCGGATGGCCGAGCAGGCCGGCAAGATCGGTGCGGCCACGCTCACGCGGTACGGCGAGATCGTCCACACCGGGCTCACCGAGATGCGCGGCGCCACCGCTCCCCGCCTGCTGCTCGAGCTGCTCTGCGCCCGGATGCTGCTGCCCGCGGCCACCACCGCGGAGGAGGGCCTGCTGGAGCGGATCGAGCGGCTGGAGCGCCGCAGCGCGATCGCCGCGGCGCCGCCCGGGCAGGAGGAGGCCGCGGCAGGGGAGGCGCGCCGCACCTTCCGCAGGCCGAGCGGGGCCCCGGCGCCCGGGATCGACGGCAGGTCGGGGTCGCCCGCGGCGGAGCCGGCGGCCGCGCCCGTCCCCGCTCCCCCCGACCGCCCCGTGGAGGAGCCCCGTCCCGCGCCTCCCGCGCCCCAGGCTCCCGCCCAGCCGCCGGGGGATCGGAAGCCTGCGCCGGCGCAGCCGTCGTCCCGGCCTGCGGTGTCCCAGCCCGCGGTGCCACAGCCCGCAAAGACACAGCCTCCCGTGTCACAGCCTGCTGCAGCGCCACCGCCGCCCACGCCGCCGCCCCCGGTTGCGGAGCCGGCACCGCCGTCGCCTGCCGCGGAACCCGCAGCTGCTCAGGGCGGCGCGCTGGACGCCGCTGCCGTCCGCCGCGTGTGGTCGGAGGTGCTCGCCGCGGCTCGGGCGCAGAGCCGCAGCATCGAGGCGATGCTGGTCAACGCCACGGTGCGGGCCGTGCAGGGCGACACCCTCGTGCTCGGCATCGGCGCGCCCTCGCTCGCCCGGCGCCTCTCCGAGTCGCGCAACGCCGACATCGTCGCCGCCGCGTTGCACACGGTGCTCGGCGTGCGCTGGCAGGTGCGGTGCGAGTCCGGCGAGGCCCCGGCGGCGCCCGCCGCCGGCCGAAGTGCCCCGCCGCGCCGCGCGGATCCGCCGTCGCGCCCCCAGCACACACCGCCTCCGGCGCGGGCCCAGCAGTCGCCGCCGGCCCGCCGCGCGCCCACTCCCGACGACGGCGTGCCCCTGCCCCCCGAGCCGCCCGACGAGGACGCCCCGCCGGAGGACGACGAGGAGGCGATGCTCGCCGAGGCCGCCGTCCCGGTGAGCGACGCGGAGCGCCGGGACCCGGAGGAAGCCGCGATCGAGCTGCTCACCTCGCAGCTGGGAGCCCGGGCGATCGAACGGCCCTGATCAGCCTTTCAGGCCGAGGAAGGCCAGCACGCCGTCCGCGATCGCGGCTGCATAGCGCTCGCGGCCGTCGGGTGAGGAGACCACGGCTGCCTCGCGCGGGTTGCGCATGTTCGCGCACTCCACGAGGGCCGTCGGGCGGGTGGCGTGGTTGAGCCCGGCGAGATCGGCGCGCGGTGAGAGCCCGGCGCGCCCGATGTAGTCCGAGTCCCGGAAGCCGCCCGACCGCAGCGCATCGCGCAGGGCGGTGGCGAGGTCCCGCGCCGGTCCGGCCTGCACGGGGTTCAGCGGCGGGTCGGAGTAGGCCACGTGGAACCCGGACGAGGCGGGGGCGGCGCCGTCGGCGTGGATCGACACTGTCGCCGCGGCACCTGCCGCCTCGCCTGCGCGGCCCCGCTCGTCCACGCAGGGGCCCACGCCGTCGTCGTCGGGACGGGTCAGCACGACGCGCACGCCTGCCGCCTCCAGCTTCGTCGTCACCCGCTGGGCGACGTCGAAGGCGAAGGCGTGTTCGGGGTAGCCGGCGTCGGTGGAGGTGCCGGTCGTGTTGCACGCCTTCTCGCCGCCGCGACCGTCGGGCACGAGCCTCCTCGTGGCGGACGCGGTGCCGTTGCGGCCGTTGTGGCCCGGGTCGAGCACCACCACGGGCGGTGGCTCCGTCGCGGCCGGGGTCGCCACCGGGGCGGGGGCAGGCGGCCCGGGGGCCGCGGCCGCGCCGGAGCACGCGACGGTCGGCAGGACCGCCGCGGCGACGAGCACGACCCATCGGATTGTGCGCACGTCGTCAGCCTGCCAGCCCCTTGGTTCGGGAATGGCCTAGCCTGGCAACGGGGCCGGCCGTGCCGGCGCAGGCGCGACGTGCGAGGAGATCGCTGGTGCAACCGGGTCAGCCCGACATGCAGATGATCCTGCAGCAGGCGCAGAGGATGCAGGAGCAGCTGATGGCCGCGCAGGCCGAGCTGGCGTCCGCAGAGGTGGTCGGTCAGGCGGGCAACGGCCTGGTGCAGATCACCACCACGGGCGCGGGGGAGGTGCGGGCCGTCCGGATCGATCCGAAGGTCGTCGATCCGGAGGACGTCGAGACGCTGCAGGACCTCATCGTCGGCGCGTTGCAGGACGCCGCGCGAGCGGCCCAGGAGCTGCAGGCCGAGAAGATGGGGCCGCTCGCCGGAGGCCTCGGCGACGTCACGGGCGGCCTCGGCCTGCCGGGCCTCGGCGCGTAGCGCGCTGCTGCCGTGTTCGAGGGGCCGGTCCAGGACCTGATCGACGAGCTCGGCCGGCTGCCGGGGGTGGGGCCGAAGAGCGCCCAGCGGATTGCGTTCCACCTGCTCGCCGCCGATCCGGCCGACGTCGGTCGGCTCCAGGACGCGCTGCAGAAGGTCAAGGAAGGCGTCCGCTTCTGCGAGGTGTGCGGCAACGTGTCCGAGCGGGAGCGGTGCCGCTACTGCGCCGACGCCCGCCGCGATCCCACGGTCGTGTGCGTCGTCGAGGAGCCCAAGGACGTCCTTGCCGTGGAGCGCACCCGTGAGTTCAAGGGCCGGTACCACGTTCTCGGCGGGGCGCTGGATCCCCTGGCCGGCGTCGGGCCCGATGCGCTGCGGATCCGGGAGCTGCTCGCGCGCCTCGGCGGCACCGGCCCGGCGGCCGACGAGACGGAGATCGCCGAGGTGATCATCGCGACCGACCCGAACACCGAGGGTGAGGCCACGGCGACCTACCTCGTCCGGCTGCTGCGCGACTTCCCCGGCCTCACGGTCACCCGGCTCGCGTCCGGCCTCCCGATGGGGGGCGACCTCGAGTTCGCCGACGAGCTGACGCTCGGCCGCGCCCTCTCGGGCAGGCGCGCGCTCTGAGCTGATCGGCTAGAGCGGGTCGTGCAGCTTGCCCCGCTCCCGGAGCAACCGGCAGGCGGGGCACCCCTCCGACTCGGCGGCCCGGATCAGCTCGCGCTCCCACTCGCCGAGCTCGCGCCTGCGCCGGGCGATGCGGTTCCACGCGTCCCGCTGCGCTCGCGCGTCCGCGTTGCCGATCAGCACGGCCAGCAGGACCAGCGCTAGGACTCCTCCGACGGCGACGAATGCGATCCCGGTCATCGGTGCCTCCTCGGGCGGTGACCCGGTTCCGAGTGTGAGGCGCGGTGGGCATCTGTGCAAGTGCACAGCGGGATTGCTTACAACATGTGCACGAAGCGTGCAGTGTTCTGCACGACAGTGATGGCCATCGCGTGGCGGCAGGGGTACTCTCATTCGTCACGCACACCCGGCGGTTCGGCCGGCGGTGGGCGCACTGGACGTCCCAACAGCTCAGGTCCCATGAAGGGGTACTGGCATGGCCACCAGCCCTGTCCTGTCCCGTCGCACTCTCGGCACCGAGCTTCGGCGTCTACGAGAGGCGGCCGGGGTGGCGGTGAGTCGAGCCGCGGAAGAGCTCGACTGCTCGGTGTCGAAGATCAGTCGCATCGAGACAGGGTTGTCCACACCCCGCCGCCCGGAGATCGACACCCTCCTGCGCCTCTATTCGGCCCCCGACGCGCGTGAGGAGCTCGTGCAGCTCGCGGGCGAGGGCAAGCAGGCCGCGTGGTACGACTCGTACGGCGACCTGCTGGCGCCGGGGTCCACCCTGCACCGCTTCATCGGCCTCGAGGCCGGCGCGTCGATGCTCCGCCAGTTCTCCTCGGGCGCGGTCCCGGGGCTGCTGCAGACCGAGCGTTACGCGCGCGCCGTCATCACGGCGTCGCAGCCCACCGTGTCGGGCGAGGCGCTGGAGACGATGATCCGGATGCGGCTGGAGCGCAAGAGCGTCCTCCGGCGCGAGCCCGACCCGCTGCGCGTCGCGGCGCTGGTCGACGAGTCCGTGCTGCGCCGCCCCGCTTCCGGCGCCGGCGTGATGCGTGAGCAGATCCAGCACCTGTCCGAGATCGTCGAGGACGGCTCGTCGCCGATCGAGGTGCGGGTCCTCCCGTTCTCCATCGGCTTGCACGGCCTCCTCGGGGGTGGGTTCCAGATCCTCTCGTTCGACCACGGCGAGAGCGACGTCATCTTCTTCGAGGGTCAGGACGGGGGCGGCCTGCAGGAGAAGGCCGACATCGTGCAGACCCATTCCGACCGCCTCGACGCCGCCTGGAAGCAGGCGCTGGACGGCCGCGAGCTCCTGAGCTTCCTGCGAGAGGTCGCCGACACGCACGTCGAGTAGGCCGCGCGCCGTCACTCCCCGCCCGCCGGCCTCCGGGTCGGCGAGCCGGAGGATCACGCTCCGCCGCTGTACGATCACCCGGTCGTGCGACGGAGGGGTGGACCGTTGACTGGTGCGGAGAGCGAGCTCGAGTTCGTGGGGCGGGAGTTCTGTGCCGTGGGCGACTGTCTCGAGGCCGCACGGCTGCCCGACGGCCGCGTCGCCCTCCGCAGCACCCTCACCCCCGACGCGCCGCTCTTGTTGGTCACGGAGGGTGAGTGGGCCCAGTTCCTCGGCTCGGTGAAGGCCGGGGGTTTCGACAGCGTGTAGGGCGAGCCCGCGTGGGGTCACCCGCGGTCTCCGCTATCCTCGGTTCCAGCTCGTGCAATTGCACGCCTGGATTTCGACGAGCGGCGGACTGATGCCCACTGCCCAAGGACCCGCGGGCCCGCGACGGCGCCTGGGGACCGAGCTGCGTCAGCTGCGCCGACGGGCCGACCTGCAGCTGGTCGAGGTCGCTCGCGAGCTCGACTGCTCCGCGTCGAAGATCAGCCGGCTCGAGAACGGCAAGGGCATCCCTCGGATGCCCGACGTCGTCGCGTTGATGAGGCTGTACGGCGTCACCGACGAGGAGCGGCGCGAGCGGCTCAGGCAACTCGTGCACGAGAGTCGCGAGCAGGGCTGGTGGGAGCGCTACACCGACGGCGTGCAGGCCGAGCGGTTCGTCATGAACGCGCCGGCCCGCTACACGGCGCTCGAGACGGAAGCCGTGCGCGTGCGGTCCTTCGAGGTTGCCTGGGTGCACGGTCTGTTGCAGGCGCCCGAGTACACGCGGGCCGTGCTGGAGGCGTTGCTGTCGGAGCGCACCGACAGCGAGGTGGACCGGCTCGTCGAGCTGCGCCTGCGGCGACAGGAAGCGCTCACGAAACGGACGCCGCCGCTGCAGCTCGAGGTGGTGCTGGACGAGTCGGTGCTGAGCCGGGTGGTGGGCTCCCCGGACGTGATGGCCGCGCAGCTGCGATACCTGCGCGAGCGCTCGACCCTGCCGAACGTCACCGTTCGGGTGCTTCCGTTCTCGATCGGGTTGCACCGGGCCCACGCAGGTCCGTTCCAGATCCTTGAGTTCCCCGAATCGGTCGGGTCGGACGTGGTGTTCATCGAGAGCCCCTCGGGGGATACCTACGAGAACGAGTCCGATGTGGACCTGTATAAAGACGTCCTCGCGGACGTGGCGGACCGGGCGCTGGACCCGGACGCCTCGCGGGAGATCGTCCATCGATACGAGCTCCAGCACGCTCCCCCCGGAGGAAGACCGAGATGACCCAGCACCTGGCGGCCGAGTACAAGATCAGCAGCTTCTGCTCCGGCGGCGACTGCGTCGAGGTCGGGTTGCGCGACGGCGATGTCGTGGCGGTGCGCGACACCAAGGACCGCAGCCGGGAGCTGACGTTCAGCTCGCAGGAATGGGCGGCGTTCGTGGCCGGGATCAAGCGCGGCGCGTTCGACGCCTGAGTGGAGATCGGCGACGACCGGGCCGGTCTGCCGATCGGAGCCGGATCGACCGGGGCCGCCGCCCGACGTGTGGGGCGGCCCCGGCGGCCGCGCGATCACTCCCCGGAATCGCGCTGCCTAGTCGTCGTCCCACGACTCGTCGTCGGAGTCGTCGTAGGACGTTGAGCCGGCGTACGGGTCGAGGCCGTGCGGCTGCGGCTGCCTGGCCTCCCAGCGTGCGCGCCGCTCTGCCGCGATCTGCCGCCAGGTGGGTGCCTGTGCGGCCTCCACGATGCCGACCGTGATCGCGACCAGGATGAGAAGACCGATGCCTGCGGCGATGAGAGTGATCATGGCGACGACCCGTTCTGCTGGGGCGTGCCGGCACCGGTGTGCTTCCCCGGAGACGTCAGTGTGGACATGGATGGCTCCTTCCCGTGTGCTGCTTCTCGCCGGCGGTCTGCCGGACGGATGTGGGTCCCGGCGGCCCGGGACGGGAGGCGGTTCCTGGTTCGCAGGAGCTCCGCGATGAGTGCAGGACGGCGGAGGCGGGTACCGGAGTTGTTGTTCACGGTCGGCCTCCTCTCGGGATGACCCGGCCGGCCCCTCTGCGTCGGGGGGAGGTCGGCCGGATACTTAGATTGCCGCACGCAAGGTCCTCCTGCAATTGCAGGGGAAGCGCTCCGGGGACAATCACCCGAGTGCACCAGCGGGCGGGGCCGTCCACGAGGCGCAGAATGCCGACGGCGTCCGACAATCCCGGCGCGGCGGCGTCACCTGATCGTTAGAGGCCGTAGCGGAACCGTGACTCGATGAGCTACCGATCGGTATCCCGCCGCACTAGTTTCCAGCGGGTCTCCTACGAAGAGGTGTTGCCCGCATGAGATCAGCCGCCAGACGTATCTCGGCCGCGTGCATGGCCGGTGCGCTCGCAATCGCCCTTGCCGCGTGCGCCCAGTCCGAGCGGGACGCGGGCGGTGAGCAGGGCGGAGCAGGTGCCACCGGCGGAACGATGGTGTTCGGCGCGGCTGGTGCCCCGCGCAGCTTCGACCCGCTGTTCGCCCAGGACGGGGAGACGTTCCGGGTGTCGCGGCAGATCTACGACACGCTGATCACTTACAAGCACGGCACCTCGGAGCTCACGCCCGGCCTCGCCACCCAGTGGGAGCCCAGCCCGGACGGCACCCAGTGGACGTTCACCCTCCGCGAGGGGGTCAAGTTCCACGACGGCACGGACTTCAACGCCGAGGCGGTCTGCTTCAACTTCAACCGCTGGTTCAACCTGCCGACGGCCGCGGCGCAGAGCCAGGCGATCTACTACTACGAGCTGTTCGGCGGGTACTCGAACAACCTCACCGAGGGCGTCACCGACCCGGTCTACAACTCGTGCCAGGCGCCGAACCCGACCACGGCCGTCGTCAAGCTGAACCGTGCCAAGGGCGCGTTCCCGGCGGCGTTCGGGCTCACCTCGCTGTCGATCTCCAGCCCCGCCGCCCTCCAGCAGTACAACGCGGACGAGGTCACCCAGAGCGGCGAGTCGTTCTCCTACAGCGCGTACGCGATGGAGCACCCGACGGGCACGGGCCCGTTCAAGTTCGAGAGCTACGACCGGACGAACCAGACGATCACGCTGGTGCGCAACGACCAGTACTGGGGCGAGCCCGCCAAGCTCGACCGGCTCATCTTCCGGGTCATCCCGGACGAGAACGCCCGCAAGCAGGAGCTGCAGGCCGGCACGATCGACGGCTTCGACTACCCGTCGGCCGCCGACTGGCCGGGACTGAAGGACGCCGGCTTCCAGGTGCTGGTCCGGCCGGTGTTCAACATCCTGTACCTCGGGATCAACAAGAAGAACAACCCGGCGCTCAAGGACATCCGGGTGCGCCAGGCGATCGCGTACGCGCTCGACCGCGAGGCGATGGTGCGCAACCAGCTGCCCGAGGGCGCGGTGGTGGCCACCCAGTTCGTCCCGGACACCGTGGCCGGCTACAACCCGGACATCCCGCCGATCCCGCACGACCCGGAGCGGGCCAAGGCGTTGCTCGCCGAGGCGGGCGTGTCGAACCTGACGCTCAACTTCTACTACCCGACCGACGTCAGCCGGCCCTACATGCCCAACCCGACCAACATCTTCACCGCACTCGCGGAGAACCTGCGGCAGGTCGGGATCACCGTGAACCCGGTCGCGAAGCCGTGGAACGGTGGCTACCTCGACGACGTGCAGGTCAACGGTGTGCAGGACCTGCACCTGCTCGGGTGGACGGGTGACTACAACGACGCGGGCAACTTCGTGGAGGGCTTCTTCGGCTCGCCGGGCCCCGAGTTCGGGCTGACCGACGCGGAGGACGGCGCGATCATCAAGAGCATCAAGGACGCGGACGGGACGATCGGCGAGGAGGCGCACGCCGCCGCGTGGCGGGAGACCAACCGGCTCGTCATGGAGCAGCTGCCCGCCGTGCCGCTCTCCAGCTCGCCCCCCGCGATCGTGGTGAGGAACGGCGTCAACGGGCTCATCCCCTCGCCCCTCACCGATGAGCGGTTCCTCACGGTCAGCGTCGACTGAGAGGGGCTCCGAGTGGCACCGCCCGGCAGGGCGGTGCCACTCTCGGCGTCCGAGTTCGATGGAGGGGGGATGATGCTGCGCTTCGTGGTGCGGCGCCTGCTGCAGGTGATCCCGACGCTCCTGCTGTTGTCGATCGTGGTCTTCGCGTGGCTGCGGTCGCTGCCCGGGGGGCCCGCGACGGCGTTCCTCGGTGACCGGGCGACACCGGAGGGCATCGCCGAGCTGAACCGCGTGATGGGCCTCGACCAGCCGATCTGGGTGCAGTACGGCCGGTTCCTCGGCCGGGTCGCCACGGGTGACTTCGGCACGTCGTCGATCACCGGGCAGCCCGTGCTCGAGGAGATCGGCCGGGCTTTGCCTGCCACGATCGAACTGTCGATCACGGCCCTGGTGATCGCGGTCGGGCTCGGCATCCCGCTGGGATACGTCGCGGCGCTCCACCGCGGCCGCTCGCTCGACGTGGCGACGGTGATGGGCACGCTCGTCGGCGTGGCCGTGCCGGTGTTCTTCCTCGGTTACGTGCTGAAGGACGTGTTCGCCGTCGACCTGGGCCTGTTCCCGCCGTCGGGCCGCCAGTCGGTCGCGGTGGACGCCACCAACGTCACCGGCTTCGCGGTGCTCGACGGGCTCCTCACCCGCGAGTTCGACGCCACTCTCGACGCGTTGCACCACCTCGTGCTGCCGGCGCTGGCACTGGCCACCATCCCGCTCGCGGTGATCGTGCGGATCACCCGGGCCTCCGTGCTCGACGTGCTCGGGTCCGACTTCGTGCGCACGGCGAACTCGAAGGGCCTCGCACCCGGCACCGTCCGCGGCCGGCACGTGATGCGCAACGCCTTGCTCCCGGTTTCCACGACGATCGGGTTGCAGGTCGGGCTGCTTCTGGCCGGGGCCGTGCTCACCGAGCGGGTGTTCGTGTGGGGTGGCGTCGGCACGCTGCTCGCCGACGCGATCACGCTGCGGGACTACCCGCGGCTGCAGGCGGTGCTGCTGCTCGGTGCGCTGATCTACGTGCTGGTCAACCTGCTCGTCGACCTCTCCTACGCGGTCATCGACCCACGGGTGCGACTGTCATGATCAAGGACAGGTCATGACGACCACGTGGCTCGAACGCCGCCGCAACCGCATCGACGACATCGCGGGCGGGCGCAGCCTCACGTCCGAGGCTCTCCGGCGGCTGCGCCGTGAACCGGCCGCGATCGTCGGCGGGATCATCATCGGGGTCTTCGTGGTGGTGGCCGCCTTCGCGCCGCTCCTCGCCCCGCACGACGCCACCGCGGCGTTCCCGCAGCTGCAGGAGGACCTCCGCCCCGGCTCGATCCCCGGGCCGCAGGACGGTTTCCCACTTGGGAGCGACCAGCTCGGGCGCGACTTCTTCTCCCGGATGATCCTCGCCTCGCAGCAGACGCTGCTCGTCGGTGTTTTCGCCACGATCATCGGGCTCGCGTTCGGCATCGTGATCGGCACGGTGGCCGGTGCCTTCGGCGGCTGGGTCGACACCTTGCTCATGCGGGTCACCGACGTGCTGCTGGCGATCCCGAGCCTGCTGCTCGCGATCTCGGTGGCGGCGCTGGCGGCGAGCCCGTCGCAGACCAGCGTGATCATCGCGGTCTCCATCGTGAGCGTGCCGATCTTCGCGCGGCTGCTGCGCGGGTCGATGCTGGCCCAGCGCCACAGCGACCACGTGGTGGCGGCCACCGCGCTGGGCGTCAAGCGGCCCGCCGTGGTGCTGCGGCACATGCTGCCGAACGCGATCGGCCCCGTGATCGTGCAGGCCACTCTGACGCTCGCCACCTCGATCCTGGACGCGGCGGCGCTGTCCTTCCTCGGTCTCGGCGACGCCGACCCCGGCCGTGCCGAATGGGGGCTCATGCTCGCCCAGGCCCAGACCTACCTCGATGTCCGGCCAGCGCTCGCGTTCTACCCGGCGCTCGCGATCATCCTCGTGGCGCTCGGCTTCACGCTGCTCGGCGAGTCGCTGCGCGAGGCCATCGACCCGAAGGGGCGCCGATGACGGCCGCGCACCCCGCAGACGACATCCGCACCGGCGCCGGGCCGTCCGAGCCGCTGCTGTCGGTGCGCGACCTGCGCGTCTCGTTCCAGCGCAAGGGCGAGCCGGAGACGGTGGCCGTCGACGGCGTCAGCTTCGACGTCGCGCCCGGCCAGGTCGTGGGCCTGGTCGGGGAGTCCGGGTGCGGCAAGTCGGTGACCTCGATGGCGATCATGCGGCTGCTGCCGGACCGCGGCGTGCGCGTGAGCGGCAGCGTCGTGATGGACGGTACCGACCTGCTGACGTTGTCCGACTCGCAGATGCGCGAGCGCCGGGGCCGGGACCTGTCGATGGTCTTCCAGGACCCGCTCACCTCGCTGAACCCGGTGATCCCGGTGGGTCTGCAGATCACCGAGGTGCTGCGGCGGCACCGGGGGATGGGCAAGGAAGTGGCGCGCAGGGCCGCGGTGGAGCTGCTGGACCGCGTCGGCATCCCCGACCCGCGGCGGCGGCTCGACTCCTACCCCCACCAGCTCTCCGGCGGCATGCGGCAGCGCGCGCTCATCGCGATCGCGCTGGCGTGCAGCCCTCGGCTGCTCATCGCGGACGAGCCCACCACGGCGCTCGATGTCACCATCCAGGCCCAGATCCTCGAGCTGCTGCGCGAGCTCGTGCGGGAGACCGGCGCGGCGCTCGTCATGATCACGCACGATCTGGGCGTCGTCGCCGGGCTGTGCGAGACCGTGAACGTGCTGTACGCGGGACGGATCGTGGAGCGGGCGCAGCGCCACCGCCTCTTCAGCACACCGCGGCACCCGTACACGCACGGCCTGCTGCGCTCGATTCCGCGCCTGGACAGCCCGCAGGGGGAGCAGCTGCCGGCGATCAAGGGCTCGGTGGTCGACAACGTGCCGTGGGAGCACGCGTGCGCGTTCGCGCCGCGCTGCCCGCGGTCCCTGGAACGGTGCCTGGAGGTCACGCCGCTCGGCGAGACGGCGGGCGGGCGGCTGCTGCGCTGCCACAACCCGGTGCCGGCGAGCGCGGAGTGAGTGACATGGCGCAACCACGCGACGACGTGCTGCTGGACGTGCGCGACCTCGCCGTGCACTTCCCGATCAGGCGCGGCGTGCTGCTCGACCGCACGATCGGCTATGTGTACGCCGTCGACGGGGTCTCCCTGCAGATCCGCCGCGGCGAGACGTACGGGCTCGTCGGCGAGTCCGGCTGCGGCAAGTCCACGCTCGGCCGGGCGATCCTGCGCCTGGTCGACCCGACGGCCGGCACCGTCGAGTTCGACGGGGTCGACGTCGCGCCGCTCGGCGGCGAGCGGCTGCGCACCATGCGCCGGCGCTTCCAGATGGTGTTCCAGGACCCTATGTCGAGCCTCGACCCGCGCCAGTCGGTGGAGTCGATGCTGCTCGAGGGGATGAAGGCGCACGGCCTGTCCCGTGGCCAGGAGGCCGACTCGGCGCGGCTGCGGGAGCTCGTCGACTCCGTCGGGCTGCCGGCCGCCGCGCTGCGCCGCTACCCGCACGAGTTCTCCGGCGGGCAGCGGCAGCGCATCGGCATCGCGCGCGCACTGTCGGTGGAGCCGGACCTGATCGTGGCCGACGAGCCGGTGTCGGCGCTCGACGTGTCGGTGCAGGCGCAGGTGCTGAACCTGCTGGGCAGGCTGCAGGACGAGCTGGGGCTGACCTACCTCGTGATCGCCCACGACCTGGCGGTGGTCCGGCACGTCAGCGACCGGGTCGGCGTGATGTACCTCGGCGGGATCGTCGAGGAGGCCACGTCGCAGGCGCTGTACGACGACCCGCAGCACCCGTACACGAAGGCGCTGCTCTCGGCGATCCCGGTGCCCGACCCCGAGCTGGAGGACCAGCGCGAGCGCATCCTGCTCACCGGCGACCTGCCCTCCCCGGCGGCGCCACCGCAAGGGTGCCGGTTCCACACCCGCTGCCCGTGGCGACAGCCCACCCGCTGCGACTCCGAACGGCCCGAGCTCCGGGTGATCGCCGGTGCCCCGGCCAGCCACCGGGTGGCCTGCCACTGGGCCGAGGAGATCCGCAGCGGCACCCTGCAGCCGCACCAGGTGGAGCCGGTCGCTGCGGCCGATGACGTGCTCGGGCCCGGCGCTGTGCCCGAGCACCCCGGCTCGGTGACGGAGATCCTGGGCCGCTGAAACCCGCTCGTGAGTGGATACGAGTGCCGGAGCACTCGTATCCACTGACGGGGGAGATCAGCGCATCGCGCGGTTGATCGCCGAGACCACGGCCTTGAGCGAGGCGCTCACGATCGAGCCGTCGATGCCGACGCCCCAGAGCACGGTGTCCTCCACGGCGCACTCGACGTAGGCGGCGGCGCGGGCGTCGTCACCGGCGGACAGGGCGTGCTCGTGGTAGTCGAGCACCCGCACGTCGAACCCGATGCCGGCGAGCGCGTCGACGAACGCGGCGATCGGGCCGTTGCCGCTGCCGGCGATCTCGTGCAGGTCGTTCTCGACGCGGACCGTCGCGACGATCTCGTCGTTGCCCTCGCCGTCGCTCGTGATGCGGTGGCGGATCAGCTTCAGCGGGGTGACGCGGTCGAGGTACTCGGACTCGAAGACGTCACGCATCTCCTTCGGGGAGACCTCGCCGCCCTCGGTGTCGGTGACCTCCTGGATGACCTTCGAGAACTCCATCTGCAGGCGCCGGGGCAGGTCGAGCTGGTGCTCGGACTTCATGATGTAGGCGACGCCGCCCTTGCCCGACTGCGAGTTGACCCGGATCACGGCCTCGTAGGTGCGCCCGATGTCCTTCGGGTCGACCGGCAGGTAGGGCACCTCCCAGCGGAACTCGTCGACCTCGACGCCCGCCTCGGCCGCGTCGGCCTGCATCGCCTGGAAGCCCTTGTTGATCGCGTCCTGGTGGCTGCCGGAGAACGCGGTGTAGACCAGGTCGCCACCCCACGGGTGGCGCTCGTGCACGGGCAGCTGGTTGCAGTACTCGACGGTGCGGCGGATCTCGTCGATGTCGGAGAAGTCGATCTGCGGGTCGATGCCCTGGGTGAACAGGTTCATGCCCAGCGTGACCAGGTCCACGTTGCCGGTGCGCTCGCCGTTGCCGAACAGGCACCCCTCGATGCGGTCGGCGCCCGCCTGGAAGCCCAGCTCGGCTGCGGCGACCCCGGTACCGCGGTCGTTGTGCGGGTGCAGCGACAGCACCACGGCGTCGCGGCGGGCCAGGTGCCGGTGCATCCACTCGATGGAGTCGGCGTAGACGTTCGGGGTGGCCATCTCGACGGTCGCCGGCAGGTTGACGATCATGGGCGACTCGGGCGTCGGCTGCCAGATCGCGCTCACCGCGTTGCAGACGTCCACGGCGTACTCGAGCTCGGTGCCGGTGTAGGACTCGGGGGAGTACTCGAAGCGCCAGTCGGTGTGCGGGTACTTCTCGGAGAACCGCAGCACCTCCTCCGCCCCGTCGGTGGCGATCTTCGCGATGCCGGCGCGGTCGGACCGGAAGACGACGCGGCGCTGCAGGATCGACGTCGAGTTGTAGAGGTGGACGATCGCGCGGGGCGCGCCCTCGCAGGCCTCGTACGTGCGCTCGATCAGCTCGGGACGCGCCTGCGTCAGCACCTGGATCGTGACGTCGTCCGGGATCAGGTCCTTCTCGATGATCTCGCGGACGAAGTCGAAGTCGGTCTGGCTGGCGGCCGGGAAGCCGACCTCGATCTCCTTGTAGCCCATGCGCACCAGCAGGTCGAACATGCGGCGCTTGCGGGCCGGGCTCATCGGGTCGATCAGCGCCTGGTTGCCGTCGCGCAGGTCGACGGCACACCACAGCGGGGCCTTGGTGATCCGCTTCTCCGGCCAGGTGCGGTCGGGCAGCGATACCGGCTCAACCAGCTCGTGGAACGGCCGGTAGCGGTGGACCGGCAGGTGCGAGCCGCGCTGCGGGTTCCAGACCGGCTGATCATCCGGAGCCGGGCGGTCGGGGGTGCGCACGCGGCCGGCGGGCGACGAGGTGTACGCGTCGGGGGACGTGGTCATCGAGTTGCTCCTGTGGGGTGGGCCGATCTCAGAAGGACCGGCGCACGCCACAACCCGCGACGAGGGGCCGGTCGGTCAGACCCCGCCGCGGCGGCGAAGGAGCAGGCGTGCCACGGCTTCGAGAGTAGCCCGGGAGTGGGGGAGGTTCGCAACCCATCCGGGGCCGCCACCTCGATCAAGCGTCACCCGATCGGGTAATACCAGTCAGTAGCGCACCCCGGCTGGGGGCGTGGGAGCATGGCGGACAACGAGTCCGGGGAGGTCTCCAGTGGCAGTGGGGAGCACGGCACGACGGGGCATCGACGCCCTCGGGAACGTGCTGCGGATCGTCGGCATGCTGATCGTCACCGTCCTCGTGGTGCACATCGTGCTCACGCTGCTCGGCGCCAACCCGGCGAACGGGCTGACTCAGCTGATCCGGGACGCGGCCGACACGTTCAACCTCGGCCTGGGCGACCTGTTCCTGCCCCAGGACCCGCGCCTGGGCGTGGTGTTGAACTACGGCACGGCGGCGCTGATCTGGTTCGTGATCACCACGGTCGTCGTGCGCCTGGTGCGACGCATCCCCTGATCCCGGCCCGCCCGCGCCGTGCCTCCTGACGAGCGCGTCGACGTCCTGCGGTTGCAGTGGTACGTCGACAGCCGCCGCGAGCCCGCCGACGTGCCGCAGCGCTGGCTCGCGCTGTGCCGCGAGCACCTCCCGCAGGCGCTTCCCCGCCGGTTCGGCGCAACCGAGCCGCTGCGCGGGCGCCTCGACCGCGACGGCGACGCCGCGTTCGTGCGCGCGTTCGCGGAGGCCGAGACGCTGCTCCACACGGCGGGTGAGCCGCCGTGCCTCGGCGGCAGCCTCGGCACGCCGCGGCGGCGCGCGCGGCTCGGTCCGATGACTTCCCACCAGCTCGACGTCCGGTTCGACGCCGCCACCACCGATCCGGGCGTCCGCTCGCTGTTCGAGGCGGCCGCCGAGGCGTTCGGCACGGTGTTCGCCTCCGCATCGGTGCGGCGGGACCTGCTCTGGGCCGGCCGCACGCTGGTCGTAGACCGGCCCGACCCGGGCGAACAGCCCTACCTCGCACCGCTCGGGCAGTGGCTCGGCCTGCCGCCGCGGCCGCCGTTGTGGGCGTGGTTCGGCCCCGGCTACCGGCGGCTGGTGCCGCGGGACCGGGAACGGGAGTGGGTGCCCCGCGACCTGGTGGCCCGGCTCGACGAACCGGAGCCGGCGCGGCGGAGGGCGCGCAGGTTGCCCCGAGGGCTGGGCGGGCCGCTCTGGTGGGCGATCCGGCGGCGGTGAGCTGTGGCGTACCCCATTCTCATCGGCGTGCCGAGGCCCGGCCGGTAGGGTGGGCTCCCGACCAGCACCCGGAGCGCCCGCCCCCCGCGCGCGTGCACCTGCGGTGATGAAGCCCGGAGGCCGCGTCGGGAGGACCGCGCGGCCAGGACAGGAGGTCGGCGGTGGCCCTCGTCGTGCAGAAGTACGGCGGATCGTCCGTACAGGACGCGGACCGCATCAAGAAGGTCGCCGAACGGATCGTCCGCACGCACAAAGAGGGCAACGACGTCGTCGTGGTGGTCTCGGCCATGGGCGACACCACCGACGACCTGCTCGACCTCGCCGATCAGGTCTCCCCGGCCCCGCCGCCGCGCGAGCTGGACATGCTGCTCACCGCCGGCGAGCGCATCTCCAACGCGCTCGTGGCGATGGCGATCCACGCGCTCGGGGTGCAGGCCCGTTCGTTCACCGGTTCCCAGGCCGGCATGGTCACCACCTCGAAGCACGGTGACGCGCGGATCGTGCAGGTCAACCCGCACCGGCTGCGCGACGCCCTCGACGAGGGCTCGATCGTGCTCGTCGCCGGGTTCCAGGGCGTGAGCCAGGACTCGAAGGACGTCACCACGCTCGGCCGTGGCGGCTCGGACACCACCGCGGTGGCGCTCGCGGCCGCGCTGGAGGCCGACGTCTGCGAGATCTACACCGACGTCGACGGCATCTACAGCGCCGACCCGCGGATCGTCCCCGACGCGCAGCGGCTCGAGACCATCACCTACGAGGAGATGCTCGAGATGGCCGCGTGCGGGGCGAAGGTCCTGCACCTGCGCGCCGTGGAGTACGCCCGGCGCTACAACGTCCCGCTGCGGGTGCGCAGCTCGTACAACGACAAGCCGGGCTCGCTCGTCACCGGCTCGATCGAGGAGATCCCCATGGAGCAGGCGATCATCACAGGGGTCGCTCACGACCGGTCCGAAGCGAAGATCACCATCACCGACGTGCCGGACACGCCCGGGATGGCGGCGCGGATCTTCCGCACCGTCGCCGATGCCGAGATCAACATCGACATGGTGCTGCAGAACATCAGCCGCACGTCGGCCCAGCGCACCGACATCACGTTCACGCTCCCGCGCACCGACGGCCCGCGCGCCGTCGCGGCGCTCACCGCTGCGCAGCCGGAGATCGGGTTCGCCGAGGTGCTGCACGACGCGGAGGTCGGGAAGGTGTCGCTGGTCGGCGCCGGGATGCGTTCGCACCCCGGGGTCACCGCCACGTTCTGCGAGGCGCTCTCCAACGCAGGTATCAACATCGAGACCATGAACACCTCGGAGATCCGGATCTCCGTGCTCTGCCGGCCCGACCAGCTCGACACCGCGGTGAGCGCGCTGCACGCCGCGTTCGAGCTCGGGGGCGCCGAGCAGGCAGTGGTGCACGCGGGGACGGGACGGTGACGGGGATGGAGTTCGCACACGAACAGCACGGACGGCACGAGCAGGGGCGCCACGAGCGCGGCCCGGTGCTCGCGCTCGTCGGGGCCACCGGTGCCGTGGGCACCACGATGATCGACATCATCGACGGGCGCGAGAACGTGCCGTGGTCGGAGATCCGCCTCGTCGCTTCGCCCCGGTCGGCCGGGAAGGTGCTGCGCGTGCGCGGGCAGGACATCACCGTGCAGGCGCTCGCGCCAGAGGTGTTCGACGGCGTGGACGTCGCGCTCTTCGACGTGCCCGACGAGGTCAGCGCGCAGTGGGCGCCGATCGCCGCCGAGCGCGGCGCTGTGGCCGTGGACAACTCCGGCGCCTTCCGGATGGACCCCGACGTGCCCCTCGTGGTGCCCGAGGTCAACGCCGACAAGGCGGCGGAGCGCCCGAAGGGGATCATCTCGAACCCCAACTGCACCACGCTGTCGATGATGGCCGCGATGGGCGCGCTGCACCGCGAGTTCGGGCTGGAAGCCCTGGTCGTGGCCTCCTACCAGGCGGCGTCCGGAGCGGGTCAGGGCGGTATCGACCGGCTCTACGCCGAGCTCGCGGCCGTGGCCGGCCGGGAGGTCGGGGTGCGCGGCGGCGACGTCGCGGAGGCGCTGGCCGCCGCCGGCCTCGACGCAGCGGCCTCGCCGTTCCCGGCCCCGCTCGCGCTCAACGTCGTGCCGTGGGCGGGCTCGCTCAAGGACGACGGCTGGTCGTCGGAGGAGCTCAAGGTCCGCAACGAGGCCCGCAAGATCCTCGGCATCCCGGACCTCAAGGTGTCGGCCACGTGCGTGCGCGTCCCGGTGGTCACCACGCACTCGCTGGCGGTCCACGCCACGTTCTCGCGCGAGGTGTCGGTGGAGGCGGCCCGCAAGGTGCTCGCCGAGCAGCCCTCGATCGTGCTGCGCGACGACCCGGCGGCCGGCGAGTTCCCCACCCCCGCCGACGCCGTGGGGGGTGACCCCACCTGGGTCGGCCGGATCCGGCAGGCCCTCGACTTCCCCAACACGCTCGAGCTGTTCGTGTGCGGCGACAACCTGCGCAAGGGTGCCGCCCTGAACACCTACGAGATCGCGGAGACCGTGGCGATCAGCCTCTGACGGGTTCCGGCGAACGGCGCGCTCCCGGCTGGGGGCGCGCCGTTCGTCAGTTCGGGATGCGCAGCGTCGTCATGATCGCGCGGTGGTCGCTGCCCTCGATGTCGCGCACGTCGAAGGTCTCCGCGGTGATGCCGTCGGTTGCGAAGACGTGGTCGATCTGCGGGCCGATGCTGCGCAGGCCCGGCGTGGGACCCCAGGTCGGGACCAGGCCGGCGCCGCGCTGGGCCGCCGCATCGCCGCAGCCGGCCGTGCCGGCGCGCAGCGCGGAGTGGTCCAGCGTTGCGTTGAAGTCCCCCGCCACCACCGTGGGGGTGGGCCCTTCGCACCAGCGGGACACCAGCGCGAGGTCGCTGTTCCACTCGGGCACGTAGCCGGGGACGGGGGCGATCGAGTGGAACGCGACGAACCGCAGCTCACCGAGCGCGCCGCCCGTGACCTCGACGTACGGGAAGGCGCTCGTGTCGTCCCCCACCTCGAAGTCGACGTCGCCCAGCCGGTCGGACACCACGGCCGTGACGTCCTCGACGTCGTCACCGGAGTCCTTCGCCGTGCGCAACCGGTACCCGAGCGGCTCGACGAGCGGTTCGAGCTTCTCGGCGAAGTCGGGCCCGGCCTCGACGATCGCCGCCGCGTCCGGCCGCTGCTCCTCGATCAACGCCACCAGCTGTTCGACGTCGGCATCGCCCTCGTAGGTGTTGAACGCGAGCACCTTGAACGGGGTGCCGCCCGCCGGGACCGGGTCCGGTACGACCCGCGGGAGCGTCAAGCCGACGCCGACCAGGAGCACGGCGAGCACCCCCGCCACGAACGGCAGCACGCGCCGCTCGAACAGCATCACCACGAGCAGGAGCACGAGTAGGGCGAGGACCCCGCCGAGGATCCACGGTCGCATCGACACGAGCTGCACGAACGGGCTGCGACGGTCGAGCCCGAACACCAGGTCCGGCAGCGCGCCCACGGCCACGACCAGGGTGAACACGACCGCGGTCAGGTAGCGGGCAACGTCGCGTCGCCGCCGAACACCTGGTGGGGGCGGAGGCAGCGGGAAGGCGGGGGCGAGCCGGTCCGGCGGTGCGGTCATCGGCTCGAAGTCTCCACTAGATCGCTTGAGAATCAGCTGAGGGGGTGACGGGTGCCAACCGGGCGAGCAACCCGACGAGGATCGCCGCGCCCAGCCCCGCCGATCCCACGGTGAGGACGGCGACGGCGGGTGAGGCGACGTCGACGAGGAGCCCGGCGAGCGGCGTGGCGACGGCGGCGCCGATCGTGATGGCGGATCCGTGGAACCCCGTGACCAGCCCTCGCACGTGCTCCGGGGTAAGCGCGCTGACGGTCTCGGCGCTCGCCGCCATCGAGGGCGCGATCAGCAGCCCGACGGGCACGAGCAGCAGGGCGTAGGACCACCACGAACCGGCAAGCGCGACCGGCAGCGCGGCGGCCCCCAGGCAGCCCACGAGCAGCGGGAGCGAGCGGGACCGCCGGGCCGCGCCGTACACGAACCCGCCGATGAGCGAGGCCACGCACCAGACGGTGTTGACCAAGGGGATCCAGCCGGCGTTCCCGCCGAGCTGGAGGCCGGCGATCATCGACAGCTCGGTGCCGAAGACGACGAGCACCGCCGCCGTGGTGGCCAGCAGGGCCCCGATCAGGCGCAGGTCGAGCCACTGCCGCACCGGGGGCGGCGGTGCCGCCTCGCCCGCGGCCTCCTCGATGCGGGTGGGTGGGTTCAGCAGCATCAGCGCGCCGCCTGCCACGAGCCAGCCCGCACCGACCGTCCACATCGCGGCGGTCGACGACACCTGCAGCGCCAGCAACGCGCCGACCGCGGGCCCGACGATGTAGGAGATCTCCACCGACATCGAGTCGAGCGCGAACGCCGGGCGCCTGCGATCCGCCGGCACCAGCACGGCGAGCGACTGCCGGGTGATGGAGTAGACCGGCACGCCGAGCACGCCGCCGGCCAGGGCACCCACCAGCAGCGCCGGATACGGCAGCAGCGGCGCGACGGTCCAGAACACGGCCTGGGCGGACAGCGTGAGCGTGAGCATCGTGCGCAGCCCGCGCCGGTCGACCAGCCGGCCGAGCAGGGGCGCGCCGATCGCCATGCCGACGGTGGCCGCGGCTCCGACCACGCCTGCAGCTGCGTAGCCCTGATCCAGGGTGAGCACCACGTGCAGCGTGAGCGTGATCGCCGCCGCGGACGCCGGCAGGCGCGCGAGGAACGAGACGGCTGTCAGGGCGCCCACGCCGGGGATGGCGAGGATGGCGCGGTAGGCCTTCAAGCCGGTGCCGTCGGCGTCCACCGTGCCCATGGTGCTCCCGGGCACCGGCGGAACACGACCGGATTCCGGGTCAGCACGGCGGCCCGATGGTGCTGCCTGGAGGCAACGCAGCCCGTTCCACCTCAGTGAACGGGTGGCGGGACACCCGGCACAGCTCGTCGGCCCACTGCTGGGGGGTGAGCGCCATCGCGAACGGAAAAGCACCCACCGTCGCCGCCGTGACACCGACGCCGCCCTCGACATCCAGTCGCATGCCGTCGAGGATCTCGGCCCCGCTGTAGTCGGCGAGCGTGAGCCGGACCGTGCCGCTCGACCGTCCGCTCGCCGGGTCCCAGAAGTTCAGCGTCCCGTTGCCACCTTGGCCGGCAGCGGCCGTCACGATCATGCCGTCGGCGGTGAAACCGACCGGGTCGTGCGAGCCTTCGATCGGGATGGCCGGACCGAGCGGTACCTGCCGATCGAGATCCCAGACATCGAGCGTTCCCGCGGACGAGACGGCCGCGAGCCGCGAGCCGCTGCCGTCGAACGCGAAGGCGTAGGTCTGCCGCCCGGCCACCTGCGGGAGCGTGCCGACCTGCGTTCCGCGCACGAGGTTCCACAGCTCGACCGTGTTGCCGGGACCCAGTACGGCAACCTCCCCCGGATGGCCAGGGCGCCCCTCGAGCCCGTGGCCATCACCCGCGAACCACTCCCGGCGCTGCTGGTCGGCGGCGAGGTCGACAGGTGGTCCCAGCGACGCGCCCGTCGACCGGTCCCATCCGGCCAGGAGCCCGTCGGCCAGCGCGTAGATCCGGTCCGGGACCGCGCTGGTGCGCATCCCCGAAGCGCCCGGCATGTTGACGCGGAGGGCAGGCTCCAGCGAGGGGAGTGCGAACTCGGTGATCCACCAGCCGGTCTCGGTGCGGTTCACCAGGGTGAGCCGCTGGTCGACGGCCGGCGCGGACGTGGGCCCACCGTCGATCGCCTCCTCGCCGAGCCGGGCGACCTGCCGGCCGCTCGCGGCGTCGAACGTCGTGTAGTCGCGATGGCCGTCACTCACGACGAGGGTCCGCGCGTCGTCGCTCCGCGCGATCCACGGCGTGCCGCCCGCGGTGACGTACGGGTTCGGTTCGGCGGTCAGTCGCAGCACAGCCTGCGCGTGCGGGACCAGGACGGTCCGCGTGCCGCCGGGCCCGGGAAGCACCATCATCTTCTCGGCTGCCGTGCGGCCGCCGCCGGTAGTGGTCGAGAGCGGATCCGGAGGCAGCGTGACGTCGTACGCGGTGCCGTCGCTGAGGTCGCGGATGCGGACCACGTCGACGTCCGCCGGCTCGCCGAGTCGCTCCGCGACGTGGCGGGTGTCGAGGGTGATCGTGCGGCGGAAGCCGGAGCAGGAGTACGCGGTGAGCGGGATCCGCCGCTGAGGCGTGACGAGATCCGGGCCCGTGACCACGGCGACGGGGTTGCCGCGCGCACCCGGGCTCGGTGCTTCGCAGATGGCAGCCACCGTTCCGCCGTCGACCACCGCGGCGTACTGCGGCAACTCCCCGAGCCGGGCGCCGTCGGCGAGCGACCGCAGGGTGACGCGCACGTCCTCCAGCCGGTTGATGTCGCCCAGCCGGATCAGCGCCCGGGTGGAGTCGGGGCTGAGGTTGACGCCGACGACGTCCGGTTCCGGGATCGGCCCGAGCCCGTGTGCCACCGGTGTGGCCGCCGGTACGTCCCAGATGCGGAGCGCGGCACCTCCGGTGGCCGGCTCCAGCCAGAGCAGGCGGTCGCCGGAGAACCCGAAGACCCGGCTGTCCGGGTTGGCCGGCGGCGGCCCGGGCACCACCTGCGGAGGGCCGCCGGCGATGAGGTCCCACACGCGCACGACACCCGTCCGGTCCAGCATGGCGGCGAACCGGCCGTCCGGGCTGAGCGCGGCACGCAGGAAACCGGGTCGGGCATCGGGGAGCGGGTGGCGCTGCGCCGGACCGTCCGGGAGCCCCGTGACCACGACCAGGCCACCGCTCTCCGGCAGGAGCATCGTGCGCCCGTCCTCGGACATCCCGAACCCGATGATCGCCTCGGTCGACACGTCGGGGAGGACCCCGTCGACGGAGCGCATCGCCACGTACTGCCGCAGTAGGGCGTTGCGTGCCGAGGGGTTGCCCGGGTCCAGCCGCCACGCCGCGAGCGCCAGCTGGGTACCCGTGACCGGGTCGGTCGGCGCGCGTGCGAGCGACGCCTGGGCCAGCAGCTCGGCGTTCGCGCGGTCGAGCTGCTCCCCGAGGGCGTTGCCGCGGTCGACCGCGACGACCGCGAGCACCCCGGCGGCGAGCGTGATGACCGCCAGCACCGCGGTGACGACCCGCCACCGCCGCACCTCGCGGCGCTGCCGCGCCCGGCTGCGCTGCACGAACTCGACGTCGAGCGCCGGGATGTCGGCGTGCCGGGCCGGCAGCCGGTCCAGCGCGGTGGCGAGCGCGGCGCCGCGCAGCAGGGCGCCGTCGTCGCGTCCCGTCTCCTCCCAGCGCTCGCGCTGCTGGCCCACCTGGTCGCGCCAGGCCAGGAAGTCGCGGTCCTCGGTGAGCCAGTCGCGCAGCCGCGGCCAGTGGACGATCAGGGCCTGGTGGGCGAGCTGGATCGTCTCCTGCCCGTCGGCCGCCCGCTCCACGACCACGAGCCGGCCGGAGGCGAGCCGCATCACCAGGGGGCGCAGGTGCGCGGGCACCTCGCCCCAGCGCAGCGGCCTGCGGACGAACCGCCCGTCCCGGTCGGGTCCGGCCAGCGCCGTGAACAGCCGCCGCAGGCGATCCGCGTCGGCCGGGTCGAAGCCGGCGACGACGGCCTCTGCGTGCGTGGCGACCACCCCCGCCACCCCGCCTGCCTCCTCGTAGGCGCGCAGCGTGAGGTACCCGCCCTCCCGCCGGGCCCAGAGCTCGGTGAGCAGCGACTCCACCAGCGGGAGCCGGCCCGGCTCGGCCGCGGCGTCGTCGAGGATGCGGTCGACGAGGCCCGGCTCGAACGACAGACCGGGCGCCCGTTCGGCCGGCGCCACGATCGCGGTCCGGAGCTGGCCGCGGTCCATCGGGGGAAGCAGGACGGTGCCGGAACCGAGCAGGCTCGCGAGCTCGGGGACGACGACGTCGTCGAGCGTGGCCGACCGCAGGGTGAGCACGGCCCGCACGGGCCCGGCGCGTACCAGCTCGCCGATCTGCTCGAGCAGATCGGTGGCGGCGTCGGGATCGGTGGCGGCGAGCTCCTCGAACTGGTCGACGACGAGCACGAGACGCCCGCCCCGGTCGGCGGGACCGAGCCCGGCCGCCGTGCCGACCAGGTCGGCGACCGGGTGCCCGGGCAGTGCCCGCAGCTCCGCGACCTGAACGCCATCGGCCCGCAGCCGGGGCAGCAGCCCCGCGCGCACCAACGACGACTTGCCCGCACCCGACGGCCCGGCGACGGCGACGAGCGGCTGGCGGTCGACGGCGTCGACGAGCCGGTCGATGTCGGCGTCCCGGCCGAAGAAGAAGCTCGCGTGTTCCTCCCCGAACGGCTCCAGGCCGCGGTACGGGCAAGGCAGGAGCTCCGGGTCCACCCCGAGCACGAGGTCGATCGGGATCAGGTAGGCGGTGGTGGTGCCGCCGACGTCCGAGGCGACCGTCATCCCGACCACGGCGCCCGACTCCTCGTCCCACACCGGTGCACCGCTGAAGCCCGGGACGATCGGCTGCTCGCCCGCGGCGCTCTGCATCTGGAACCACCGCGTGCCCTGCCGGCCGCGGAACCGGCCCGTGGCCCACACGCCGTCGGCCATCTCGGCGGGGAACCCGAGCACCCGGAAGCCGTGGTCCCACAGCTGGTCGACCCGCCGCAGCGGCGGCATCCGCGCTCCGTCGGGCAGGGGGTCCCGCAGGCGCAGCACCGCGATGTCGCCGGTGCCCTCCGGTGCGATCGGGATCCACCGGGCGACCTCGGCGGAGATCCGCGCCGATCCGTCGGTGCCGGGCTCGAGCAGCAGGGGGAGGTCGAGCACCACTCGCTGAGATGGGGGCCGGGCGTCGTACGGGTCGCCGCGCACGGCCGCCGCGACGACGTGGGCGCAGGTGGCCACGAGATCATCGCCGATGACGAAGCCGGCGCCGACCGGCTCACCGGCCGGGTCGAGGATGCGGACGACGACGCGCGCCGGTACGGCCTGGTCCCGCTGCGTCGTGGTCACTGACCCCCCGATCGTGCCCAGCGGGAGTCTAACTGCCCCGATGGGATGATCCACGTCACTCGGACCCAACGGCCGCTGGTCCCGCGGGGTCCATCCGAGTACCAGCCGGGCCGAGCGGGTGTGCGGACGGTTCTACTCGACGAGGAGGGGGGCGGATGATGACCATCACCGTGCGGAGGGGCCGGGCGATCATCGCCGGGTGCGTCGTGGGAGTTGCGCTTCTCACGGCGTGTGGCGGCGGGGACACCGGAACCGGGGGCGCCGCCACGGCGGAGCGCCCCGCGGCGGACATCGCCCGCGAGGCCCCGGACATCACCCGGGCCGCCGGCTCGTCCCGGTACGCGGTCGAGATGACGTACGCGACCACCGGCGGCACGCTGGGCGACTCGTCGTGGACGATGAGCGGCACCGGTACCTACGACTACGCCCGCCAGATCGGTGATGGCCAGGTCGCCACGCACTCACCGGACCTGCCGGTGCCTCCGCAGGAGACGGTGATCAGCAAGAACGTGCTGTACCAGCGCGACGTCGGGGCGAGCCGGTGGCAGAAGACCGACTTCTCCGCCGTGGTGAACACGCCCGTCGGGCAGCACGACCCCAGCCAGCAGCTCGACCTGCTGCGGGGCGTCTCCGACGACGTGCGCCAGGTCGGCACGACGCAGGTGCGTGGCGACGAGGTGACCCAGTACGCGATCACCATCGATCCGCAGCGGCTCGCAACGGCGAGCGGCGTCGTGGTCGACGGCGGCCTGGTCCAGGCCGCGCTGCGGGCTGCAGGCCCGATGCCCGGCCAGGTGTTCGTCGACTCCGACGGTCGCGTCCGGCGGCTGGAGGTCGACATCGCGACGAACGGGGCGAACCTCGCGGCGTCGCCGGAGATGAGCAAGATGCTCGGCGACAACCCGAGGGTCCAGGAGATGCTGCGCGAGCGGCGGACCACCTCGAAGATCAGCATGGAGTACTTCGACTTCGGGATCCCGGTGACGGCACAGGAGCCCGACCCGTCGCTGGTCGACAGCGGTCTCAAGATCCCCGGCCTCCCCGGGGGCAACTAGTACTGCAGCCGGGGTTGGTGATCGCGGGGATGATCCGAGCTCGCGTTCGCGATGGCACAGCCATGGACAACCGTCACCACAACGGCACCGGCAGCGTTCCGCGGAACGCACCCACAGCTCAGCGATCACAGGCCCGGCGCCAGCGGGAAGACCACATGCGAACGCGACGATCTACGTGTTGGAGGAACCGGCGTGATCGAGGCTTGATCGATCCCAGACGCGCGTCATGGCCCGCGCCAGGGCCCTGACGGTGGTCTGGAAATGATCAGAGGCGCGTGATCGGTCCGACATTCGCCGCAGGGCCCCTCCGGGGGCAGGCGGCGTCACGTCGCAAGGATCATCGCCCTCGCGGGCGCCATGGCGCCCCCGTCACGCGCCGACCTCCCGGGCGAGGCACCTAGCCGGGCGCCGGGCCGGTGGTGCCCCGCACCACCAGCTCGGTCGGCACCTTGACAGCGGGCAGGGGCCGCTCCGGGTCGGTGAGCGCCGTGAGGATCATCTCGGCCGCGAGCACCCCCTGCGCGACGACGGGCTGGGCCACGGTCGTCAGGTCCATGAGCTCCGCCATCTCGTGGTCGTCGATGCCGATCACCGACACGTCCTCCGGCACGCGGAACCCGGCGCGCCGCGCCGCCTGCACCGCACCCATCGCCATCTCGTCGGACGCGGCGAAGAGTGCCGTCGGGGGGTCGGGTAGCGCGAGCAGCCGCACCGCCGCGGCGTACCCGCCGCCGACCGTGAACCCGCCGACGGCCTCGAGCCCGCTCGTGTCGGGCAGGCCCACCGCGGCGAGCTCGGCGCGGTACCCGGTCCGCCGGTCGGCCGGCATCGCCGTGTGCAGGGGGTCGGCGCCACCGATGAACCCGATGCGCCGGTGGCCGAGCCCGAGCAGGTGTCGCACGGCGCAGCGCGCGGCGTCCGCGTCGTCGATGCGCACGCTCGCCCAGCCCGGCACGTCGGCGCCCACGATCGCGACCGGCCCACCAACTGCGGAGAGCGCCGCGGCCTCCTCGGCCGTGGGATGCAGGCCGAGCACGAGCACCCCGTCCACCCGCTTGCGCAGCAACGTGCCCGAGAACGCGCGACGCCGCTCGTGGGCGTCCGTGCCGAGGCTGTAGAGCAGCAGGTCGTACCCGGCCATGCGCAACCGCTCCTCGGCGCTGTGCACGATCGCCGCGAAGTACCAGCGGTTCACGAACGGCGCGACCACGCCGATCGCGTTCGTCTGGCCGCTCGCGAGGCTCGCCGCGCTCGGCGACGCCACGTACCGCAGCTCGGCGGCCGCGGCGAGCACGCGCTGCCGGGTGGCCTCCGAGACCCGGGGCAGCCCGTGCAGCGCGCGCGAGACGGTCGCGATGGAGACCCCCGCTGCCTCCGCGACGTCCTTGATCGTGCTCACGGCGGACCCCGGTGGCTCTCGGGTCAGCCCTTGACGCTGCCGGCCAGCAGGCCGCGGACGAAGTAGCGCTGCAACGCGAGGAAGACGACCAGTGGAACGACGATCGCGACGAACGCGCCCGGCGCGAGGAGGTACCAGTTGGAGCCCCGCTCGCCGGCCAGGTTGGCGAGGCGGACGGTCAGCGGCGCCACGTCGAGCGTGCCGCCTGCGAAGACGAGGGCGACGAGCAGGTCGTTCCAGACCCACAGGAACTGGAAGACCGCGAACGCGGCGATGGCCGGCTTCATCAGCGGCACCATGATCGTGGTGAAGATCCGGACGTGGCCCGCGCCGTCCACGCGCGCCGCCTCCACCAGCTCCGCCGGGATCTCCCGCATCGAGTTGTGCAGCAGGAAGATCGCGAGCGGCAGCGCGAACGTGGAGTGCGCGATCCAGACCGTCCAGAACGTCCCGTTCAGCCCGGTGCCGACGAAGATCTCCAGCAGGGGAAGCAGTGCGACCTGCAACGGCACGATCTGCAACGCGAAGATCGCCACGAACAGCGTGTCGCGCATCGGGAACTTCGTCCACGCGAACCCGTACGCCGCCATCGTCGCCAGGATGATCGGGATCGCCACCGCGGGGATCGTGATCAGGATCGAGTTGGCGAAGAAGTCGATGAGCGGCTGGTTCCCGCCGAACAGCACCTCCGCGTAGTTGTCGAATGTGATGTTCGGGTTGGTGAAGAACGTCCACCACCCGGTGCGCTGGACGTCGCGTTCCGGCCGGAAGGAGGACAGGAACAGCCCGAACGTGGGGAGCGTCCACAGCACGGCGATCACGAGCGCGGCGATCGACGCCCACGGCGATGTGAGGCCCTTCTTCGCCGCGGCGGAGGGCGACGTCGCCGCGGCGACGATGTCGGACCCGGCGGCTGCGGTGTCCTCGGTGCTCAGGACGGTCATGACCGCGCCTCCGCTGGGAGGGGTACGTCGGCGCTCATCAAGCGTCCACCTTCCGCATCTGCCGCACGTTGTAGACGACGATCGGCACCACGAGGATGAAAAGGATCATGGCGAGAGCCGAACCCATGCCCAGGTCGGACAGCCGGAAGCTCTGCACGTAGAACTCGTTCGCCACCACGCTCGTGCCGAACTGGCCGCCGGTCATCGTGCGGACGATGTCGAAGACCTTCAGCACCGCGATGCTGATCGCGGTGACCACGACGACCACAGCGGGCCGGATGCTCGGCAGCGTGATGTAGAAGAACAGCCGCAGCCCGCCGACCCCGTCGAGCCGGGCCGCCTCGATGATGTCGCTCGGGATGGCCTTGATCGCGGCGGAGAGCACGGTCATCGCGAAGCCGGCCTGGATCCAGATCATCACGACGATCAGGAGCAGGTTGTTCCACGGCGTGGCCAGGATGAAGTTCATCGGCTCGAAGCCCAGCCACACGATGAACTGGTTCAGCAGCCCGATCTGCTGGATGTTCTGCTGGTTGGGCCGGTACTCGTACACGAACTTCCAGATGATCGCCGCGCCGACGAACGAGATCGCCATCGGCAGGAAGATCAGCGCCTTCGCGAACGCCTCGAACCGGGTGCGGTCCACGAGCACGGCGTAGACCAGGCCGATCGCCGTGGAGAGGATCGGGGTGATCACCACCCACAGCAGCGTGTTGCGCAGCACGACCACGAGGTCGGGCTGGGTGAAGATCCGGATGTAGTTGTCCAGCCCGACGAAGCCCGCGCTCCTCGCGTCGAGGAAGGACTGCACGACGGTGCGCGTTGCCGGGTAGAGCAGCCCGATGAGCAGGAGCAGGAGGGCGGGCGCTGTGAACGCGATGCCGGACACCAGGTCCGTCCGGCGGCCCCTCGCGCGGTTGGCGACGAGCAGGACCACGCCCATCACGGCGGCGAAGACAGCCACCGCGACCAGCAGTTGGAGCAGTTTGTCGAGCAGCGTCAAAGCCGGCTCACCTCCGAAGGGTCGCTTGATGGCCGAGAGAGGAGGCGCCGGGACGGACGGATCACGTCCGTCCCGGGCGCCGGGTACCGCTGATGCCCCCGCTTACGAGGAGGCGGGCCAGGACTCCTCGATGTAGGTGAGCGTGTCCGAGGTGTTCTGACCGGTGATCCAGTCCGTCATGCCGCGCCAGAACGACGCGGAGCCGACGGCCGCCGGCATCAGGTCGGAACCGTCGAACCGGAAGGTCTTGGACTCGTCCTGCAGGATCTCGGCCGAGAGCTTGTCGATCGGGTTGGACAGGTTGTTCGGGTCCAGCCCGGTGTTGGCGCTCAGCCAGCCGCTCTGCCCGAGCTCGCTACCGGCCTTCGCCTTCGCGTTGGCCCACTCCGGCGAGGACAGGTACGCCTGGAACGCCTGCACCTCGGGCCGGTCCGAGAACGCGGCGACGAACTCCGAGCCCACGAGGATCGTCTGCGGCTGCGCCGGGTTGATCGGCGGGAGCTCGAACGCGAACGCCTGCCCGTTCTCCGAGATGTCGGTGCCCTCGGGGAAGTTGGCCGCGTAGAAGTTGGCCTGGCGGTGCAGGTAGCAGGTGCCGTCGAGCAGCGGCAGGCCCCCGTCCTGGAACGTCGTGGTGGCGATCGAGGCGACGTCGCCGAGGCCACCGTTCACGTACTGCGGGTTCTTCAGGATCGAGCCGACGCGGTCGAGGGCCCTCACCACGCGCTGGTCGTTGAACGGGATGGCGTGCGAGACCCACTGGTCGTAGACCTCGGGGCCGTTCTCGCGCAGCATCACGTCCTCGAGCCAGTCGGTGAGCGGCCAGCCCGTGGCGTCACCGGAGGCGATACCCGCACACCACGGCTTGCCGCCGTCGGCGGTGATGCGGTTCGAGAGCGTCACCATCTCGTCCCACGTCTTCGGGACGGTGTAGCCCTTCGCGGCGAACGCCTGCGGCGAGTACCAGACGTAGGACTTGACGTTCGAGCCGAGCGGCGCGCCGTACAGGGTGCCGTCGACGCTGCCCGCCGCCTTGAAGGTCTCCGAGTAGTACTGGTCGACGTTCGCGACGACGGCCTGCGGCGCGGGCTTCACCGCGCCGGGGTTCTGCGTGACGAGCGTCTTCAGCAGGCCGGGCTGCGGGACGTAGGCGATGTCCGGCGGCGAGCCCGCCTGGACGCGCACCGGCAGCTGGGCCTCGAACTCCTTGGAGCCCTCGTAGACGATCTGCGCGCCGGTGCACTCCTCGAACGGCTTGTACGAGTTGATGTGCGGCTCGTCCTCGGGCGAGACGATCGAGGTGTAGATCGTGACCCGGGTGCCGGACAGGTCGCCGTACTGGGAGAACGCCGCACACTCGGGGTTCGAGGCGGCCGCGTTGCCGCCGCCACCTCCGGCGACGTTGCTGCCGCCGCATCCGGCGAGCACGAGGCTGAGACCCAGCGCGGCGCTGGCCACGGCCGTACCGCGGGACGGTCTCCGCAGGATCGATCCGGACTTCGGGGCTGGCATCGCACCCTCCGCGTCGATGGGGACGGAACGAGCAGGCCGCCCGCTCCATGAGACCGCGCCATGAAAACGTTTACGCATCTCCTCGGGCAAGAAGAGGCGGTTAACGATGCCGTAACTCCAACGCTGCGTAGTCAACTACTCGCTGTTCGTGTTGGGTCTTCTCCTTGGGACCCCTGCCATGGCAGGCTGCAAGCGCTTTACTCCCTCTCACTCGGATCGTCCGGCACGTTCCTGCCGGTGGAAGGAGCACAGCATGGCTGCTGTGACCTATGACAAGGCGACCCGCATCTACCCGGGGTCCACCAAGCCCGCGGTCGACCAGCTCGACCTGGAGGTCGCCGACGGGGAGTTCCTCGTCCTGGTCGGACCGTCCGGATGCGGCAAGTCCACGTCCCTGCGGATGCTCGCGGGACTCGAGGACATCGACCAGGGCTCCATCCACATCGGTGGTCGTGACGTCACGCGCGTCCCGCCGAAGGACCGCGACATCGCGATGGTCTTCCAGAACTACGCGCTGTACCCGCACATGACCGTGGCCGAGAACATGGGCTTCGCTCTCAAGATCGCGGGCAAGCCGAAGTCGGAGATCCAGCAGCGGGTGCAGGAAGCCGCGAAGATCCTCGACCTCGAGGACTACCTCGAGCGCCGCCCGAAGGCCCTCTCCGGTGGTCAGCGCCAGCGCGTCGCGATGGGCCGGGCGATCGTGCGCCAGCCCCAGGTGTTCTGCATGGACGAGCCGCTGTCCAACCTGGACGCCAAGCTGCGCGTCTCCACCCGCACCCAGATCGCCTCGCTGCAGCGTCGGCTCGGCATCACCACGGTCTACGTCACCCACGACCAGACCGAGGCCATGACGATGGGCGACCGCGTCGCCGTGCTGAAGGACGGGCTCCTGCAGCAGGTCGACACGCCGCGCGCGATGTACGACAAGCCGGCCAACGTCTTCGTCGCGGGCTTCATCGGCTCTCCCGCCATGAACCTGCTCCAGGTCGAGCTGGACGGCGACACCCTGCACTTCGGCGGCGCCGAGACCCACATCCCGCGCTCGGCGATCGAGGAGGTCGGGTCCACCCGCTCGATCACCGTCGGCGTGCGGCCCGAGGACATGGAGCCCGTGAGCGCCGGGGCCGGTCTGGCCACCGAGGTGGACGTCGTCGAGGAGCTCGGGGCCGACGCGTACGTCTACGGCACCACCGAGGTCGGCGGCGAGCGTCGCGCGATCATCGCCCGCGTCGACGGCCGCACGCCGCCCGACAAGGGCTCGGTGCTGCACTTCGCGCCGCGCGAGGGTCACCTGCACCTGTTCGCGGGCGACACCGGCGAGCGCATCGACATCTGATCACCCAACTGCCGAACGTGGCCCCGGGACCTCCTGGTTCCGGGGCCGCGTCGTGTCAGCCCACCGGAGTGGGCAGGGCGGCCCGCAGCCGCACCTCGGTGCCGACGATCGCGGCCGCCGGGCGCAACCCGGCCCGGCGCAGCAGGCGGGTGATGCCGACGTCGTCCGGGCGCGCGCAGCCGACGAGCTCGGCGAGGCCGCGCTCCGTGGCGACCTCCGCGAGGTGGCGCAGCAGCGCCGTGCCGAGCCCCCGGCCCTGCCACGCGTCCTCGACCAGCACGGCGGCCCGCGCCGATCCGGCGGAGCCCGGCTCCGGATCGAGGTTCGCGATGCCGACGGCGCTGCCACCGTCGGCGGTGACGGCCAGCACGGCGTGCAGTGCGGTGGGGGAGGCGGACGGGCCGAGCAACGCGCCCAGCTCGTCGGACTGCAGCCGGGGCGCCGGCGTGAGGTAGCGGGAACGCCGCGATGCCGGCGAGCAGCGGGCGTGCAGCGCGGCCACCAGCGGGCCGTCACCCGGCTCGGCGGCGCGCAGCCGCACCTCCGAGCCGTCCCGCAGCTGCAGGGCGCGATCGGCGCCGACGCTGCGGATCGGGGTTCGCATCGCGAGCTGCGTGGCGAGCTCCAGCAGCGCCGCGGCCCGCGAGAGCTCGGTGGCCGTGAACGGCCACGGGCGGCCGACGTGGATCTGCTGGGTACCGCCGCGCAGCGTGTGCACGTGCCCCGACGGCTGCGCGGCCGGGTCGATCAGGCGGGCACGCAGCATGGTGGCCACCGCGCTCGGTGCGCTGCCCGGGTCGGCCACCACCATCCGCGCGAGCGCCAGCGCCGTGGTGGCCGGGTCGGACAGCTCCGTGGCATCGGCGCGCACCAGCAGCGTGCACGGGATCCCGGCGGCCGCGACCGCATCGACCAGCGCCGCGGCCTCGACGCTTTCGGGCACCTGGACCAGCAGCTCGTCGGTGACCGCTCCGTCGTCGGTCGGTTCGCCGACGACGTGCAGGGAGAGGATGTTGCATCCGGCTCCGCCGACCGCGGTGGCCAACCCGCCGAGTCGACCGGGACGGTCCTCCAGCTCGACGTGCATCCGCCACAGCGCCATGCAGCCAGCGTCCCCCCGACTTGTTTCCGATCCGCTACCGATGGGTGACAGCCCGTTGCGCAGGACGGCCGATCAGGCCAGGGCCCGGCGGGCGAACCCGATCTCCGTCGCCACGTGGCGGAGCGTCTCGTCCACCACGAGGCTCCCGTGGCCCGCGTCGAAGCGGCTCACCTCGTACCGCACGTCGCCGCGGGCGGCGAGGGCGTCCAGGTAGTTGTTCACCTGCCGGATCGGGCAGCGCGGGTCGTTCTCGCCGGCCAGCACGAGCACCGGCACGCGCACGCGGTCGACGTAGGTGAGCGGTGACGCGTCCCGGTACGCCTCGGGGCGCTCGGCGGGCGAACCTCCGAAGAGGGCGCGGTCGAACGCCCGCAGCTGCTCCATCTCGTCGGCGTAGGCGGCGAGGTAGTCGGCCACCGGCACGCCCGCGATGCCGGCCGCCCAGCGGTCCGGCTGGGTGCCGAGGGCCAGCAGCGCGAGGTAGCCGCCCCACGACCAGCCCTCCACCACGCAACGCCCCCGGTCCACCAGGCCGTCGGCCACGCACCGGTCGTACACGGCGGCGACGTCCTCCAGCTCGGTCAGCCCCGGCCGGCCTTCGATGGCGTCCCGCCACACCGAGCCGTAGCCGGTCGAGCCGCGGTAGTTGACCTCGACCACCACGAAGCCGGCGTCCACCCACGCCGCCCGGCCCGCGCTGAACCGGTCCTCGTCGGCGGCGTGCGGGCCACCGTGCAGCGCGAACACGGCCGGCGCCGGGCCGTCGACATGAGTGGGACGGGCGACGAGGGCGTGCACCCGGCCGCCCGGGCCCTCCACCCACAGGTCCTCGACCGGCACCGAGCCCGGGGCGCGCGCTCCCGGCGGGGCGACGAGCACGCGGTCGGTGCCGTCCGGGTGCAGCGCCCGCACCGTCGAGGGCTCCGCGGCCGACGAGCACGTGTACTCGACCGTGCCGTCCGGGCGGACCTCGGCCGAGCCCACGCAGCCGGGTGCCACCGGCAGCTCCGCCAGCTCTGCGGAATCCAGGGCGTAGCGGTACAGCCGCGTGCGGGCCGCCGCCGTGTGCCAGACGAGCAGGTTCCGTCCGTCCGGGTGGAAGTCGGCGTAGACCTCGCCCGGCAGGTCGAGCGTGATCTCGCGCTCGGTGTCGGCGAGCACGTCCCACAGCAGCAGCTCCTCGCGGCCGTGGCGCTCGTGCAGCAGCAGGAGCCGGCCGTCCCCGCGGATCGGGGCGAACGTCAGCGGGGTGAGCCCCTTCCCGGGCCCGTCCGACTTCTCGGCCACGAGCCCGCCGTCGGACACGCGCACGACCCGCACCGCGGGGTGCCGCGAGTCCCCGTGCTCGGAGTGGCTGATCGCGAGCAGCGTCTCGTCGTCCGACAGCGCGCCGACGCCTGCGTCCTCCGCGTGCTGGTAGACGACCTCCGCCGGGCCGTCGCCGCGGCGCAGCCAGATCTTCGTGCCGTCGTCGGTGGAGGTCCCCGCGGCCACCACCGACCGCCCGATCTCCAGCCCCGCCGGGTAGCCGTCCTCGACGGCGGGGAGCGCAGGCTCGGGCGCGGCCGTCGCGCGGCGGCCGGCGAACGGTTCGCGCACCCAGTGCCCGAACTCGTCGCCGTCGGTGTCGGCGAACCACCAGACCGTCGCGCCGTCGGGCGGGAGCGTGGCGATGTGGGTGCCGCTGCGCCGGTCGGTGATGCGACGGTGCTGGTCGGTCACCCGATCCCAGACGTACACCTCAGTCGTCCCACTGGCGTTCGAGGTGTAGACGCACCGGTCCGGTGCGTCGCGCGCCCACGCCGGGCGCGACATCCGCGGCGCCGTGAACCGGGCGCGCCAGCGCTCCTCGCGCTCGTCGTCGAAGAGCCGGTGGGGAACGGGGGCGACGGGGTGCTCGGTCACCCCCGGGATCATGCCGCAGCTACCAGCGGAGTTCGGCACAACCGGTACGGGAACCGGGTGGCTCGACCTGCACGGTGAAGTGTGCGAGCTGGTGGCGCTCGGTGAGCAGCCGCTGCGCGGACGTCAGCACCTTCGCCGGGTCGCAGCCGGCTCCGACGGTGAGGTGGGCCGATCCCACCTCCATGCCGGACGTCAGCGTCCAGACGTGGACGTCGTGGACGTCCTGCACGCCGTCGAGCGCGCCCAGCTCGGCGCGGACGGCCGCGACGTCGACGTGCGCCGGTGCGGCCTGCACCAGGATGCGGACGGCCTGCCGGCCGAGCGACCACGTCCGCGGCAGGATGAACAGCCCGATCCCGATCGCGACGATCGGGTCGGCGTAGCGCCAGCCGAACAGCAGGGTGACCAGGCCGGCGACGAGCACGCCGACGGAGCCGAGGGTGTCGGCGATGACCTCCAGGTAGGCGCCCCGGATGTTGAGGCTCTCCTGCGCGCCCTTCCGCAGCAGGGCGAACACGAAGAGGTTCGCGGCGAGGCCGGCGAGCGCGGTGAGCACCACGGGCAGGCCCGGCACCTCGGGCGGGTCGGCGAAGCGCTGGACGGCCTCGAGGAGCACCCAGCCGGCCACCCCGAACAGCAGCACGGCGTTGGCCAGGGCGGCCAGGACCTCGGCCCGGTAGAGACCGAACGTGCGCCGGTCGTTGGTGCGCGCCGCGCGGGCTGCCGCGATGGCGGCGAGCGCCATGCCCATCCCGAGCACGTCGGTGAAGTTGTGCCCCGCGTCGGACAGCAGGGCGAGCGACGAGGTCGTGAGACCCACGACGACCTGCAGGACGAGGGAGGCGACGAGCACCCCCAGTGAGATCGCGAGACGCCGCATGTGCCGCCCCGATGCGCTCGTGGCAGCTGCGGGGTCGATCCCGTGCCCGTGTCCGTGGCCCGCACCCATGGCGCCGAACATATGCGGAACTACGCATAGGTGCAATGTGACGCTCGGTCGGGTGACGGTCTGCCATGATTCGCCCGTGAGCGAGCTCACCGATGGACCCAGCAGGGAGCCGGTGCGACCCGAGGACATGCGCATCTCGGACGTGGAGCGGCGCGAGGTGCAGAACCGGCTCCAGCGGGCCCACGACATCGGCCAGCTGGACCTCGGGGAGTTCGACGACCGGGTCAGGTCCGTCTGGTCCGCCCGGACGCGGGGCGAGCTCGCCCGCGTCACCGCCGACCTCCCTGCACCCCCGCCCGAGCCCGGCCGCAGGCAGGTGTTCTCCGACACCGGCGGCGGCATCGCGATGCGGGTGCTCACGATCGTCTGGGGCAGCCTCGCCGCCGTCAACCTGGTGGTGTGGGGGCTGCTGGAGCTGACGATGGACTGGTCCCTGCACCCGTGGTGGATCTGGGTGGCGGTGCCGCCCGGCATCGCGCTCGCGGTGCTCTACATCGCGGGGATCGGCCGCCCGCCCCGCGACCGCTGATCGGTCAGCCCGGCACGCTCCCGCCGTTGACCGTCAGCCACGCCCCGTTCACGAACGACGCGTCCTCCGAGACCAGGTACGCAACCGCACCCGCCACGTCATCGGGCACACCGAGCCGGTTCACGGGAACCCGTGCGGCGTACTCCTCGAGGTCCGTGGGCGAGGCGTCCAGATGCCGCTCCACCGGGATCCAGCCCGGCGCGACCGTGTTGACGGTGATGCCGAACGGGCCGAGCTCGGCCGCCCACATCCGCGCCAGCGCGAGCTGCGCCGACTTCGCGGTGACGTAGGCGGTGCTGCCCTTCGGCAGGCCGCGCACCGAGTCGGACCCGATGTGGACGATCCGCCCCCACCCCGATGCCCGCATGTCCGGCAGCACGGATCCGAGCAGGAGCACCGGGCTCTTGACGAAGAAGTCCAGCTGGGCGCGCATGTCCGGCCAGCGCACCTCCCCGGCCGGGATCGCCGGCTGCGGCCCCGTGGCGTTCAGGACGAGCACCCCGACCGGCCCGAGGTCACCCCGCACGTCCTCGACCATGCTCGCGGCCTCGTGCTCGTCGGTGATGTCCGCCCGGTACGCGCGTGCGACGCCGCCCGTCGCGCGGATGCCCTCCGCCACCGCCTCCGCCGCGGCCCCGGACGAGGCGTAGTTCACCGCCACGGGATGACCCGCCGCGGCGAGCCGGGCGGCGATCGCCGCACCGAGACCTCGCGACGCGCCGGTCACGAGGGCGACCGGCCGGGCTCGTGCGCTCCCGGGAGTCGTCACTCCTTCACGAAGAAGCAGAACGGGTGACCGACCGGGTCCAGCAGGACCCGCACGTTCTCCTGCGGCTGGAACTCCGCGAGCGTGGCACCCGCTTCGATCGCGTGCGCGACGGCCCGCTCGAGGTCGTCGACCTCGATGTCCAGGTGCAGCTGCATCTGCTGCCGCTCCCGTTCCGACGGCCAGGTGGGGCGCTCGTACAGCTCCTCCAGCTGGAACGAGAGGCCCGACCCTCCGCCGGGCGGGCGGAGCGTGACCCAGGTGGGGTCGTCCTGCACCACCGGCCAGCCGAACAGCTGCTGGTAGAAGCGCGCGAGGGCGCGGGGATCCGGGGCGTCGAGCACGGTGGCGGTCAGCGTCAGCGCGGGTCGCTCCACCCGGCGCAGTATGCCGCTGGCGCGGATCTTCCGCAGGGCACTAGGCTCGCGATCATGTCGAGCCCCGAGGCGTCCAGAGCCTGACCACCGGTCGATCGGTGGTTCTCCCCTTCGGGCGAGTCTTCTCCATCTCCTGCACTCCCGCTCCGTTCGACCGGTCCGGATCTCACCGACCTCGTCGACATCGCCATGGAGCGCGCTGTGCACCAACCGTCCTTGCCGCCTGTCGTCCCCCTGCTCGGGACAGCGGTCTTCGCCCAGGGAACATCCGAGTTCATGGTGGCCGGCCTCGTGCCGGACATCGCATCGGAGATGTCCGTCTCGATCCCGGCCGCCGGCCTGCTGACCTCCGCGTTCGCGGTCGGCATGGCGGTCGGAGCGCCGTTGATGGCGCTGCTCGCCATGCGCTGGCCACGCAGGCTCGCGCTCGCCGCCTTCCTCGTGGCGTTCGTGCTCGCGCACGTCGTCGCGGCCCTGACGGGCAGCTTCGAGGTGCTGGTCGCCACCCGGGTGGTGGGGGCGCTCGCGAACGCCGGGTTCCTCGCCGTCGGGCTGGCCACCGTGACGAGCATCGTCCCGGCCGACGCGAAGGGGCGCGCCCTCGCGGTGCTGCTCGCCGGCACCACGATCGCCTGCGTGGCCGGGGTCCCCGGCGGGGCCGTCCTCGGCGGCCTGTGGGGGTGGCGCTCGGCCTTCTGGGCCGTCGCGCTGCTCTGCATCCCCGCGCTCGTCGCGGTGCTGACCTCGGTGCCGAGGGACCATGCCGGGACGACCCCGCCGAGCGCGCGCGGCGAGCTGCGGGCGCTGCGGCGGCCGCAGCTGCTGGTGGTGCTGCTGCTCGGCGCGCTGGTCAACGGCGCGACGTTCTGCTCGTTCACCTTCCTCGCCCCGGTGCTCACCGACGTGTCCGGGATCGCCGCCGGGTGGGTTCCCGCGATGCTCGCCCTGTTCGGGGGCGGGGCGTTCCTCGGCGTCCGGCTCGCCGCCCGCTGGTCCGACACCCGGCCCGGACCGGTGCTCGCGCTCGGAGGCACCGTGCTCGCCGTCGGATGGGCCGCGTTCGCGCTGACGGCGGGCAACGCCGTGGCGGCGGTCGTGCTCGTCCCGCTGATGGGGACGCTCGCGTTCGCGGTGGGGGGCACGCTCATCGCCCGCGTGCTCTACGCCGCCTCGGGTGCGCCGAACCTCGCGGGGAGTTTCGCGACGGCGTCGTTGAACATCGGCGCTGCCGTCGGGCCGTGGATCGGGGGGATCGTGATCGGGGCCGGGCTCGACCTGAGCTCGCCGCTGTGGGTGAGCGCGGCCCTCGTCGCCGCCGCGCTCGCGATCGTGGTGCTCGAGCGCGCGGCGGGGCCGTGGGTTACTCCCCGGACCTCTTGTCCATGATGCGGGTGATCATCGCCAGAACCACGATGAGCAGCAGGACGGCGGGAAGGAAGATCGTGACCGTCCAGTAGTCCAGGATCCAGTCGTAGGGCGTTTCCATGTGCCATTCCTCCGCGCGGGAAGCTGCTGATCCTCCCCGACGGTAGCAACTTCGCCGTCCGGCGCTCTCAGTGGATCCGCAGGTTGTGCCTCACCGGGGTGGCCGGGTCTGGTCCTCCTCCTCGCGGACGGCCCGCGTGAACAGGCGGCGCGGGCCTCTGCCCCGCGCCCCGAGCCGGTCATCGCGGTTGCGCAGCAGGCACCGGTCGAGCGAGAGGCAGCCGCAGCCGATGCAGTCGGCGAGGCTGTTGCGGAGCCGGACGAGCTGGTCGATCCGCGTGTTGAGCTCGTCGCACCACACGGCTGACAGTCGGGCCCAGTCCTCCCGGTCGGGCGTGCGGCCGTCCGGCAGCGTGGCGAACGCCTCCTTGACCACCCGCAGCGGGATACCGACCCGCTGGGCCACGCGGATCACGGCGACCCGCCGCAGCGTCTCCCGGGGGTAGCGGCGCTGGTTGCCACCGGTGCGGCGGCTCGAGATGAGGCCCTTCTCCTCGTAGAAGTGCAGCGCGCTCACGGCGACGCCCGAGCGGGCCGCGACCTGGCCGACGGTGAGCTCGGGAGGTGGGGTGTCGGTCACCCGACGAGACTAGCTCCTTGACCTCAACCATGCCTGAGGTTTGAGGCTGGAGGAATGACCGACGACACCACGACGCAGGCCGGGGCGCGCGAGTGGATCGGCCTCGCCGTTCTCGCCCTCCCGGCCCTGCTCGCCTCCCTCGAGCTCACCGTGACGCACCTCGCGTTGCCCGCCATCGCCGCCGACCTGGGCGCCAGCAGCACGCAGCTGCTCTGGATCGTCGACATCTACGCGTTCCTGCTCGCCGCGGTGCTGATCCCCGTCGGCGCCCTCGGCGACCGCATCGGGCGGCGGCGCGTCCTGCTCATCGGGTCCGTCGGCTACGGCATCGCGTCCGTGCTCGCCGCGTACGCGCCGAGTCCCGAGCTGTTGATCGCCGCGCGGGCGCTGATGGGGGTCGCGGGCGCGACGCTCATGCCGTCGACGCTGTCGATCACCGCCGCGATGTTCCGCGACGCCCGGCAGCGCGCCGTGGCGATCGGGGTGATCATCGCCAGCGTCTCCGGCGGTACCGCGATCGGTCCGCTCGTGGGCGGCTGGCTGCTCGAGCACTTCTGGTGGGGGTCGGCCTTCCTGCTGGCCGCGCCCGTGATGGCAGCGCTGGTGGTCGCGGGCCCGCTCCTGCTCCCCGAGCACCGTGATCCGCGGTCGGGCCGGCTCGACGGGGCCAGCGTGGTGCTGGCGCTGCTCGCCGTGCTGCCGGTCGTGTACGGGCTCAAGCAGGTCGCGGCCGACGGGCTCTCAACGGTGCCGGTCGCGGCCGTGGTCGTCGGGATCGGAATGGCCGTGCAGTTCGTGCGTCGCCAGCGCAGGTTGGCCGACCCGCTGGTCGACCTCCGCCTCTTCTCCGACCGCGCGTTCCGCACCGCGGCCGCCACCTTGACGTTCGGGATCTTCGTGCTGTGGGGGTCGAACTACGCGATCGCCCAGTACCTGCAGCTCGTGGCGGGCCTGTCCCCGTTGAACGCGGGCCTGTGGACGGCCCCGTCCGCCGCCGGCGTGATCGCCGGGTCGCTCATCGCCCCACGCGTGGCGCGGCGCGTGCCGGCGCCGGTGGTGATCGGCGCGGGTCTCGTGGTGTCAGCGACCGGGTACCTGGTCCTGGCAACGGTCGTACCGACGGGCGACCTCGTGCGGCTCGTGGTGGGCGCGATCGTGGTGTCGGCGGGCCTGGGACCGATGATGGCGTTGGCCACGGACATGGTGGTAGGGGCAGCGCCGGCCGAGCGCGTCGGCGCCGCCGCCGCCATCTCGTCGACAGCACCGCAGATCGGCGGCGCCTTCGGCGTGGCCGTGCTCGGCAGCATCATCACGGCCGTCTACCGGGAGGCGATGGCAACCGCCGTACCGGTCGGCGTGCCGGACGAGGCCGCTGAAGCGGCCCGGGACAACCTCGGCACTGCGGCGGCGGTCGTCCGGCAACTGCCCGAGCCGCTCGCCGATCCGCTGCTGGCCGCCGCGCGTGCCGCCTTCACCTCAGGTTTCCACGTGACGGCGCTCGTGAGCGCCGCGCTGATGGTGCTCGTCGCGGCGCTGGTGCTGACCCTCCGCACCAGGCAAGGCGGGCATGCGGCGTGAGCGGGCGATCAGATCGCCGACCTCAGCGCGTCGACTCCCGGCCCGTCGAGGTCCTCCAGCGCCACCCGCCGCCGGGAGGCTGCCAGGAGCAGGGAGAGGGCCGCACCGGTCACCTCCGGCCCGTCGCCGATCGAGAGGTCTGCGTCCGTCGCCGTCAGCCGGACCAGCGCCACCAGCTCCTTGGCGCCGCCGAAGGACGCCGGGGTGGCGGCCTGGAGGCGAAGCGACCGGACGACCGCCTCCTGCGGGTAGGAGCGGGTGAGGCCCAAGGGCCGGCGGATGTCCTCGCCGTGGACGACCTCCTCGACGAGGCGGGTGTCGATGGGCGCCGGAGGGCGCGACGTGCGTGGTGCCACCCTGCGGAGCCGTTCCAAGGTCTCCTGCGGTGTGGCCCCGCGCTCGCGCTCCACCCCGCGGGCGTTCAGCCGATCGAAGTCGAACCCGGCCCGGGCCAGCGCGACCACGAAGCCGATGCGCGTCGTCCTGGCCGAGTCGACGAGATGCGCGACGACGTCGTGCACCGTCCACCCGGGGCAGAGCGAGGGCACTTCCCAGCTGCGTTCGTCGAGGCGCTCGAGGTCCTCGACGAGCGCTGCGCGTTCCGCGTGCACCAGCGGCCAGACATCTCCCACGATTTCTCCTCCACCCGGGACCAGAGCGTCCGACAGGTGAGTCGCGCGGAGCCGCGGAGATTCATCGCTCGCCCCGGTCGGGTCAGCGCGCCTCGGGCGAAGGTGGCGCGGCTCGGGTGACGAGCGTCAGGGTGGTGCCGCCCGCGTTGCCGTCGATGCTGAACCGGTCGGCGCAGGCGCGGATGATGCTGAGGCCGTGCCCGCGGAAGTGCGCAGGTCCGACCGGCTCACGCCAGCGCCCGTGGTCGCGAACGGTGAGCGCGATCCGGCGCCGGCCGCTCTCCTCGGCCAGCACCCGGGCCCGCACCTCCACGGTTGCCTCGGCGAGGTCCGGCCGAGCCTGCCCGGCGTGCACCCCGTAGCCGTGCTCGATGCTGTTGCTGACCGCCTCGCTGAGCGCGAGCACCAGGTCCTCGCTCTGCCCGTTCGGCCAGCGCAGGTCGCGCAACCACCGCTCGAACCGATCGCGCGCGATCGACGGTGCCACCAGTTCCGGGACCAGCTCGAAGTGGAGCTCTGCGGCCGCGACCGTCCGTGCTGCTCCGTCTGGTAGCGGCTGAGGTATGCCACCTGACCGCTCGTCCTGCTCAGATGGCGGCATCACGGTCCTTCGGCCTTTGTGCGGGGATCAGCGCTTGACTACTACCCGCTAGTTGAACGACTTACCACTGACGGCGTCCTCGATGTCGTGGTACAGGGCGAGGATCGCGTCATAGCCCGTGAGCTCGATCGGCCGCAGAACGGGGCGGTTGCTGTCGACCACCACGCGCAGCGGCTGGAACCCCGGCTTCGCGGACGCCTGCTCGGCACTCTCGGCCAGCACGTTCAGCCCCGGCGAACCGAAGAACTTCACGTCGGTGAGGTCGACGAGCACCGGGCGGCCGTCCGGGCGCTCCAGGGCAACTGCGACCGCGGCCCTCAGCCGGGGTGCGGTGAGGATGTCGACCGCGCCGCTGACGGCCACGACGACCGCGTCCGGCCGATCGATCCGCCGGACATCGATCAGCTGCTCCTGGCGCGGATACCCGGCCGTTGGCTCGCAACCGTCCGGTCGAAGCTCGTCACCAGCAGGCTTCATCACGCCGCGACCTTAGTGGGCCCGCTGTGCGTCCCGAATGCCCGTCCGACGTCACAGCGAAATCGTGTGGTGCGCAGCAAGGGAGAGCAACTCGTGAGACCGCTCCGATACTCGATCAACGTCACCTCGACGGCTGCTGCGGTCGCGCTGCGGAGGTGGCGGTCAGGTGCTGAACACGTGGCCGACACGGGTGCCTGCAGTGCCGCCCGTCCTTACGTTGGTGATCACCGAACGACGGATGGAGATTCACATGTCGGAGATCACGAGCGCTGGAGCGGCCCGCAAGGTCGGCGCCGAAGTGACGGTGTCGATGGACGGGTACAGCAGCACCGGACCCCAGGACGACATGAGCTGGGCCATGGAGCACATCACGAGCGGCCAGAGCGAGCTCTACTACGAAGGGATCTGGCGGGGCGTGAGCACCGCGCTGCTGGGCAGGACGAACTGGGAAGGCTTCACCTCCGTGTGGCCTGCGATCACGAACGACCCGACCAGCTCGGCCCGCACCCGTGATCTCGGGAACTGGCTGGCCACGGTAGAGAAGATCGTTTTCTCCTCGACCCTGGAGCAGGACGACCTCGAGAAGGCGGAATGGACCAACGCCCGGATTTCTCGCGATGCGGCAGCCGAGGTACGGGCCCTCAAGAGTGGACCGGGCCGGGACATCCTGGTCCTGAACAGCGCGAGCATCATCCGAACCCTGCTGGAGGAGGACCTGGTCGACGACCTCTACCTGACGGTGGTGCCGGCGACTCTCGGTGGTGGGCTTCGACCGCTCCCCGACGGCTACGCGTCCACATGGCAACTCGCCAGCGCGACGGCGTTCCCCTCATCCGGGGCGGTCGCACTGCACTACCAGCGCCCCTGAGCCCCGACGTCACGTCGAAGCCCTCGGTCGGGAAGCCGTGGATCGTGGGGCCCAGCGGCATGGATCGCCGTCACCCCAACCTTCTGCGGGTGCCGCGTGTCGTCCTGTGCGAGACGGACGACACTCGGTATCGGAGATGCGATGAACACGACCGACGAGGCCGAGGCTCTACCCGCCGACGTAGCGGCGCTCGCAGCGGAGGCCGACCTCGGCCCGCACACGCTGACGTGCCTGCCGAAGCGGCTGGGCGGAATCGTCGGCGTGATATTCATCCTCGGCGCGATCTCCATGACGTGGGCCGCTGTCGACAAGATCATGACCGCTGTCGCGCGCGACACGTACGGGTGGGAACTCGTGCTGTATGCGGGTCCGGCGGCCTTTCTGCTGTTCGTGTGCGTGCAGATCCCGAACCCGCGATCCCGCCACGTGCGCTTCTACGGTTTCGCCCGCGGCTTCATCCTGCGCAACGGTCGCATGCGGCTGACGCACGTGAGCTGGGCCGAGATCGTCCGCGTGCGGAGGCTGTCCATCACCCTGGATAGTTCGCACTGGTACGAGCTTTCGGCGAGGGGCGGTTGGTGGAGCGAGGTGTATCCGTCGGTTTATCGCCGTTCGTACGAGGTCGACACGTACATGGTGCGCGCGGCGCGAGCGCGTGGGCTGAAGATCGACTATGGGTGACGGCCCGCGTCCCATCCCGGGCCCCGGCCACCAAGACCCTCTCCCAGGACTCTCCCGACCGAGCCCTGGAACAAGACCAGGGCCGGCTCTCCTCTAGGAGAACCGGCCCTGACCTGGACTTCCTGGTCGGGGTGACAGGATTTGAACCTGCGACCTCTTCGTCCCGAACGAAGCGCGCTACCAAGCTGCGCCACACCCCGATGGCCCCGGTGGGCCGCGGATGAGTCTAGCTGACGTCCGCAGGCGCCGACGCAGGGGTGGCCCTGGCCGCGGCTGCGAGCGACGGGCGTGGCACGAGGGTGAGCAGGCTGGCCTCCGGGGGGCAGGCGAAGCGCACCGGGGCGAACGGGGACGTGCCCAGTCCGGCCGACACGTGCAGCCACGTGTGGGCGCCCCAGCGGGACGCGCCGCGGGCGCGGGAGCGGTCGATTCCGCAGTTCGTGACGAGCGCGCCGATGCCCGGGACGCGCAGCTGGCCGCCGTGCGTGTGGCCGGCGAGGACGAGGTCGTAGCCGTCAGCGGCGAACCGGTCGAGGACCCGCGGCTCGGGGGAGTGGGTGAGGCCGAGGCGCAGGGCGGCTCCGTCGCGGCGGCCTGCGACGCGGTCGTAGCGGTCGAGGCCGAGGTGCGGGTCGTCCACCCCCGCCGCGGCCACCTCGAGCCCGCCCACGGTGAGGTCCACTCGGGCGTGCGTTGCGTCGTGCCAACCCCGCTCCAGGAGCGCGGCTCGCAGGTCGCGCCACGGCAGCGGCTCGCCGTGGCTGCGGCGGGAGCTCTTCACGAGGTAACGCGCGGGGTTCTTCGGCTTCGGACCGAAGTAGTCGTTGCTGCCGAAGACGAAGAGGCCCGGGATGTCGAGCAGCGGGCCGAGCGCGGCGACGGCGGCCGGCACGGCGCGCGGGTGGGCGAGGTTGTCGCCCGTGTTGACGACGAGGTCGGGCTCCAGCTCGGCGAGCTGGGCCACCCAGCGCTGCTTGCTGTGCTGCCGCGGTGTCAGGTGCAGGTCCGAGATGTGCAGCACGCGCAGCGGGCGCGCGCCCTCCGCGAGCACCGGGAGCGTCTTCTGCCGGAGGGTCCACCACCGGCGTTCGATACCCGCCGAGTACGCGAGGGTGGCCGCACCGGTGGTGGTCGCGCCCAGCGCGAGCCGAGCCCAGCTGTTCACAACTGCAGCGTACGTCGGACGGTGAGTGCATTAGCGTGCGCTCCCGTGAGCACCCTCAAGGAGCGGCTGCGGTCCGATCTGACCGCGGCGATGAAGTCCCGGGACGAGCTGGTGAAGGCCACCCTCCGGATGACGTTGACGGCCATCGGCAACGCCGAGGTGGCGGGCGACGCCGCGCGTCAGCTCGACGACGACGAGGTGCTCGCGATCATCCGCAAGGAGGCCAAGAAGCGCGCCGAGTCGGCCGAGGCGTTCGCCGGCGCCGGCCGCGACGAGCTGGCCGCCCAGGAGCGCGCGGAGGGCGAGGTGCTGGCCCGCTACCTGCCGGCCCAGCTGTCCGACGACGAGCTCACCCAGATCGCTCGCGCTGCCGTCGAGCAGACCGCGGCCGAGCTCGGCGAGCGGCCCGGTCCCCGCCAGATGGGGCAGGTCATGAAGCACGCCACCGCTGCCGCCGCCGGGCGGGCCGACGGCAAGCGCCTCGCGGCCGCGGTGCGGTCGCTCCTCACCTGACCCGCGAGAACGCTGGGGAGCCGTAGCCACGGCTCCCCAGCGTTGCCTCAGCTCTTGGCTTCCGCCTTCTTGCGCGGTGCCGCCTTGCGGCGGGCCGGTGCCTTCTTGGTGGTGGTGCCGGCCTTAGCCCTGCGCTCGGCCAGCAGCTCGCTCGCCCGCTCGTCGGTGATCTTCTCGACCTCGTCGCCCTTGCGGAGCGATGCGTTGGTCTCGCCATCCGTCACGTACGGGCCGAACCGGCCGTCCTTGATCACCATCGGCTTGCCGGTGGCGGAGTCCTTGCCGAGCTCGCGCAGCGCCGGGGTGGCCGCCGCCGTGCGCCTGCCCCGCTGCTTGGGCTGCTTGTACAGCTCGAGCGCCTCGTCGAGGGTGACCGTGAACAGCTGCTCCTCGCCCGCGAGCGAACGCGAGTCGGTGCCCTTCTTCAGGTACGGCCCGTAGCGGCCGTTCTGGGCGGTGATCTCCTCACCGCTCTCCGGATCGGTGCCCACCAGCCGCGGCAGCGAGAGCAGCTTCAGCGCCTCATCGAGCGTGACGGACTCGGTGGTCATCGACTTGAACAGCGAGCCCGTGCGCGGCTTGGGCTTCGCGGGGGCCTTCTTCCGGCCGTTGGTCTCGGCCGGCGCCTCCGGGTCCGGGAGGATCTCGGTGACGTAGGGCCCGTAGCGGCCCTCCTTGGCCACGATCTCGTGCCCGGTGACCGGGTCGACGCCCAGCGAGCGCCCCTCCTGCGGCACGGCGAACAGCTGCTCGGCGACCTCGGGCGTGAGCTCGTCCGGCGGCAGGTCGTCGGGCAGGTTGGCCCGCTGCGACTCGCCGTCCCGCACGCGCTCGAGGTAGGGCCCGTAGCGGCCGACGCGCACCACGACGTCGTCGAACACCGGCACGGAGTTGATCTCGCGGGCGTCGATCTCCTCGAGGTTGACGCCCACCAGCTTCTTCAGGCCACCGGAGCGCGCGACCGAGCCCTCACGGCCCTGGTCGGCGCCGAAGTAGAAGCCCGACAGCCATTCGGTGCGGCGCTGGGTGCCCTGCGCGATCGCGTCGAGCTCGTCCTCCATCGCGGCGGTGAAGTCGTAGTCGACCAGCCGGCCGAAGTGGTGCTCCAGCAGCCCCACCACGGCGAACGCGATCCAGGACGGCACGAGTGCCTGCCCCTTCTTCCACACGTAGCCGCGGTCCTGGATGGTCTTGATGATCGACGAGTACGTCGAGGGACGGCCGATGCCGAGGTCCTCGAGCGCCTTGATCAGGCTCGGCTCCGTGTAGCGCGCGGGCGGGCTGGTGGTGTGGCCCTCCGGGCGCAGCTCGGCCGCCGTGAGCGGCTGCCCCTTCACCAGCTCGGGCAGCCGCGACTCGGCGTCGTCGGCCTGGCCGTCGCTGCCCTCGTCGAGCGTCTCGACGTAGGCCTTGAGGAAGCCGGCGAACGTGATCGTCCGGCCCGACGCGGCGAACGTGACGTCCTCGCCGGTGGCGGCCGTCCCGGAGATCCGGACGCTCACGGTGGTGCCGCGGGCGTCGGCCATCTGCGAGGCCACCGTGCGCTGCCAGATCAGCTCGTAGAGCCGGAAGTCGTCACCGTCGACCTCACGGGCGATCTCACCGGGCGTGCGGAAGGTGTCGCCCGCGGGCCGGATGGCCTCGTGGGCCTCCTGCGCGTTCTTCACCTTGCGCGTGTACTGCCGCGGCTGCGGCGAGACGTACTCGGCGCCGTACAGCTCGCGGGCCTGGGTGCGCGCCGCCTGGATGGCCGTCTCCGACAGCGTCGTGGAGTCGGTGCGCAGGTAGGTGATGTAGCCGTTCTCGTAGAGGCGCTGCGCGCTGCGCATCGTGCGGTCGGCCGAGAACCGCAGCTTGCGGCCGGCCTCCTGCTGCAGCGTGGAGGTCATGAACGGCGCGTACGGCTTGCGCGTGTAGGGCTTCGACTCGACGGACTCGACCGCGAGGTCGCGATCCTGCAGCGCCTCCGCGAGCCGGCGCGCGCTCGCCTCGTCCAGCGCCCGGGCGGCGTCCTTCCGGCCCGAGTTCTTCAGCTGCCCGTCGGCGCCGAAGTCGCGGCCCGTGGCGACCCGGATCCCGTCGACGGCGACCAGCCGCGCCGGGAACTGCCGCGGAGAGGCCTCGGCGCCCGCGTCCATCTGTGCGGCGATGTCCCAGTAGGACGCCGGGACGAACGCCATCCGCTCGCGCTCGCGCTGCACGATGATCCGCGTGGCCACCGACTGCACCCGGCCCGCCGAGAGCTTCGGCATGACCTTCTTCCACAGCACGGGGGAGACCTCGTAGCCGTAGAGGCGGTCCAGGATGCGTCGGGTCTCCTGCGCGTCGACGAGGTCGTGGTCGAGATCGCGCAGGTTCTCGACGGCCGCGCGGATGGCCGACTCGCTGATCTCGTGGAAGACCATCCGGCGCACCGGGATCTTCGGCTTGAGCGTGTCGAGCAGGTGCCAGGCGATGGCCTCGCCCTCGCGGTCGGGGTCCGTGGCGAGCAGGATCTCGTCGACCGACTTCAGAGCGTCCTTGAGCTCGGCGACCTTGCCCTTCTTCTCCGGCGTGATGACGTAGAGCGGCGCGAACTGGTTGTCGACGTCGACGCCCAGCCGGGCCCACGGCTCGCCCTTGTACTTGGCCGGGACGTCGGCCGCCCCGCGCGGCAGGTCGCGGATGTGCCCGACCGAGGCCTCCACTACGTAGTCGCGGCCGAGGTACTGCTGGATCTTCTTGGCCTTCGTGCCGGACTCGACGATCACCAACCGTCGCAGCGGCCGCCCGTTGGCGGGGCCGGTGGACGTGCCGGTACCCCGGCCGCCGCCCGCCGTGCGGCCACCGCCCGTGCCCTTTTCGGTCGCGGGCTTCGCACTCGTCGTTCCGGTTGCCACCTGGTCCTACTCCATCGTCTACGGACGTGCCGCGAGCGCCTGCCGTCGGCACGCGCACCGGACGTCCCCGATGCCCGCCGCGCCGGCTGCACGGGGGGCCAGGACACCGAGTATGCGTGGCCCTGGAACCGGCTTTCGCCGGAACCCTGCGTTCGCACACCCACCCGCTGTGTCACGCTCGTCACATTCAGCTGCGGAACCGGGGAGGGACCGACGTGCTGCCGACCTACGCCGCGCGAGCCTAACCATCCCGTCAAGACGCCGTTCTACCCCAGTACCGTGGCCACTCGGCCGTCGCGGCCCCCGGCGGGACCGGCCCGACCAGCTCCACCAGCCGTGCGACGCGGCGCGTGCCGCTGATCCGCAGGGCCGCTCCGTCCCCCACGCGAGCAGGCGGAAGGCCCGCCCGGGTGGCGGCCGCGATGAGCGGCAGGTGCGTCTCGGGGGCGTCCGGGTCGAGGTCCAGCAGGTAGCCACCCCTCCCATCGGGACGGCCCGCCGCAAGTGCCCACATGCGTAACGTCGGGCCGTCGAGTTGCCATCCCTCCGGAACGCATTTCGGCGCTCCCCGCGTCCACGCCTTCGCCAGGCCCACCAGGTCGCACCGGAACGCCGTGCGCAGGGCGAGCGCACCCGACTCCGTGCGGACGGTGGTGACCGGGATGCCGGTTGCCGCGCACGCGGTGCCGACCGCGGGCGCGCGGGCGGGATCGGGCAGGACGATCGAGAGCCTGGCCTGGTCACCGGCTCCGAACCGCGCGATCTGCCCCGGACCGCAGAGCAGCCCCGCCAGGTCGCTCACCTGTGGCGGCCGCGCCTCCGCTGAGAACATCGACAGCTGCGACACGCAGCGCAGAGTAGAACACCTGTTCGATGTGTGGTACCGGGACGCGCCGATCCGTTCTGCTCAGCGGGGCGCACCCGTCGCCAGTGCCGACAGTCGCCGGCACTGCGCCGCACCTTCCGCTGCCCGGAACAGGCGGGGCGCGGCGGTGAGGTCGCCGAGCGGGTTCGGCGGGGTGACCGCCGACACCTTCGACTCCACCTGTGCAAGGGTCGCCATGAAGGCCGCGGGATCGTCCGGGTTCATGGCGTCCACCGTGGTCTTGGCGCCGCCGAGGTCCTTCTCGAGCTTCCCCAGCGCATCCCGTGCTCGGCGGGCGGCCTCGTCGCCTCCGGGCTCCGGTGCCCGGCCCGCCTCCGCGAGCCGCGTCTGGCCCTGCTGGGCCCCCCTGACGACGGTCTCCAGGTAGGAGCTGACCGTGCGCTGGACGGCTGGGAGGTCGCTCGTGCGCGAGAAGTCCGGCGCGGACGTGGCGGGCACGGCGAAGCTCAGGACCGCGCCGCAGACGCGATCGGCCCACGCGGCCGGATCGCTTCCCGGGCCTTCTGCCGGCACCGGCGACGAGTCGGCGGCCGCTGAGCCGTCGACCGTGGTGGTGCAACCTGCGGTGAGCAGCACCGCAGTGGCCAGGACCCCGATCAGAGCGCACCCGCGCCGGGACGAGCGGGTCATGCGGTCACCTCCCGACTTCACGCGCGATCTGCTGGCAGCCGGCTGCCTCCTTGCCCGCCTGCGCGAGCTCGGGATAGCGCTGCAGGTCGGCCATCGGGCTGCTCGCGAGCCGCTTCACCGACTCGACCGCGGCGGGCACCTCGCGCTGCAGCTCCTGCCGGTTGTTGATGTCGACGCGTTCGATGCGCGCACGGGCGTCCCGGTAGGACGCCTGCATCGTCTTCAGCGTGCTGCTCAACCGACCGACGATCTCGTCGCCGCCCGCGATGGGCGCCGGCCCGGCCGCGTCCATCCCGCTGATCGCCGTGCCGGCACTCTTCTCCGACTCGGTGAGCCAGTCGTCGATGTCCCGCACCAGGGTCGCCGCATCCGGCGCCGCGGCCGGCTTCGGCGGCGATGCCGCCGCTTTGAGGTACGGCAGGAGCGAGCCGCAGATCTGGTCGACCCACGCCACGGTGCCCTGCCCGGCTGCCACGCTGTCGGCGGAGGCGGCTCCCGACACGGCGGTGGTGCAACCACCGCTGAGCGCCAGGGCCGCGACGGCCGGAAGGAGGAAGGCGGGCGGGGTGATACGGGGCATTCGGCTGCTCCCGGCGCTGAGGACACGGTCACCCGACAGTGTGCCCGTCCGCCGCGCGCGCTCCACAGGAGCCCTCCGACCGCAGCGACGAGCGGTGTCCTCCATCAGCCCGCCGGTGTGGTGGTCACGCGGAGCTGCCGGCAGCTCCCGGCCTGCTCGCTCGCCGCACCGAGCTCCTCGCTCGCGCGCATCCCCTCCGTGGGCGCGGGGAGGTTGTGCAGCTCCTGCAACGGAGCCAGCGCCGCCGGGACGGCCGTCGCGAACTGCGCCGGATCGGACACGTCGACGGTGGCGAGCTGGGTGCGCGCCGCCTCGAAACCGCCCCGGATGCCGCGCAGGGCCTCCTCGAGGCGGCCGACGTAGTCGTCGCCGCCGTCGACGGGGGACGAGCCGACGCCGTCCAGCGCGGTGAGGGAACGCTGCAGCTCCTCGGACGTCGCCCCGAGGTACCGATCCAGCTCCTGCACCGCGGCCGCCGGATCGCCGCGGTTGATGTGCGGGCTCGTCGTGGCTGCCCGGGTGAAGCCGGAGAGCGCCTCGCACACCTGGTCGGTCCAGGCCACGGCCTGCTCGCTCGGCGCGGCGGGGCCGCCGCACCCGGCGACGAGCGCCGCGAGCGCGGCGGCGGTGCAGCTGATCCTGCGCGTTCTCATGAGTCCTCCCGGGGCTGGCGCTTGCCCTTCCAACGACGGAGGCCGTCCACCCGTACGGGTGAACGGCCTCCGGTTGGGCAGATGCGCTCAGCTGACCGTGCTCTCCGCCGGGGTGTCGGCGATGGAGGTGGAACGGCGCTTCGACACCACGACCGCCCCGACGATGATCGCCACGGCGACCAGCGCGATCACGATGCGGATCGGGGTGGATGCCGAGTCGCCGACCGAGAACGTCACGATGGCCGGGGCGATCAGCACCGAGACCAGGTTCATCACCTTGATCAGCGGGTTGATGGCCGGGCCCGCGGTGTCCTTGAACGGGTCGCCGACGGTGTCACCGATGACGGTGGCCTCGTGCGCAGGCGAGTTCTTGCCACCGTGGTGACCGTCCTCGACGAGCTTCTTCGCGTTGTCCCACGCGCCACCCGAGTTGGCCAGGAAGATGGCCATCAGGGTGCCGGTAGCGATGGCGCCTGCGAGGTACCCCGCGAGCGGGCCCACGCCGAGGCCGAAGCCGACGGCGATCGGCGCGAAGATCGCCAGCAGGCCGGGGGTGGCCAGCTCGCGCAGCGAGTCGCGGGTGCAGATGTCCACGACGCGGCCGTACTCGGGGCGGACGGTGCCCTCCATGATCCCGGGGTCCTCCCGGAACTGCCGGCGGACCTCGAACACGATCGCTCCCGCCGCGCGCGTGACGGCGTTGATCGCGAGCCCGGAGAACATGAACACGACGCTCGCACCGATGATCACACCGACGAGCGTGTTTGGCGCGAACACCTCGAAGGCGAACGCGGTGCCCGCGTCGGCGAGCGTGCCGCCTGCCTCGGTGAGCGCCTGGTTGATCGCGTCGCGGTAGGACCCGAACAGGGCCGTGGCGGCGAGCACCGCCGTGGCGATCGCAATGCCCTTCGTGATGGCCTTGGTGGTGTTGCCCACCGCGTCCAGCTCGGTGAGGATGCCGACCCCGTCGCCCTCGACGTCGCCGGACATCTCGGCGATGCCCTGCGCGTTGTCGGAGACCGGGCCGAAGGTGTCCATCGCGACGATCACGCCGACCGTGGTGAGCAGGCCGGTGCCGGCGAGCGCCACGGCGAACAGCGCCACCGTGATCGACCCGGTGGCGAGCGTGAACGCCCCGAACACCGCCGCGCTGATCACGAGCGCGGTGTAGACGGCCGACTCGAAGCCGATCGAGATTCCGGCGAGGATGACGGTGGCCGCACCGGTGAGCGAGGACTCGCCCACCGTCTTGACCGGCTTGTCCTCGGTGCCGGTGAAGTAGCCGGTGAGCCAGAGGATCACGCCGGCCAGCACGATGCCGATGATCACCGCGACCGATGCGATCACGCGCGGGTCGGAGCCGGCCATGGCGGTGACGACGCTGGCGTCGCTCGGCGAGGTCAGCGCGTCGAAGCTCGACGGCAGGTACACGAAGGCGGCGATCACGCACAGCACGGCCGAGATGACCGCGGAGATGTAGAAGCTGCGGTTGATGGCCTTGAGGCCGCCCTCGCCCTCCCGGGCGCGCGTGATGTAGACACCGACGACGGCGGTGAGCACACCGATGGCCGGCACGATCAGCGGGAACAGCAGGCCCTGCTGGCCGAACGCCGCCGTGCCCAGGATCAACGCGGCGACCAGGGTGACCGCGTACGACTCGAACAGGTCGGCGGCCATGCCGGCGCAGTCGCCGACGTTGTCGCCCACGTTGTCGGCGATCGTGGCCGCGTTGCGCGGGTCGTCCTCGGGGATGCCCTGCTCGACCTTGCCGACGAGGTCGGCGCCGACGTCGGCGGCCTTGGTGAAGATGCCACCGCCGACACGCATGAACATCGCGAGCAGCGCGGCCCCGAACCCGAAGCCTTCGAGCACCTTCGGGGCCTGGCCGGTGTAGACGAGCACCACGACCGCGGCACCGAACAGGCCGAGGCCGACGGTGAACATGCCCACCACGCCGCCGGTGCGGAACGCGATGCGCATGGCCTTCTCGCGGCCGCCCTCCTCGCGGGCGGCGGCGGCGACCCGGATGTTGGCCCGGGTGGCGAGCCACATGCCCAGGTATCCGATTGTCGCGGAGAACACGGCGCCGATGACGAAGAAGATCGACCGCCCCACGCGCTCGCCGATGTCGCCCGGCAGGGCGAACAGCAGTACGAACACGATCACGACGAAGATGCCGAGCGTGCGGAACTGGCGGTTGAGGTACGCCGCGGCGCCTTCCTGGACCGCTCGACCGATGTCCTGCATCTTGGAGGTGCCCTCGCCGGCAGCGAGAACCTCCCGGAGCAGGACGAAGCCGATGGCCAGTGCGGCGAGCGCGACCACCGCGACCACGCCGACGATGGCGTAGTCGCCCCCCGCGAGCGTCAGATCGCTCGCGGCGAGGGTGGACACGTACATCCGTCCTCCTGGTCAGTAATGAAATGGGCCAGGGAACACGGACGGCAACCCTGGCGTCTGGAGAAACCCGTCGCCCCACGTGGGCGCGGTACAGGCGCGTGCAGTGTAAGTGTGTGGCTTTCGACACCGCGCAGTGAGTCCCCTCACCGCCGCATGGTCGAACCGCAGGCCTCGCAGGCACCGGCGGGGTGGACGTCGGTGTGGTGTGCCAACCTCGGGCACCGTGGGTGACGTGCGCGAACCGGAGGGGCGGGGCGAGGCGCTGCTGCGCCGGGTGCTCGCCGGATCCGAGGCGCCCTCCGCCGGCGACGCGACCCCGCTGCGGCACGCCGTGCGGCTCCCGTCGCGGGCCGGGCGGACCGCGCCCTGGCCGGGGTGGGTGCCGCCCGGGCTGCGCGAGGCGTGGCAGCGCCAGGGAGTGCCGGCCCCGTGGACCCACCAGGCCGAGGCCGCCGAGCTGGCCTGGGCGGGCCGCGACGTGGCGGTGGCCACCGGGACGGCGTCGGGCAAGTCGCTCGCCTACCAGCTGCCCGTGCTCGCGCGGTTCGCCCACGACCCCAAGGCCACCGCCCTCTACCTCTCGCCCACCAAGGCGCTCGCAGCCGATCAGCTGCGGGCGCTCGACGCGCTCGCGGTGCCCGACGTGCGCCCGGCCCCGTTCGACGGCGACACCCCCACCGACGCGCGCGACTGGGCCCGCCGCCACGGCCGCTGGCTGTTCAGCAACCCGGACATGCTGCACCGCGCGATGCTGCCGAGGCACAGCCAGTGGGCGATGTTCCTGCGGAGGCTGCAGTTCGTGGTGGTGGACGAGTGCCACACCTACCGCGGCGTGTTCGGTTCGCACGTGGCCCTGCTGCTGCGCAGGCTCCTGCGGGTGTGTGCGCGCTACGGCTCGCGTCCCACGCTCGTGCTCGCATCGGCCACGGTGGCCGAGCCCGCGGCGTTCGCAGCGCGGCTCACCGGGAGGCAGGTCGCGGCGGTGACCGAGGACGGATCGCCCGCAGCGGGGCGCACCGTGGCCCTGTGGGAGCCACCCCTGCTCCCCGAGCTGACCGGTGAGAACGGAGCACCGGTGCGCAGGCCCGCCGGTGGGGAGGCCGCGCGGATGCTCGCCGACCTGGTGCTCGAGGGTGCGCGCACGCTCGTGTTCGTGCGCTCCCGGCGCGGCGCGGAGGTGGCGGCGCTCACCGCCCAACGGCTGCTCGCCGACGTCGACCCCGGCCTCCCACCCCGCGTGGCCGCCTACCGCGGTGGCTACCTCCCCGAGGAGCGGCGTGCGCTCGAGGCCGCGCTGGCCGGCGGCGAGCTCCTCGGGATGGCCACCACCAACGCACTCGAGCTCGGCGTGGACATCGCAGGCCTCGACGCCGTGGTGGTGGCCGGCTTCCCGGGCACCCGCGCGTCGTTCTGGCAGCAGTCCGGGCGTGCCGGCCGGGCTCGTGACGAGGCCCTCGTGGTGCTCGTGGCGCGCGACGACCCCATGGACACCTATCTCGTGCACCACCCGGAAGCCCTCCTCGGCGCCCCGGTGGAGGGCTGCGTGCTCGATCCGGGGAACCCGTACGTGCTGGGCCCGCAGCTCGTCTGCGCCGCTGCCGAGCTGCCCCTGACCGAGGACGACGTGCGCGACGTCTTCGGTGGCTCCGCCGCCGCTGCGGTGCTCGACGAGCTCGTGGCCGACGGGGTGCTGCGGCGGAGGCCGACCGGCTGGTACTGGCCCTCCACCAGGGAGCGCCCCGCCGGCGCGGTGGACATCAGGGGCTCCGGCCTCGGTCAGGTGGCCGTGGTGGAGGCCGGGACCGGCCGCATGCTCGGGACGGCCGACGGCGCCTCCGCCCCCGCGACCGTGCACTCCGGCGCCGTGTACCTGCACCGCGGCGAGACCTACCTCGTGCAGGAGCTGGACCTCGAGGCGGGCGTGGCCGTGGTGGCGGCGGCCGACCCGGGGTTCCGCACCGACGCCCGGTCCACGGCAGACGTCGAGGTGGCGCGCGTGCTCGCCCACCGCGACCTCGGGCCGGTGCGGGTGTCGTTCGGCGAGGTGACGGTGACCTCCCAGGTGGTGGAGTACCTGCGCCGCGCCCCGGACGGCACGGTGCTCGCGACCGTGCCGCTGGACCTGCCCGAGCAGGTGCTGCGCACCCGCGGGGTCTGGTACGACGTGGACGAGGAGGCGCTCGTGGCGGCCGGGGTGCCGCCGATCCGGATCCCCGGTGCACTGCACGCGGCCGAGCACGCCGCCATCGGGCTCCTGCCGCTCTTCGCCATCTGCGACCGCTGGGACGTCGGCGGCATGTCCACCGCACTGCACCCGCACACGGGACGGCCCACCGTGTTCGTGCACGACGGCCATCCCGGCGGCGCCGGTTTCGCCGAGCGCGGGCACGCGGTGCTGGGTCGCTGGCTGGCCGCCACCCGAGCCGCGATCGCCGACTGCGAGTGCCGCACCGGGTGCCCGTCCTGCGTGCAGTCGCCGAAGTGCGGCAACGGCAACGCCCCACTGGACAAGTCGGGGGCCCTGGCCGTGCTCGACGTGGTGCTCGGCGCGTTGGGCGAGTCGCCCGCGGCTGCCGGTGCTCCCGCCCGGCGGCCCGGCCCTTCGATGGGCTTGGCCTCGAGGTAGACCGTCGCCGGCCGGCCACGTCGGGGGCCGGGCCGGCCGGCGACGGTCGGCGCGCGGTGGGCCGGATGCGGGGTGGGCGTCGGTTTCGACGGTCCGGCCCCACCGCAGTCTGGGGAGCGACTTCCGGGGTCCGGCCGGGCGAACCCGCCCGGGGACTGCCTCCAGTAGGCGCTTGGTATCCCTCCGTTTCCAGTGCGTGTCGCTGATCGGTACTGGTGTGACGACGAGCGTTGCCGTTGTGCGCCGAGTCGCCGGGCGGCTGCGCGAAGCAACGTGTCCGCTGATCAGAGGGCAGGTGGTCCCGCCCGGCCGTGTCGGTCGACCGCTCGTCGTGACGGGTGCGTGTCTGCCGCTGCACCGGGCCCCGACCGGGTGAGCCGCTGCTGGTGCGTTCGGCGGCGTGCCGCCGGCAGCGGGGGGTCGCGGCTCGACGGAGCCGGCTGCCGGGACCGGTCCGGCGCGCGCCCGGCCCGTGGCGTCGTCGATGCCGGGCATCGTGACCGCGACCGCCACGCGGACCTCCACGAGCGCGTCCCAACCGACCAGCCGGCAGGAGGCGACCGTGCCGCCCATCGCCCCCGCCACCTCCCCGGCCCGGCGGCACGCCGTCTCCGCGCCCTCGACGGCGAGTCCGGCGGCCGCCAGCGCGGCGAGGTCTGCGGCCGCCTCGGCCCTGTGCCGGGCGATCACCGCGGCGACCAGGTGCAACCCGACAGCGAACACTGTCATGATCACCGCGATGCCCAGCGCCGCCCAGACGGTGGCGCTGCCCCGGTCGCGGACGTCGTGGGCACCGTGCCGGTGGCTCGTGGCGGCCTGGCTCATGGCGGCGCGGCTCCCGGCTCGAGTGCGGCCACGGCGCGGCTCCCGATCCGCACCGGAAGGGGGTGCAGGACGTCGGCCGTGACCTCGGCGACCACGAGGTCGCCTTCGGCGCGCAGCGCCAGACGGGCGCCGGACGGTGCCAGCTGGGCCGCGACGGTGCGGCCCCGGTCGGCCTCACCGCGAGCCGCCAGCCGGGCGAGCTCGCGGGCGGCGTCGACGCATCGGATCGACCCGCCCGCCGCGGCGATCGCGCCGACCGCCACGACGAGGAACACCGCGAGGCTGCACAGCGCCAGCGCCGCCTCGACGGTGACGGCTCCACCGTCGCTGTCGGCATGGCCGGCACGGCCCGGTGCCCGCGGTCCCATCAGAACGTGACCGTGAGGGCGCGCTCGACGAGCCCGGTGAGCGCCGTGAGGATCGAGTCGCCGGTGACCACGGTGTAGAGCAGCGCTCCGAAGGCCGCGGCGGCGACCGTGCCTATCGCGTACTCGACCGTGCTCATGCCGTGGTCGTCGCGGCCGAGCCTGCGCAGCCGAGGCGGCAGCGCCGCGCAGAACCGGCGGACGGGGAACGGGCGGACGGGGCGGAGCTGGATCATCGGTTTCTCCTCTATCTCGTGGGTTTGCGGCGCTCACCAGTTGGCGAGCACCTCGCCGGCGAGGCCGACGACGACGGGGGCGATGCCCAGGACCAGGAAGGCCGGGAGGAAGCACACGCCGAGCGGCGCGGTGATGAGCACGGCGGCGCGCTGGGCCTTCGCCTGCGCCGTGTCGAGCAGGCCGGACCGGATCCGCTCGGCTTCGGCACGGGCCACCTGCGCGAGTGCCGACCCCGTGCTCGCGGACCGGCCCGCCGCGCGGGCGAAGGTGGCGAGGGCAGGCAGCTGCTCCGCCGCGATCCACGCCGCCGCTGCGTCGGCGCCGAGCTCCAGCAGGCCCGCGGTGCGGCGCAGCCGTGCACCGACGGCGCCGCGCAGTGGCTCGGCGGCCGCCGTGACGGCGAGCGCCACGGGCAGGCCTGCTTCCAGGCACACGGCCAGGAGCTCCCAGCCGCCCGCGAGCTCCGTGTGCGGCTCCGGTGCCGGCCCCCGGGCGGGCCGCGCGTGCCGCACAGCGAGGACACCGGCGCCGGCCGCGGCGGCGGTGAGCAGCAGGCCGGCCGCGGCACCTGCGGCCGCCCAGCCCAGCGCGCCGGCGGCCACCGCGCCGACCGCGACCCATGCCGGGCGGACCGGTGGAGCGTCCGGAGCCGGTTGCGACGGCGGCGCGTGCAACGCGCGGAGCCGGTGGCGGCCGGGCCGGCTGCCGCCGACGAGGAGCGCGGCGGCGAGCAGCACGAGCGCCGCGGCCTGGCCGGACGAGGCCGGCGGCCCGCCCGTCACCGCGGCACCGCCGAACCGATGATCCGCTCCGACCACGCGCTGCCCGCTGCCAGCAGCACGACACCGATGACCAGCAGGACCTGTCCGAGCGGGCCACCGCGCAGCACCCCGAGCGGGTCGGCGCCGATCAGCTGCCCGAGCCCGATCCCGAGCACCGGCAGCATGGTGAGTACCCCGGCGGTGGCGCGTGGCCCGGCGAGCTGCGCTCGGACGGTGGCGGCGAACCGCACCCTCCAGCGGATGTCCTCGTGGGCCCGACCGAGCAGGTCGGCGAGGGGGATGCCGTGCCGTTCGGCGAGCGCCCACGCCGTGGCGATCCGCTCGACGTCGGCGCTGATCTCCGGACGGCCCGTGCCGCCCCGGCGCAGTGCGGGCACGATCCCGTCGCCGAGGCGCGCGGCCACCGCGGCCGGTGCCAGCACGGCCCGGGCGTGCGGGCCGTCGGCGTCGGTGCCGGCGAGCGCCGCGGCCGGATGGCTGCCGGCGCGCAGCTCGTCGGTGATGCGCGCGACGGCCGCGGCCAGCTGCTCGGCGGCGGTGGCCCGGTCACGCGCCGCCCGCCGGGCCGCCCGCCGCTGCCGCACCACGAGCGCGGCCACCGCCCCGGCCAGCGCACCGCCGACGCCGGCGAGCACGGCGCCCCCTAGCCCGCCGAGGAGGACGGGCCCGACGAGGCCGGGCCGGCCCAGGCGCCGGGCTCGCGCGGCCGGCCACAGCGCGGCGAACCGGGCGGCAGCGGGCGGCGGAGGCGTGCAGGCGATGGCCGCGGCGAGGGCGGCGCACGCGGCGGCGGCGTTCACCACGGGAGGCTCACCTCCCGCTCCTCGAGCAGCGTGCCGAGGGCGGCGCGGGCTTCGGCCCAGCCGTGCGCGCGGCTCCACACGGGGCGGACGGTGACCTCGTGGTGGTCGGAGTGGTGGTCGCGGCCCAGTACGGCGACGGTGTCGAGCACGCGCGCCCCGGACGGCAGCCGGTGCATGTGCAGCACGACCTGCACGGCCGCGGCGAGCTGGCTGTGGAGCGCGTCGCGGGGCAACCCGCCGGTGGCGGCGAGCGCCTCCATCCTCGCCGGCACCTCGCGCGCGGAGTTGGCGTGGACCGTGCCTGCGCCGCCGTCGTGGCCGGTGTTGAGGGCGGCCAGCAGATCGCACACCTCGGCGCCGCGCACCTCGCCGACGATCAGCCGGTCGGGCCGCATCCGGAGCGCCTGCCGGACGAGGTCGCGCAGGGTGACCCCGCCCGCTCCCTCGATGTTGGCGGGACGGGCGACGAGCCGCACGACGTGCGGGTGGCGCGGCCGCAGCTCCTCGGCGTCCTCGACGCAGACCACGCGTTCGTGCGGGTCGACGGCCGCGAGCAGCGCCGCGAGGATCGTGGTCTTGCCGCTGCCGGTGCCGCCGGACACGACGAACGCGAGCCGGGCGGCGAGCACGGCGCGCAGCAACGCCTCGCCGGTGGCGTCGAGGGTGCCCGATGCGCGCAGCGCCGCGAGGTCGTGGGCGGCCGGGCGCAGGACGCGCAGCGACAGGCAGGTACCGTCGGCGGCGACCGGTGGCAGCACCGCGTGCAGCCGCACGCCCGCATCGGCGACCCAGCCGTCGACGTACGGGCTGGCGTCGTCGAGCCGGCGCCCCGCTGCGATCGCGAGGCGCTGGGCGAGGCGGCGGACCGCGCCGTCGTCGGGGAAGCGGACCGCGGTGCGCTCGAGCCCGGCCCCTCTGTCGACCCACACCGACGCCGGTCCGCAGACGAGGACGTCGGTGGTGCGCGGGTCGCGCAGCAGCTCGTCGAGCGGGCCCGCCCCGATGAACTCCTGGCGCAGGACCCGCAGCGCGGACAGCACGTCGAGGTCGGAGACGACTCCGCCGGACTCCGCGCGCACGGCCGCGGCGACGGCCGCCTGGGTGAGCTCGCCGCCGGTGGTGGCGAGCCGGGACCGCACGCGGTCGACGAGCGGCGCGGTGTGAGCCGGCGGCGCCATGCCCGCTTGTGTGCTCATGACCGCGCCCCTGACGCCGCCCGCACCGCGGTGAGCACGGAGCGCGCCGCGCCGGCGAGCGGGCCGTGCGGCCGCGGCGGTGCTTCGCCGCGTTCCAGTGCTCGTGCCAGGCCGGGCTCGGGGCGCATGGCGGCGAGCAGCGGCGCGCCCACCGCCCTTGCCACCTCGTCGGCCTCGACGCCGCCCGGCGCCGGACCGCGGACGACGACGCGGACCGGCCTGCCGTGCCGGCCGAGCAGCGTGGCGACCCTGGCGCCCGCGGCGGACGAGCGGACGTCGGCGGTGACGACGAGCGCCACGAGGTCGGCGACCGTCAGCGCAGCGGTGGCGGCGTCGGTGGGGTAGCGGGGGAGATCGCACACGACGACGTCGCCGGCCCGCCTGCCGGCCTCGACCACGGCGCGCACGGCCGCGGGCGCGGGACCGTGGGTGCTGCGGTCGCAGGAGAGGACGCCGAGCGCGCCGTCGCGGCGCCCGACACGGGGTGAGGGGAGGGCCGCGTGGAGCGCCGCGGCCGGGACGCGGCCCCCCTCGACCCCGATACCGGGCCAGCGCAGCCCGCCGAGATCCTCGGCGCCGAGTACGAGGTCGAGCCCGCCACCGAGCGGGTCGCAGTCGACGAGGAGTGCCCGGGCGCCCTCCCGCACCGCGGTGACGGCGACGGCGGCGGCCAGCACCGACGCCCCGGCGCCACCGCGGCCGCCGACGACCGCGAGCACGGCGCCGTTGGTGCGTGGCCCCTCGGCCGCGTCGGTGAGCGCGGCGACCAGCCACTGCTCGGCCTCGGGCAGTGTGATGACGTGCTCGGCCCCGACGGCGACCGCGTGCCGCCAGACCGAGGCCGGTGGCTCACCCCGGACCGCGACGACGACCGCGCCACGCCGGGGCAGGCCCGCCCGGGCGCACTGCGCGGCTGCGGCGGAGTCGAGCACCACCAGCGGGGCATCGCTCCAGAACGCTCGGGCCTGCGGGGGATCGACCGCGCGCTGCACCTCGCACCCCGCGGCGGCGGCGAGCCGCAGCAGCGCGTCGAGCAGGTCGGGGTCGGACACCATGACCAGGCCTCGGGGCGGCGGATCCGGTCGCTCCACCATCTCTCTCGATCGCACGACAGCCTCCTCGTGGACCCGGTCGGACGAGCCGGGGTACGAGCCAGCGTGGCCGGTCGACGGGGTGCGTGGCGGACGATCACCGAACCTGTGGACAACCTGTGGTTGATGTGGACAACTTGGTTTGAGGCGCCTCTGACCAGCCCGTTCCTGTCGCACCCGTGGGGAAGAATGGAGCGGGGGCGGCTCGTAACCGCCGATCGATCCACAGCCGTGCGGCCGTCCACTGGGCGGCCGCGAGGAGCACACCGCCGGCGCTCGCGTGGCCCCTGGCGGCGATCATCGCCTCGCGATCGGCGCGAAGCGCACGTCCCCGTTGCCGTCACCGCGTTCGCGATCTGCTCGCGGTGATCATCGGCAGCCCGTCGGAGCCCTGGACATGGGACGGCCCCCGCCAGGGGGGATTGGCGGGGGCCGTCAGTTGGTTCAGCTCCGGGGGGTCGAGCTGAACCGCGTCCGGACAGAGCCGGACAGCTCCATCGTAGCCCCTGACGAGCACATCCGCGCGCTTCCGGGGGCAAGCATCTGGGGTGGTGTCGGCGCAGGACGCCCCATCGGCTCGCGTCCTGTCTGGCAAGCTCGCCCCGTGTCCGGTGCGCTCCCCCCGCAGCTGCCCACCCCGGCGCCGCCCCACCCCGGCGCGGCGGCGTTCTTCGACCTCGACAAGACCATCATCGCGGGATCGAGCGCGCTCGCGTTCAGCCGGCCGTTCCGCCGGCAGGGGCTCATCAGCAGGCGGGCCGCCCTGCGGAGCGGTTACGCGCAGTTGCTACTGGTGCTCTCCGGTGCCGACGCGAACACGATGGACCTGCTGCGGAGGCGGATCACCGCGCTGTGCACCGGCTGGGAGGTGGCGCAGATCCGCAGCATCGTGGCCGAGACGCTGCACGACATCGTCGAGCCGCTGGTCTACGCGGAGGCCACCGAGCTGATCGCCGAGCACCGGGCGAACGGCGACGAGGTGGTGGTGCTCTCGGCGTCGGGTCAGGAGGTCGTCGAGCCGATCGCCGCTCTCGTCGGAGCCGACCGCTGCGTCGCCACGCGCATGGGCGTGGTGGACGGGCGGTACACCGGGGCGATCGAGTACTACTGCTACGGCGAGGAGAAGGCCCAGGCAGCGCGGCAGCTCGCGCAGGAGCAGGGGTACCGGCTCGAGGACTGCCGCGCGTACTCCGACTCGATCACCGACCTGCCGCTGCTCGAGGCGGTGGGGCATCCGACGGTGGTCAACCCGGACCGCGCGCTGCGCCGGGAGGCCGCGCTGCGCGGCTGGCCCGTCCTGACGTTCGCCGATCCGGTCGCGTTGCGGTTCCGGCGCCCTCCGCTGCGCGCCACGCTCACCGCGGCCGGTGTCGGAGCGGTTGCCGCGCTGGCCGCGGTGGGTTGGTACGCCTGGCGGCGACCGGTGCGCTCCTGAGGCCGCTGGGGTTCGTGAGGGTGTCGCCACGGTCACGGATCGCCACCCTGCGTGCCTGAACCGGTGCACCTCTCGAGGGCTCTTGCTGTGGTCCCGGTCACCGACTACAAAGGGCCGTACGGACCCCTGACGGCCAGGGGCGGTGCGGCAGAGAAGCACCCGTCCACCCCGAAAGGGCTCCGTGCGGGAAGTTCGGGCGCTCCACGCACAGCACGCCGCGGGAGGCATGTCGTCGTGGGCCTGCGTACCGGGACGCCGGACGCCGAGGCCACAACCACGACACGTAGTGCACGCCTGGATCTCGAGCTTCCCGTGCAGGCGGGCGGCGCTCCTCAGGGGGCGCCGCTCGTCTCGTATGTCGGGGGTCAGCTGCGCGCGTCGGCGATCGAGGTGCCTTCCCGCGCGCCGGACTCCCACTGCGCGCAGCAGTGCAGCACCCAGTCCCGGAGGCCGTCCGGGGTGCCGCCTGCGAACGCGGCGGCTGCGCCGCGGTACTGCGCGGCGTGACGCAGGTGCCCGACCTCCGGCACGGCGAGCCCCTTCGGATCGAGGCCCGCGGCCACCGCGGCGAGCCTGGCCGCTGCCCGTGCCACCACACCGTTGGCCGTCGGGAACGGCGCGAGGGCGAGCAGCTCACCGTGAACGACCGCCACGAGCACCGGCGCCGGCACCCGGGTGCCGCCCGTGACGAGGTCGGCGAGCAGGCCGAGCCGGGCGGCCACGCCGTCGCCTGCGCGCGGCCTGCCCAGGTCCGCCTCGTGCCGATCGGGTGGCACTAGGTCGGCCGCGGCCACGACGTGCAGCCGGGCGAGGGCCTGCAGGGGGGAGCTGCGCCAGGCACCGAGCAGGCGCCCACACTCCTCAGCGGCCCGCACGGCGCCCGCGAGCACCGGGTCGGCCACGGTGTCGCTCGCCGTGAGCGCCGCTCCGTCCAGCGCGGCGGACGCCCGCGCCGCACGCAGGCTCGCCTCGGCGGCGCTCGCCGGCCACCCCCGCCGGTTGACCGGGTGGTTGTGCACGGCGACCAGCGCGTCCCGCGCCCGGGCCACGGCCTCGGGAACCCCCGGCAGGTCGAGCAGGGGGGCCAGCGGATCGGCGGTGACGGCCACGTCCGGCATGTTTCCACTGCACTGCGGCACGGCAGCACCCGGATCCGGCGCGACGAGCGGTCTGCGCTCTTCGTCCGGAGCAGGAGCCGTTCCTCCGCCGTCGATCGGCCCCTCGTCGACCGCCCGTCGATATCGCCCGGTCTGTCCGGACCGACGGTGCGTTGGGCCCCCCGGCGCACTAGCGTCGAACACCAAGCAAGTGGAGCCGGGCGCCGACGCCCAGGACCAGGAGGGCACTCATGGCCGAGGAACACGCCACGCTGAGCAACCTGTCCACCGAGAGCCGCAGCTTCCCGCCGAGCGACGAGTTCGCCGGGCAGGCGAATGCCACGGCGGACTGGTACGACCGCGCGGACGGCGATCGTGAGGCGTTCTGGGCCGAGCAGGCGGAGCGGCTGCACTGGGACCAGAAGTGGGAGCGGGTGCTGGACTGGGACGCCCCGTTCGCGAAGTGGTTCGTCGGCGGCAAGCTCAACGTGGCCTACAACTGCGTCGACCGGCACGTCGAGGCCGGGCACGGCGAGCAGGTGGCCTTCCACTGGGAGGGCGAGCCCGGCGACACCCGCACCATCACCTACGCCGACCTGCAGCGTGAGGTGTGCAAGACCGCGAACGCGCTGATCGAGCTGGGCGTGGGCAAGGGCGACCGCGTGGCCATCCAGCTGCCGATGATCCCCGAGGCCGTGTTCTCGATGCTGGCGTGCGCGCGGCTCGGCGCCATGCACAGCGTGGTGTTCGGCGGGTTCTCGCCCGGCGCGCTCAAGGCCCGGATCGAGGACGCCGAGGCCAAGCTGCTCATCACCTCGGACGGGCAGTTCCGCCGGGGCAAGCCGGCGCCGATGAAGGCCAACACCGACGAGGCGACGGCGCAGACGCCGACGATCGAGCACGTGCTGGTCGTCAAGCGCACCGACATCGACGTGCCCTGGACCGAGGGCCGGGACGTCTGGTGGCACGACCTCGTCGAGAAGCAGTCCGACCAGCACTCACCGGAGGCGTTCGACGCCGAGCACCCGCTCTACATCCTCTACACCTCGGGCACCACGGGGAAGCCGAAGGGCATCCTGCACACCTCGGGTGGCTACCTCACCCAGTGCGCCTACACCCACCACGTGGTCTTCGACCACAAGCCCGGCGAGAGCGTCTACTGGTGCACCGCCGACATCGGCTGGGTCACCGGGCACAGCTACATCGTGTACGGGCCGCTCGCGAACCGGGCGACGTCGGTGATGTACGAGGGCACCCCGAACACGCCGCACGAGGGCCGGCACTGGGAGATCATCCAGAAGTACGGGGTCTCGATCTACTACACGGCGCCCACGTTGATCCGCACGTTCATGAAGTGGGGCCACGAGATCCCGGCGAAGTTCGACCTGTCGTCGCTGCGGGTGCTGGGCAGCGTCGGCGAGCCGATCAACCCCGAGGCCTGGATGTGGTACCGGGAGAACATCGGTGGCGACAGGTGCCCGATCGTCGACACCTGGTGGCAGACCGAGACCGGCGCGATCATGATCTCGCCGCTGCCCGGCGTCACGGCCGCGAAGCCGGGTTCGGCGATGCGGCCGCTCCCGGGGATCAGCGCCGAGATCGTCAACGACGAGGCCAAGCCGGTGGGCCCCGGCGGCGGCGGGTACCTGGTGCTCGACAAGCCGTGGCCGTCGATGCTGCGCGGCATCTGGGGTGACGAGGAGCGCTACCGCGACACGTACTGGTCCCGGTTCGCCGACCAGGGCTACTACTTCGCGGGCGACGGCGCCAAGTACGACGACGACGGCGCGATCTGGCTGCTCGGCCGCGTGGACGACGTGATGAACGTGTCCGGCCACCGCATCTCCACGACGGAGGTGGAGTCGGCGCTGGTGAGCCACCCGACGGTGGCCGAGGCGGCCGTGGTGGGCGCGTCCGACCCGACGACCGGCCAGGGCATCGTCGCGTTCGTGATCCTGCGGGGCAACGTCGCCCAGGACGAGGCGAAGGGCGCGGACGCCATCAAGGCGCTGCGCGACCACGTGTCCAAGGAGATCGGCCCGATCGCGAAGCCGCGCCAGATCATGGTCGTGGACGAGCTGCCGAAGACGCGCTCCGGGAAGATCATGCGCAGGCTCCTGCGCGACGTGGCGGAGAACCGCGAGGTCGGTGACGTCACGACCCTCGCGGACTCGTCGGTGATGGACCTGATCTCCGCCGGGCTCAAGGACAGCAGCAAGTCCGAGGACTGAGCTCCCGAGCCCGCACGCACGAGCGCCCGCCCCCTGCTGGAAGGGAGCGGGCGCTCGTGCGTGTGCAGCGGTCAGTTGGACGGGTGGCTGCTCGGCTCGGTCAGCTCGTCGCCCGGGGTTTTCTCGGTTGCGGCGTCGCGGCGCGACTTCACGAGGCTGGCCACCGTGGTGACGGCGAGCGTGCCGACGATGACGGCGAGCGAGACGAGGATCGGCACCTCGGGTGCCCACGCCACGCCGTGGTGGTGCATCGCCTCCAGGATCAGCTTCACCCCGATGAACGCGAGGATGAACGCCAGGCCCTTGCTGAGGTAGACGAGCCGGTCCAGCAGCCCGCCGATCAGGAAGAACAGCTGCCGGAGCCCCATCAGCGCGAACGCGTTGGCCGTGAACACCAGGTACGGCTCCTGCGTCAGGCCGAAGATCGCCGGGATGGAGTCGAGGGCGAACAGCAGGTCGGTGGTGCCGATCGCGACCATCACGATGAGCATCGGGGTGAACAGCCGGCGGCCGTTGACCATGGTCGTCAACCGGGCGCCCACGTACTGGTCGGTGGAGGGGACGACCCGCCGGACGAAGCGCAGGGCCCGGTTCTCCTGGAACTCCTCGTCCTCGTCCCCGTGCCGGATCAGCTTGTAGGCCGTGTAGATGAGGAACGCGCCGAACAGGTAGAACATCCAGTCGAAGCGCGAGATGGCCTCAGCGCCGAGCGCGATGAAGATGCCGCGCAGCACGAGCGCGAGCACGATGCCGATCAACAGCACCTTCTGCCGCAAGTCCCGCGGCACGGCGAACCGGCTCATGATCAGCACGAAGATGAACAGGTTGTCGACGGACAGCGAGTACTCGGTGATCCAGCCCGCGAAGAACTCACCGCTGAACTGCGGCCCGGCGAACGCCAGCAGGCCGAACCCGAACGCGATGGCGAGCGCGACGTACACGACCACCCAGATCGTGGACTCGCGCATCGAAGGGTCCCGGGGGTTGCGCGCCACCAGGTAGAAGTCGAACGCGAGCACGGCGAGGAACGCCGCTATCGTCACGATCCACACCCCGGTCGAAATGATCATCTCTCTCCTGTCGGGTCACGCCGTCCGCCGGCGGTGGGACGAGGACGGCGCGGCAGAGCAGCTGCTCCGCCGCGCCGTCCGTCACGAGGATGGACGGGTTCGCCCCCGGGCGGCGGCCCCGGTGGAGGCCGCGCGCCGGGCGCGCTTCTGTTCCCTCGCGGCCCACACCGCACTCGCGTGGGCAACGTAACGGGCGTATACCCGCTCGGCATAGGGATTGTGCTCTTTGAGGTGGAGCATCCAGGCCGGTGTGATCCGCTCGTACAGCCAGGTGAAGCCGATCGCGAAGCCCAGGCTGACCATCGCCTGGTAGGCGAGGAATGTGAGGACGTCGTCCGGTGGGGTGGGGCTCCCGCCCAGTAGGACGGGAGTCCCCGTCTCGTGCAGCAGGCGCGCGAGCGGGAAGCCCACGAACCACACGAGCGCCGCCGGGGCGAACATGCCCGGCTTGGCGCGGCCGAGGCCCACGAGCACCCCGTAGACCGCGCCGAGCAGGGCGAGCGGCACGGCGAGCGTGACCGCTCCGGTGAGCGCCCAGCCGACGGGCTGGCCGACCAACGCGGCCATCCCGCCGACCACGGCGCCCCCGAGCACGCCGATGACCGCGCCGCTGGCGCTGACCTCGGCGAGCTGACGTGCCTGTGTCACCGACATGTCAGCCCACGACCACGCCGAAGCGGATGAGGCTGTAGAGGAGCATCCCCAGGTAGAAGAACGCTCCGAACCCGATGATCAGGTTCGTCCACAGCTTCGGCCGGATCGGCTTGGGCAGCAGCCGGTTGTTCACCAGGAGCAGCACGATGCAGTACGCGCCCATGGCGAACGTGGACAGGAACGCGAGCACGTCCAGGATGGCTGCCGGACCGTCGGCCGGTCCCCAGAGCAGGATGCAGATCCCGAAGATGATCACGCCCCAGAGGAACCCGGCGTAGAGGTGCGCCTGCCGGAACCGCTTGGCGCCGGGTACGAAGTTGTAGGTCATGTCGGCCTGGCCCCGGGAGAACGAGTCGAAGAGCCCCAGGGTGGCGTTCAGGCCGATCAGCGCGATGAACCCGAGGAACACCCCGCCCAGCGCCGGTACGCCGACCGAGGCGAACGAGGAGGACATGGCGTTCAAGGCGGCCTCCCGCTCCCCCTCCCGGAGCAAACCGACCACGTCCGGGCTCTGCCGGGCCGCTGCCTGCGCGAGAACGGTGAACGAGACGGTGACCAGCATCGTGATACCCCAGAAGAGCAGCAGGGCGTCGAAGGTGACCCAGCGCCGCCACCCACGCCACTTGGCCATCTCGGCCGGATCGTCGGTGTCGAACATGAAGCCGCGCGCGGGCATGACCTCCTCGTCGCCCGCGTGCGCCAACCCCCGGGTCTTGGGGATGTGCGCGCCCATGCCGGCGCCGCTCTCCCGCAGGTGCAGCGTGTACCACATCTGCTGCATGCCGGACGGCCCCGCGAAGGCCACGGAGCCGACGATCACCGGGAACCACGCCTCGGTCAGCGCCTCATCGGGAAGGTAGCCGAAGGCGAACATGCCGGTGATCGTGGTGGCCAGGTCACCCCAGGTGCCGACCATGGAGGCGATCACAGCCGTGCCGAGCACCAGGATGCCGATCAGGAGCCCGAGCACCTTCTCCAGCAGGTCGTAGATGACCTTCGCGAGCGTGAAGACCGTGCCGACCACCAGCATCCCGATGATCGCGGCCACCTGCCACGGCACCCCGGTGGCGGACTCGAACGCGGACGCGCCGGCCGAGAGGTGGCCCGGCCAGATGTAGATGAGGATCGCGATCGTGAAGAAGAACCACATGATCGGTTTGAAGATGCGCGCGGCGCCGGTGAAGATGCTCTCCCCGGTCGCCATCGCGTAGCGCGCCATCTCCAGCAGCACGAACGCCTGCAGGGTGACGCCGATGAGGAACAGCCAGCGGATCTCGGGCCCGAAGAGCAGAACGAGCCGGGGCCACATGTACGACTCGCCCATCCCCACGCCGAGCGCGACGAGGAAGACCGTCGGGCCGAGGATGTGGATGGACGGGGGTGGCTCCGGCAGTTTGCGGATGGGCATCGGTTCCAGGCTGCCCGCGTGCCACACCCGTTCGCTGCCTGCGGTGGCCGCCGTGGCCGGCAGACCGGCGTCGGGTTGCTTGGAAGTCGTCACGTATGGGACCTCTCCGTTGGGATCTCATGGGTTGACTGCCCGGCCCTGCTCCTGCCTCCCGTCTGCGCTCCGGATGTGGCGACGCGGTCGCCGGTCGGTCCGGCCGGTTCCCTGGTGGGTGGGCGAGATCCCCAGGTTTCCGGCCGGACCGACCTGCTCCTGTGCCGGCTGTGGTGCCTGCCGGTCTACGGGTCAGATGAGTCCCGCGCTGCGGGCCCACCGGTACTTCGCTCCCAGCACGGCCACCGGCTTCTCGGTGGTGTACGGGTAGGCGACGATGCCGTGGTCGTAGAGGTACGTGCTCGCCTCCTCCACCTCGACGTCACCGGCGAGGGACGCGACCACCGGCTTCTCGATCCCCTTCTCGCGCGCCTCGGCCACCACGCGAGCGGTCAGCTCGGCGAAGACCATCGGTGGGGTCACGATCGTGTGCCAGTAGCCGAGGATCAAGGCGTGGATCCGGTCGTCCTCGAGACCGAGCCGGATCGTCGCCTCGTAGGTCGACGGCGGCTCGCCACCGGTGATGTCGATCGGGTTGCCCGCGGCACCGAACGGCGGGATGAACTTCCGGAACGCCTCGTCGAGGTCCGGCGGGATCTCCATCAGCGCCATGCCGTTGTCGACGACCGCGTCGGACAGCAGCACCCCGGACCCGCCGGCGCCGGTGATGATGACGACGTTGTCGCCCTTCGGCGTGGGCAGCACCGGAACGCCCCGGGCGAACTCGAGCATGTCGTTCAGCGAGTAGGCCCGCACCACGCCGGACTGGCGCAGGATGTCGTCGTAGACCTGGTCGTCGCCTGCGAGCGCACCGGTGTGCGAGCCCGCGGCGCGCGCCCCCATCGCCGTGCGGCCCGCCTTGAGCACGATCACCGGCTTCTTCTTCGTGATGCGCTGCGCGGCCTCGACGAACGCCCGGCCGTCCTTGAGGTCCTCGAGGTGCATCGCGACGACCTTGGTGTCGTCGTCCTGCTCGAAGTAGGTGAGCAGGTCGTCCTCGTCGAGGTCGGCCTTGTTGCCAAGGCCGACGATGGCCGAGACGCCCGTCTTCGTGGTTCGGCTGAACCCGAGGATCGCCATCCCGATGCCACCGGACTGCGACGTCAGCGCGACGCCACCCTTGACGTCGTACGGCGTGCAGAACGTCGCGCACAGGTTCTGCGGCGTGTAGTAGTAGCCGTAGATGTTCGGCCCGAGCAGGCGCACCCCGTGCTCGCGGCCGATCTTCACGATCTCGTCCTGCAGCTCGTGGTTGCCGGTCTCGCCGAACCCGGAGGGGATGAGCACCGCGGCCGGCACGTTCTTCTCGCCGACCTCGCGCAGCGCCTGCGGGACGAACTTCGCCGGCACGGCGAACACGGCCACGTCGACCTCGCCGGGCACGTCGCCGATGCTCTTGTAGGCCTTCTTCCCGAGGATCTCGTCGGCCTTCGGGTTGATCGGGTAGATCTCGCCCGCGTAGCCCCCGTTGATGAGGTTCTTCATCACCGAGTTGCCGATCTTGCCGTTCTCCGCGGACGCCCCGATGACGGCGACCGCGTTCGGCCGCATCATGCGGTTCATCGTCGCCAGGATCTCCTCCTGGCTGTAGCGCACCGGCTCGGCGGGCTCCTCGGCGTCCAGCAGGATGCGGACGTCGGCGGCGGACGCGCCGTCGGGACGGGCGAACACCGGGTTGAGGTCGAACTCGCGGATCCGCGGGAAGTCGGTGACCAGGTCGGACAGCCGCGTGATGATCTCGGCGAGCGCGTCGGCGTCGGCCGGCTCCGCCCCGCGAGCGCCCTTGAGGACCTCGGCGGCCTGGATGCCGTCCAGCATCGAGTGGGCGGTCGGCGAGTCGACCGGGGCGAGTCGGAAGGTGACGTCCTTGAGGACCTCGACCAGGACCCCGCCGAGACCGAAGATCACGACCTTGCCGAACGTCGGGTCCGTGGTGGCCCCGATGATCACTTCCTGGCCACCGGAGAGCATCTGCTGCACCTGCACGCCGTCGATGGCGGCGTCGGCGTTGTAGGCCTTGGCGTTGGCGACGATCTCGTCGAACGCGGCGCGGACGTCCCCGTCGCCGGAGACGCCGACCTTGACCCCGCCCGCCTCGGTCTTGTGCAGGATGTCCGGCGAGACGATCTTCAGGACGACCTTGCCGCCCAGCTCGGCGGCGAGGCGGACGGCGTCGTCGGCCGTGCTCGCCAGGCCCTCACCCGGGGTCGGGATGCCGTACGCCTCGCATACGCGGCGGCCCTCCGGAGCGGTCAGCGAGTCCCGGCCCTCGGCGAGCGCCTTGTCCAGGACGTCGCGTACGGCGTCCTTGTCGTACCCGGCTCCCATGGCTCAGATCACTCCGTTCGTCTTGAGCTCGGCGAAGCGCTCCGGGTCGAGGCCCAGCTCGCGCACGTACACGTCCTCGTTGTGCTGGCCCAGCAGCGGTGAGGTCTCGATCTTCACCGGCGAGTCGGACAGCTTGATCGGGCAACCGACGGTCTTGAACGCACCGCGCTCGGGGTGGTCGACGGTGACGATCATGTTGTTGTCGGCGAGCGACGCGTCCTCGATCAGCTCCTTGGTGGAGAGGATCGGGCCGCAGGGGATGTTGTGGGAGTTCAGCTCGGCGAGCGCATCCCACTTGCTGAGCCCCGAGGACCACTCCTCGATCAGCTGGAACATCTTGTCGAGCTTCGGCAGCCGGGCCTGCGGCGTGGCCCACTCGGGGTCGTCGGCCAGCTCGGGCCTGCCGATCAGCTTCGCGATCGGCGCCCAGCCGGGCGGCTGCACGATGACGTAGATGTAGTCGTTGGGTCCACCGGGCGCGCACCTCACCGCCCAGCCGGGCTGCCCGCCGCCGGACGCGTTGCCCGAGCGCGGGACCTCGTCGCCGAACTCCTCGTTCGGGTACTCGGCGAGCGGGCCGTGGGCGAGCCGCTGCTGGTCGCGCAGCTTCACCCGGCACAGGTTGAGCACCGCGTGCTGCATCGCCACCGTGACGCGCTGGCCGCGACCGGTGCGCCCCCGCTGCACGAGCGCGGCGAGGATGCCGGCGACGGCGTGCATGCCGGTGCCGGAGTCGCCGATCTGCGAACCGGTGGCGAGCGGCGGACCGTCCTCGAAACCGGTGGTGCTCATCGAGCCGCCCATCGCCTGTGCGACGACTTCGTACGCCTTGTAGTGCGTGTACGGGCCTTCGCCGAATCCCTTGATGGAGGCGTAGACCAGGCGCGGGTTCAGCTCCTGCAGCCGGTCCCAGGTGAATCCCATCCGATCGACCGCGCCCGGACCGAAGTTCTCCACGAGGACGTCGGCCTGCTGCACCATCTCGATGAAGAGCTGCTTTCCTTCCTCGCTCTTCAGGTTCAGCGTGATGCTGCGCTTGTTGCAGTTCAGCATCGTGAAGTAGAGGCTGTCGACGCCGGGCACGTCGCGCAGCTGCTGGCGGGTGATGTCACCGGTCGGAGCCTCGAGTTTCACCACGTCAGCGCCCAGCCAGGCCAGGATCTGCGTGGCCGACGGGCCCGACTGGACGTGGGTCATGTCCAGTACGCGAACACCTTCGAGCGCGCTCATCTACCGCCCCCGATCACTTGTACATCGTCTGGTTCATGGTGCCCGGCGCATACACGTCGGGATCGACCCACACATTGATGAGTGAGGGCAGACCCGATTCACGGGCGCGCTGCAGCGCGGGTGCGATATCGGCGGGGTCGCGCACTTCCTCGCCGTATCCGCCGAGCATCCTCGCGAACTCGTCGTACTTCACGTGGCCGAGCGTGTTGCCGACCCGGCCCCGGTCCTCGCCGTACTTCTGGATCTGCCCGTAGCGGATCTGGTTCATCGACGAGTTGTTGCCGACGATCCCGACGAACGGCAGGTTGAAGCGCACCAGCGTCTCGAAGTCCCAGCCGGTGAGGCTGAAGGCTCCGTCGCCGAACAGCGCGACGATCTCCTTGTCCGGCCGGGCGTGCTTGGCGGCCATCACGAACGGGATGCCGACGCCGAGCGTGCCGAGCGGGCCGGGGTCCATCCAGTGACCGGGCGACTTGGGCTGCACGACCTGGCCGGAGAACGTGACGATGTCGCCGCCGTCGCCGATGTAGATCGAGTCCTCGGTGAGGAACTCGTTGATCTCGTGGACGAGTCGGTAGGGGTCGATGGGCGAGGCGTCGGAGTGCTGGCGGGGGAGCCGCTTCTCGTAGGCGGCGTCCTCGAACGCCCGCAGCTCCTCGATCCAGCCCTTGCGGTCCGGGGCGCTCGCGACCCGACCGGACGACGCCGCGGTGACGGCGGAGAGCACTGCGCCCGCGTCGCCGACGATGCCGAGGTCGATGTCGCGGTTCTTGCCGACCGTGGCGTAGCTGAGGTCGATCTGCACGACCTTGGCGGCGGGGGAGAGCCTGCGCCCGTAGCCCATCCGGAAGTCGAACGGGGTACCGACGATGATGATCAGGTCGGCCTCGTTGAAGGCGTGGCGGCGGGCCAGCTGGAAGTGCATCGGGTCCTTGGGCGGGAGCGTGCCGCGGCCGGCGCCGTTCATGAACGCCGGGATGTTGAGCGTGCGCACGAACTCGATCGCGGCGTCGGTGGCCCGGCACGTCCAGACCTGGTTGCCCAGCAGCACGCACGGCTTCTCGGACTGCGCGATGAGGTCGGCGAGCTGCTCGATCGCGGCCGGGTCGCCAGCCGAGCGGGTGGACGCGCGGTACGAGCCGGCCCGCGGGATCCTCGCCTGCTCGAGGGGAACGGAGGCGTCGAGGACGTCGCGGGGGATCTCGAGGAACGCCGGCCCGGGCGCGCCGTTCCAGCACTCCCGGAACGCCATCGAGACCATGTCGGCCACGCGCGCGGTGTGCGGCACGGTGGCGGCGAACTTCGTGATCGGGTTCATCATGTCGACGTGCGGGAGGTCCTGGAGGGACCCCATCTTGTGCTGGTTGAGCGCGCCCTGGCCGCCGATGAGCAGCATCGGGCTCTCCGCGCGGAAGGCGTTGGCCACGCCGGTGATCGCGTCGCTGGTGCCGGGACCGGCCGTGACGACGGCGCATCCGGTCGTGCCGGTGATGCGCGAGTAGCCGTCGGCCGCGTGTGCCGCGACCTGCTCGTGCCGCACGTCGATGACCGCGATGCCCTCGTCCACGCAGCCGTCGTAGATGTCGATGATGTGTCCGCCGCAGAGCGTGTAGATCGTGTCCACGCCTTCTGCCTTGAGTGCCTTCGCGACCAGGTGGCCACCGGAAATCGTCTCGGCGGCGGGTGGATCTCCGACCCCGTTGCGGGCGGCGCTTCCGGGGATCGTCTGCGTCATGGGAAGCATCTCCTCGTCGTCGCCGCCCATGGAGCTCGACGGCCTGTCTACTGCATACGGTATGGCTGTCTTGGTACTCCTCGGCCGCGCCGTTGTCCAGAGGAAGCTTGACTCCTCGTCGACTCCATACTGCATACTGCATGCACAGTCACCGAGGACGGGAGCCCGACGTGAAGGTTGCTGTGCTGGGAGCGGGTGCGATCGGTGCGTACGTGGGGGCGAGCCTCAGTCGGGCGGGTGCGGACGTGCACCTCGTCGCCCGCGGGCCGCACCTCGCGGCGCTGCGCGAGCGGGGAGTGGAGGTGCGGAGCCCGCGGGGGGACTTCACCGCCCACCCGCACGCCACGGACGATCCGGCCGAGATCGGACCCGTGGACCACGTCTTCCTGGGGTTCAAGGCCAACGCCTACGCAGCCGCAGGCCCGATGGTCGCGCCGCTGCTGCACGAGCGGACGACGATCATCGCCGCGCAGAACGGCATCCCGTGGTGGTACTTCCACGAGCTGCCGGGGCCGTTCCAGGGGCACCGGATCGAGAGCGTTGACCCCGGCGGTGCCGTCACCCGAGCCCTGCCGCTCGACCGTGCGATCGGCTGCGTCGTCTACGCGGCGACCGAGATCGAGTCACCCGGCGTCGTCCGGCACCTGGAGGGCACCCGCTTCTCCATCGGTGAACCGGACATGACCGTCTCCGCACGGTGCACGGAGTTCGCCGACGCGATGGTGGCCGGCGGGCTGAAGTGCCCCGTCGAGCCGGACCTGCGCTGCGACATCTGGATCAAGCTGATGGGCAACATCGCGTTCAACCCGCTCAGTGCGCTCACGCGCGCGACCATGGCCGGCATCTGCCGCCACGCGGGCACGCGCAAGCTCGTCGCGCAGATGATGGAGGAGACCCTGGAGGTGGCCCACCGGGTGGGCTGCTACCCGGAGATCTCCGTGGAGAAGCGGCTCGCGGGCGCCGAGCGCACCGGGGAGCACAAGACCTCCACGCTGCAGGATCTGGAGCGGGGCCGCCCGATGGAGCTCGACGTGCTGCTCACTGCGGTGGTGGAGCTCGCCGACCTCACGGGCGCCGAGGTCCCGACGTTGCGGGCCATCACGGCCGTGGCCGACCTGCTCAACCAGCAGGTGGCGGCGGCGTCCTGAGGGAGTAGCTCCCCTCAGGTCTGAAGAGGCCGTCCAGGTGCCCGTCGACGACCGCCAGCGCGGCCTCGACGGTGTGGTGCCCGACGAGGGTCTGCCCGCTGAGGCCCTCGAGCAGGCCCAGTAGCACCGCGGCCTCGTGGTCGGGGTCGAGGTCGGCCGCCGTGTCGCCTGCCTTCCGCGCGCGCCCGAGGAGCAGGGCGACCAGCTGGTGCAGCTCGCCGTAGCCGGTGCGCAGCCGCTCGGCGAAGTCGGGCTGGACGAGGGCGCGCGCGGTGAAGGTCACCCCGATCTGGATCGCCTGCCGGTGCTCGTCGTCCACGGGCAGCAGCGCGGTGGCGATGGCGTGCAGGACCGCCCGCGGCGAGGAGTCCCCGGTCTCGGCGATGCGCTGCCGCACGCGCTCGCCGCCCAGCTCGTTGACGCGTTCGAAGGCGGCCTGGAGCACGAGGTCCTTGCTGGGGAAGTAGTGCTGCACCCGGCCCACGGACACGCCGGCCTCCGCGGCGATGTCGCGCACGCTCACCGCGTCGAGCCCGTGCTCGCCGATGATCCGCAACAGCGCGTCGACGATCTCGGTGCGGCGCTCGTCGTGCCGGGCGTCGACCCCCCGGGTCCGCTTGCGCTCCGTGGCGCTCCCCACTTCTCCAATATAGCCGTATTGCTCTCACGCGGATTATTCCAGTACGTTCGACTTGAGTTGCTGATCGAGTCGAAGGTGTGGTGCAGGTGGGGAAGTGGCGGTTCGGCGAGGCCGTGTGGATCGGGCTCGTCCTGGCGGTGCAGGGCTTCGGATCGGCGCTGGCGAAGGGGGTGTGGGACGCCAACTGGGGGCTGCTGGCCGTGGCCGAGCGCTGGACGCCGGTGCCGGTGTGGCTCGGCGTCGTGGTCGGCGTGGCCGGCCTGGTCGTGATCGTGCTCAGCAGGCGTCCGGTACGCGGACGGAGCTAGTGCCCCGCCCCGAAAGGTTCACCACGTAACTCGGCGGCCCAGACGCCCGCTGGCCGCGTTGCCGCACGAGCCGAGTACGCCCGGTACGAGGCTCGTGCGGCGCCTTGCCAGCGAACGCCTGGATCCACCGATTTACGCGCCAACCTTCCGGGGCGGGGCACTAGTGCCCGCCGCGAGGTGAGCGGCCAGCGAGGCCGAGGCTCCGAGCAGTACGACATCGACCGCGTGCGCGACGAGGTCGATCCGGCCGATCCGGCTGAGCGGGAACGCGATGCCCGCGATCATCAGGGCCACGGCGACGGGACGCGGCACGAGCCGGGTCCACAGCAGTGCGGCGCCGAGCAGGACCAGCGAGAGGGGGAAGAGCGGGCCGGCTCCCCACAGTGCCAGCCAGGCGGCCACCGGATGCTGGTCGACCGCCGCGAGCGACTCGGCGGAGGAGACGCCGAAGGCGCCTTCGAAGAACCCCTGCAGGCCGAAGGCGATGCCGCCGAAGGTGCCCAGCAGGGTGAGCACCAGGCCTGCGGCGGTCGCGGCGGGCAGGCGCGGGTGGAGTCGCTCCCAGGCGCCGACCAGGCCGTAGACCCATGTCGCGGAGGACAGTGCCACCAGGACGCCCCCGACGACGCCGTAGCGGCCGTCCACCCAGAAGAAGGTGGAGGCCGCGAGCAGCAGTGGGCCGAGCACGAGGGATCCGCGGCGGAGTGCGATGAGGCTCATGTCGCGGACGCTATGAGTAGGCAGCCTACTTGTGGATCCGAGCGGACCCCGAGATCCCTCGGGGTCCGCCCGGCGGTCAGTCGGCGACCGGCACCAGGTCGGGCACCGGCTCGAACTCGGTGATGGCGTCGAGCGACTGCCCCATCGCGGCGTTCGCCTCCCGCTCCACCATGATCTCGACGAGCACGGGGAGCTGCTGGGCCTCGGACTCGAGGGACGCCCACGCGAGGGCGTCGGCGATCTCCTCGGGCCGCTCCACCCGCCGCGCCGGGCAGCCGAAGGCGTTCATGAGCGTGACGTGGTCGATGCCGCCCTCGCCGTAGTGCAGGTCGACGGCGTAGTTCATGTCGTAGCCGAGCTCGGCCTGCCGGATCAGCCCCAGGTACTCGTTGTTCACCATGACGATGACGAACGGGATCCGGTACTGCGCCGCGACCGCGATCTCCTCCATGAGGAACTGGAAGGAGTAGTCGCCGACGACCGCGACGACCTGCTTGTCCGGGTAGGCGCACTTGACGCCGATCGCGGCGGGCACCTCCCAGCCGAGCGGGCCGGCCTGGCCGCACACCAGGTAGTGCCGCGGGCGGAACGTCTGCTGGAACTGCCCCGACCAGATCTGGTAGAGCCCGATCGCCGTGACGAACGTGGTGTCGGGCCCGAAGGCGCGGTTCAGCTCCCGGTAGACGCGCGGCGGCTTGATCGGCACGTCGTCGAAGTCGTCGCGGCGCAGCAGCGTGCCGCGCAGCTCCGCCACCCGCTCCACCCAGCGCCCGGGCGCGTGCTGGGGCGAGGCGCCGCGGGCGTGCTCGTCCAGCGCGGCCAGGGTGGGCTTGGCGTGGCCGACGATCCCGAGGTCCGGTTCGAAGACCTTGCCGATCTGGGTCGGCTCGATGTCGACGTGGACGAACTTCCGTCCACGCCGGTAGGTCTCCAGATCGCCGGTGTGCCGGTCGCCGAACCGGGCGCCGACGGCGAGCACCAGGTCGCTCTCCAGGAACGCGGCGTTGCCCCACCGGGTCTGCGTCTGCAGGCCGGCCATGCCGGCGAAGAGGGGGTGGTCCTCCGGGAACGCGCCCTTGCCCATGAGCGTGACCTGCACCGGCACCTGCAGGTACTCGGCGAGCCTGCGCAGCTCGTCGCACGCCTCGGCGCCGATCACACCGCCGCCTGCGAGGATGATCGGGCGCTCCGCGTCGAGCAGCATCCGGACGGCCGCGGCGATCGGCTGCGGGCGCGGCAGCGGGACGTCCACCGGCAACGGCGCGTCGAGCGCGGGGTCGTAGAGGCAGGTGCCCTTCTGCACGTCGATCGGCAGGTCGATCAGGACCGGCCCCGGCCGGCCGGAGCGGGCGATCCGGAAGGCCTCCCGGAAGACCCACGGCGCCTGGGCGGGCTCCTTCAGCTGCACCGCCCATTTCGTGACCGGCTTGGCGATCTCGACGATGTCGACCGCCTGGAACGCCTCCTGGTGCAGCTTCGCCCTGGGCGCCTGGCCGGTGATGCAGATCATCGGGATGGAGTCGGCGAGCGCCGTGTACAGCCCGGTGATCATGTTGGTCCCGGCTGGGCCGGAGGTCCCGATCGACACCCCGACCTTGCCGGTGGCTCGTGCCCACCCGTCGGCGGCGTGCGTGCCGCCCTCCTCGTGCCGCACCGTGAGGTGCTTGATCCCGCTCTTCCGCAGCGCGGCGTACAGCGGCAGGATCGCGGCGCCCGGGATCCCGAACACCGTGTCGACCCCTTCCGACTCGAGCACCGCGGCGACGGCTTCCATGCAGGGGATGGGGGTCGTCATGAGGCAGCCTTTCCCGAGACGGTCTCCAGCACCTTCAGCAGCGCCGAGTGGTCGAGCGAGCCGTGGCCCTGTGCGCGGGCGGCGGCGATGAGCTGGGCGGTGAGGCCGGTCATCGGCAGCGCGACGCCGGCCTCGCGGGCCGCGGCGAGCGCGATGCCCATGTCCTTGTGGTGCAGATCGATCCGGAATCCGGGAGCGAAATCCCGCGCGACCATCGACTTCCGCTTGAGCTCGAGGATCCGGCTGCCGGCGAGCCCGCCCGCCAGCACGTCGAGCCCGGGGCCCGGGTCCACCCCGGACGCCTCCAGCAGCACGATCGCCTCGGCGACCAGCGCGTAGATCCCACCGACCACGAGCTGGTTGGCGGCCTTCACGGTCTGGCCGGCGCCGCTCGGCCCGACGTGCACGATCGTCTTGCCGAGCACCTCGAACACCGGCCGGGCCGCATCGAACGCGTGGACGTCGCCGCCCACCATGATCGAGAGGACGCCGTCGATCGCGCCCTTCTCGCCGCCGCTCACCGGTGCGTCGAGTGCGCGCACCCCGCGGGCCGCGGCCGCGGCGCCCACCGCGACCGACGTGTCCGGCCGGATCGTGCTCATGTCGATCAGCAGCAGGCCCGGCTCGGCGTGCTCGAGCACCCCGCCCGGACCGAGGACGACCTCCTCGACCTGCGGCGAGTCCGGCAGCATCGTGATCACGACGTCGGCGGCGGTCGCGGCGGCCACCGAGTCGACGTACTTGCCGCCCGCGGTGACGAGCCGCTCCGCCGCGGCCTGCTGCGTGTCGTGGCCGAGCACGGTGTGGCCTGCCGCGAGGAGGTTGGCGGCCATCGGGCCGCCCATGATCCCCAACCCGATGAACCCGATGGTCGTCATGCAATCTCCTCGACGGTCGCGGATCGAAGGTGCCCGGGGAGCCAGCCGAAGCTGTCGGCGCTGGGGCCGACCGGCTTGTACTCGAGCCCCACGTGGCCGGCGTAGCCGCTCGCGGCGAGCCGCCCGAGCACGGCGTCCCAGTCGAGCTCGCCGGTACCGGGCTGCCCGCGGCCCGGTGGGTCGGCGATCTGGACGTGGGTGAACCGGTTGCCGCGCAGCTCGACGAGGCGTTCGACCGGCTCGCCCATCCGCGCGAGGTGGTAGAGGTCGGCGAGGAAGCCCACGTTCGGCACGCCGTGCACGACCTTCAGGTAGTCGACGAGGTCGAGCGCCTTCTGGGACGAGGTGATCGGGTAGCGCGGGCTCTCGTAGCTGTTGAGCGCCTCGATCACCACCGTCGCCCCGACGCGGTCCGCAGCCGCCGCGGCGACCACGAGGTTCTCGGTGGCGAGCTCCCGCTGTTCCGGCACCGTCACGTCGGCGTCGCGGTTGCCGTAGAGCGCGTTGAGCACGGTGCAGCCCAGCGAGGCCGCGAACCCGACGGCCACGTCGACGTTGGCGCGGAACCGCGCGCTCTCGGACGGCCGGGAGAGCAGCCCCCGGTCGCCCGCGGCCATGTCGCCCGCGTCGAAGTTGAGCCCGACCAGGCGGACCCCGGCGTCGTTGATCGCGGTTCGCAGCGCGTCCAGCTCGCGGTCGGCGGGCACCGGCTCCGGGAACGGCCACCACAGCTCCACCGCGTCGAACCCGGCAGCAGCCGCGGCGGCGGGCCGCTGGAGCAGCGGGAGCTCGGTGAAGAGGATGGACAGGTTCACGTCGTAGCGCAGCGGCGCGGCGGTCACGCGTCGGCCCCGATCTGCAGCGCGGCGAGCTGCTCGCGCATCAGCGCGGCCGTCTCGCTCGGGGTCTTGCCGACCTTCACACCCGCGGCTTCCAGGGCGTCCTTCTTGGCCTGGGCGGTGCCCGCGGAGCCGGAGACGATGGCGCCCGCGTGGCCCATCGTCTTGCCCTCCGGGGCGGTGAACCCGGCCACGTACCCGACCACCGGCTTGGTGACGTTGGCCTTGATGAACTCGGCCGCCCGCTCCTCGGCGTCGCCGCCGATCTCGCCGATCATCACGATCGCCTTGGTGTCCGGGTCGGCCTCGAAGGCCTCCAGCGCGTCGATGTGCGTGGTGCCGATCACCGGGTCGCCGCCGATGCCGATCGCGGTGGAGAAGCCGAACTCCCGAAGTTCGTACATCATCTGGTAGGTCAGCGTCCCGGACTTGGACACCAGCCCGATCGGCCCGGCACCGGCGATGTCGGCCGGGATGATCCCGGCGTTGGACTTGCCGGGGGAGATGATCCCGGGGCAGTTCGGACCGATGATCCGGGTTCTGTTCCCGGTGGCGCAGGCATGGGCCCACACCCGGGCGGTGTCGTGCACGGGGATGCCCTCGGTGATCACGACGGCGAGCCCGATGCCGGCGTCGATCGCCTCGACGGCGGCATCGCCCGCGAACCGCGGGGGGACGAACAGGACGCTCACGTCCGCACCGGTCTCGGCCATCGCCTCCGTGACGGTGCCGAAGACCGTGAGGTCGCGGCCGCCGATCGTCACGGTGGTGCCGGCCTTGCGGGCGTTGACGCCCCCGACGATGTTCGTGCCGGCGGCCAGCATCTTCGCCGTGTGCTTGGTGGCCTCGCTCCCGGTGATGCCCTGGACGATGACCCTGCTGTACTCGTGCAAGAAGATCGACATGCTCAGGCTCCTGCCGCGTCGTGGCTCCCGGCGCCGGCCGAGGCGAGCTGGGCAGCGCGATCCGCCGCCTCGTCCATGGTCGTGACCTGCGTGACGAGGGGGTGGTTCGCCTCGTCGAGGATCCGGCGGCCCTCGAGGACGTTGTTGCCGTCCAGCCGCACGACCAGCGGCTTGGTGGCCGAGTCGCCGAGGATCTTCAGCGCCTCGACGATGCCGGTTGCGACCGCGTCGCACGCGGTGATGCCGCCGAACACGTTGACGAACACGCTCTTGACGTCCGGGTCGCCGAGGATGACGTCCAGCCCGGCGGCCATCACCTCGGCCGACGCGCCACCACCGATGTCGAGGAAGTTCGCCGGCTTCACGCCGCCGTGCTTCTCCCCGGCGTACGCGACGACGTCCAGGGTGCTCATCACCAAACCCGCACCGTTGCCGATGATGCCGACCTGGCCGTCGAGCTTGACGTAGTTGAGGTCCTTCGCCTTCGCCTTGGCCTCGAGCGGGTCCTCGCTGCGCTGGTCCACCAGGTCGGCGTGACCGGGGTGGCGGAACGCGGCGTTGTCGTCGAGGGTGACCTTGCCGTCGAGCGCGACGATCTCGCCCTGCCCGGTCCGGACCAGGGGGTTGACCTCGACGAGGGTGGCGTCCTCCGCCACGAACGCGTCCCACAGGCTCGTGATCGCCTTGGCGGCCTCCTCGGCCACCTCGCCCGGCAGAACGGCGGCGATCCGGGCGGCGGTGGCGGTGTCGACGCCGGTCAGCGGGTCGATCGGCACCTTGAGGAGCGCATCGGGGCGCTCGACGGCCAGCTGCTCGATCTCGACGCCGCCCTCTGCCGAGCACATCGCGAGGAACGTGCGGTTCGACCGGTCCAGCAGGAAGGAGAGGTAGTACTCCTCGGCGATGTCGCTCGCCTCCGTGACCAGGACGCGGTGCACGGTGTGGCCCTTGATGTCCATCCCGAGGATCGCGGCGGCCTTCTCCCGCGCCTCCTCCGGCGTCCGCGCCAGCTGCACGCCACCGGCCTTGCCGCGGCCGCCGGTCTTCACCTGGGCCTTGACCACGACCGGTCCGTCGAGCTCACGCGCCCGGTCCTCGGCCTCGCTCGGGGTATCGGCCACCGCGCCACCCGGGACGGGCACGCCGTGAGCGGCGAAGACGTCCCTGGCCTGGTGCTCGTAGAGGTCCACAGTGCGGGTCTCCCGTCTGCTGCTCGAGCAATGACGGTCGACTGTATGCAGTATGGAGAATCTTGTCCAGGGTACTTGTGCTCCCGGTCACGCTGCCGCACTATCGGCATACTGTATGGAAGGAGTCGACATGGCGATGTCAGGCTCGGGCGCCGTCCGGGAGATCCGCGACAACCACGGCCGCCGCTACCGCGTGGGTGAGTCCCCTGAGGAGCTGATCGGCCGTCCCCGCTCCAGCGTGCTGTGGCAGGCGTGGTTGCCCATGGCGGCCGTCGGTGTGCTGCAGTACGGGTACGGCGCCGCGGTGCCCGCGCTGATGGAGCGCAACGGCTGGAACCTCGTCGGCGCGATCTGGCTGCTCGCCGGGTGGACCGTGCTCCAGGCGACCGTCGGCCTGCCCACCGCCTACCTGCGCGAGCGCCATCGGATCGGACCGCGGCCCGTGATGGTCGCGGGCGCCGCCCTATCCGCGCTCGGGCTCGTGGTGCTCGCGCACAGCACCGACCTGCTGGGCGCGCTGCTCGGCTACGCCGTCCTCGGCGGCACCGGCGCGGGCCTCGTCTACGCGGCCTGCACCTCCACCGTGGCGAAGTGGTACCCCGAGCGCATGGGCCGGCGGGTGAGCGCGGTGACCGGAGCCTTCGCCTACGGGTCCGTGCCGTTCATCGTCGCCGCCGTGATCGGTCTGCACGCGGGGAACCTCACCGTGGTCCTCGACACCGCCGCGGTGGTGCTCTTCCTGCTCGTGGCCGGTCCGGGCCTCTTCTTCCGCGACCCGCCCGAGCGGTGGTGGCCCGTCGAGGTCGACCCGCAGGCATGGGCCCTGCGCAACCCGGCCCGCCGGATGAACCCGCCCGCCATCCGCGAGTTCTCACCCGCGCAGGCGATGCAGACCCGGGTGCTGCCGGCGATGTACCTGATCCTGGTCGGCGCCGGAGCGGTGTCGCTGTTCAACGCAGCCTTCATCGTGGTCTACGCCGGTGGCGTGACGGCCACGATCGGCGCCGTCGCGCTCGCGGCCGGCCTGTTCGCAGGCGTCAACGGGGCCGGCAGGGCCTTCGCCGTGCGGGTGTCGGACCGGTTCGGGCGTTGCCGCACGTTGAGCGCGGTGCTCGCCGTGCAGGGGGTGGCGCAGCTGCTGTTCGCGCTCTCCGCCTCCACGGGCAGGACGGGAGCGCTCGAGGTGGCGGCCGTGCTCGCAGGCCTCGGCGGTGGCGGCTTCTACCCGATCTTCGCCAGCCTGGCCCGGGAGTACTTCGGCGAGCAGAGCGCGCTCGAGGTGCACGGCCTCGTCTACAGCGCCAAGGCCGTGGGTGGCGTGCTCGGCATCGGGCTCGCCGCGCTCGCCGTCACGACGTGGGGTTGGGCCGCCACCTTCGCGGGCGCGGCCGTCGTGTCGCTCGTCGCGGCCCGCGCCGCGGGTGCGCTGCAGCGTCCAGGGCTGCCGAGCACCCTGCCGCGGCCCCGGATGCCGGAGCAGCCGTCCGGGTTCGCCGTCTGAGACGCCGGTGGCCGCCCCCTGTGAAGGGGGCGGCCACGGTCTTGCCTGCCGGTGCTCGTCAGGCCCGGGTGAAGGGGCGGTCCTCGGTGACGGGGCGCGTCCGCGTGGTGAGCGGCTGGGCCTCGGCGCCGCGGGCGCGCTGGGCCCGCAGTGCGGCGTCCAGGCCGAGGCCGATGCTGCGGCCGTCGGCAGAGGCGCCGCGGGGCAGGTCCGCCAGGGACCGGAAGAAGTTGCGCAGGGTACGCATGTCGTTCCACCTCCGTGTTCAGGGTTCCCCGACCGCGAGCCGTCATGCGTGATCGGACGCGGCAGCGCCGATCTTTCGGCGCGCGGGGAGGGCCGGCGCGCTGCGTCGCGCGTCGGATGGGCGTGCGGGGACCCGCCGGTCGGGCGGGTGTGCTCGGCGTCGTCGTCGGTGCCGAGATGGGACGGGGCGCAGTCGGCCCCGGCCGGTCAGTGGACGCGACCCCGGAGTGCGGGGGCCGCGTCGTCCGCGTCGTCGCGGTGCTCCAGGTAGGAGCGGCGGGTGTGCTCGGTGTGGGCGGACATGACCTCGCCGGCTCGGGCGGCGTCGCCCGCCGCGATCGCGTCGATCAGGGCCGCGTGCTCGATCCAGGACTGCTCGCCGCGGTGGCGGGCCACCGGCGTGTAGTACCAGCGGACCCGGCGGTCGACCTGCCCGGCCAGCTCGACGAGCACGTCGTTGCCGGACATCTTCATCACTTCCCTGTGCAGCTCGGCGTTGAGCTCCACCAGCGTGGTGACGTCCTCGGCGGCGAGGGCATCGCGGCCGCGGTCGCACAGCTCCCGCAGGCGGGCGACGCCCTCCTCGGTGGCCCGGGTGGCGGCCAGCCGCGCGGACTCGGTCTCCAGCAGGCTGCGCACTGCGAGCAGCTGGTCGGCCTCCTCCACGGTGGGCGTGTGGACGAACGCGCCCAGGCCCGGCCGCAGGTCGACCCACCCGTCGTTCTTCAGCCACTGGAGCGCCTCGCGCACCGGCTGCCGGGATACGCCCAGCATCAGCGCCAGCTCGCTCTCCACGAGGTGCTGGCCCGGCTGGAGGCTCCGGCTGACGATCATTTCCAGGATCGCGCTGTAGACGCTCTCGCGAAGCGGGACCGGGCGGGCGATCCGCCGGCTGCCGGCTTCGGTGGAGGTCTCTGACAGTGCCATCGCGTGCTCCTGGTCCGGTCGACTGCTTACAGCATACAAAGTGCTGAGCTCGTCTGAGTCATTCCCGCTCGTGAACATGCTCACTCGGGACGGAAGGGGCATTCTGTGGGCGTGGCCGAGGCGGATCTTCCGGTGCGACGCGCGGTCGTGCTGCCCGGCCGGGAGCTGCAGTGGCGGTTCTCCCGCGCCTCGGGACCCGGCGGGCAGGGCGTCAACACCACCGACTCCCGCGTCGAGCTGTCGTTCGACCTCGCCGGGTCGCCATCGGTGCCCGAACTGCTGCGCGAGCGGGCCGTGCGCCGGCTCGACGGCCGCCTCGTCGACGGCGTGCTCACCGTGGTCGCCGCGGAGCACCGCAGCCAGCTCCGCAACCGCGAGGCCGCCCGCGAGCGGCTCGCCGCGACACTCCGGGACGCGATGCGCCCCGACCCGCCCGCGCGCCGGCCCACCCGCCCGACCGGCGGATCCGTCCGCAGGCGGCTGGACGCCAAGGCGCGCCGCGGTGCGGTCAAGCGGCTGCGGGGGCGGCCGGAGGCCTGAGCGACAGGTGTGGTCGCCGGAACCTCAGCGGAGCCGCATCGTGGCCACCCGCAGGAGGACTCCGACGAGCGCGGCGTTGTAGAGCAGGCCGCCCGCGACGTAGAGCCCGTAGGTGCCGCCGTCGAACGCGGACCAGAAGGCCCGAACTGGCCAGTACGCGGGCACGACACCGAAGGCGAGCTGCCACGGGGAGTCGAGGATGAAGAACGGGATCATCGGAACCGTGAAGACCGCGAGCCCGATCACCCGCATCACGGCGAGGCCTTCGATCTTGTTGCGCCCCAGCGAGGCCATGACGAGCCCGAGTACGGGTGCGAGCAGGCCCGCTGTGAGCGCGATCGGCACGCTCAGCAGGAGCGTCCAGGCGTCGACCTGCCCGGAGACGGTGAGCGAGGCCAGCACCGAGAACGTGGTCAGCGCGATGGTCGAGCCGGCGCGGTAGGCCGTGTACGTGGCCGGGGGCACCGGCGTCACGCGGAGCGCGGCGAGCGTGTTCTGGTCCCGCTCGTCGAGCAGTTGCAGCGCGAGGACCGCGCCCAGCAGCAGCGGTGGGCCGAGCACGCAGAACGCGCTGACGATCGCCGAGTGGTACGGCACGAGGTCGAACGCGTACTCGCGGGCGACGTGGCCCGTGATCGCCGGGAGGAACCACAGCGCCGCCGCGTACAGGAACGGGCCGAGCATGACCGTCACGAGCATGCTGTCGCGTCGGACGGTGCGCAGGTCGTTGCGGCCGAAGGTGGCGATGAAACCGGTGGTGCCCCCCATCACCGGCCGCCTTCCGAGGTGACGACGTGGCGGTGGAACACGTGCTTCGCGAGCAGGCACAGGCCCGCGATCCACACCGCCGGGTAGCCGATGGCGTAGGTCCACTGCCACCCGGTGAGCGTGACCTGGTGGAAGGCGGCGCCGAGCAGCCGGAGCGGCCCGTCGGTGGGAACCAGGGAGAACGCGGGGTGCGGGTAGAGCCCCGAGTAGCCGACGATGGGCGCGTTCAGGACCGTGAGCACGAGGGTCGAGGGCAGGAGCCACTCGCTGATCGACGGGAACAGCGGGGCCGTGATGAACCCGGTGAGCAGCATCAGCAGGGTCATCAGGACCACGCCGGCCACGAACGGGAACAGGGCGACACCGGGGCCGTAGTCGGCGAGCACGACCACGACGCACGTCACGAGGGCGAGCGCGGACATCGTCAGCAGCTTCGCCGTGAGGTAGTGCCGGAACCGCAGCGGCGTGGTCACCAGGGCGAACACGGTGCGCTCGCCCTTCTCGAAGAAGACCGCGCCCGCGATGAAGAACATCATGAACGCCAGGTCCGCCATCAGCAGGTACGGCATGGCCGGGCCCAGCAGCGGGTCGGGAACCAGCTGCAGCACCCCGATCCAGAGCAGTACGACGAACGCCGTGGCGTACCAGAACCCGTAGCGCCGCTGGAGGCGGAAGTCCATCCGCACCGCGGTGGGGAGAACCCCGCTCATGACCCGGTTCATGCGAGCGACCGGCCTGTCACGTCGATGAACACGTCCTCGAGGGTTGCTTCCTGGCTGTGCAGGGCCTCGACGTGGTGCTCGCTGGTTAGGGAGCGGAAGTTCTCGTCGTCGGCGAGGCCGTCGAGCGGGAAGTCCTCGTGCTCGAGCCGGCCCCCGTTGCGGTAGGTCACGCGCACCGTGCGCCTGCTGCGGCTGACCTTGTGCTCGGTGGGGGTGTCGAGCGCGGCGATCCGGCCGTCGACCACGAAGGCGACGCGGTCGCACAGCTCCTCCGCGGTGGCCATGTCGTGCGTGGTCAGGAACACCGTGCGGCCCTGCCCGCGCAGCTCCCGGACGATGTCCTTCACGCGGCGCGCGTTCACCGGGTCGAGACCGGAGGTCGGCTCGTCGAGGAACAGCAGCTCGGGGCGGTGCAGCAGTGCGCGGGCGAAGACCAGCCGCATCTGCATGCCCTTGGAGAACTGTGCTACGCGGGTGTCGGCGGCCGCAGCGAGTTCGACCGCCTCCAGGAGCGCCATCGGGTGCTCGGTGGGGCCGGCGTACAGCGAGGCGAAGAACTGCAGGTTCTCCAGCGCCGTGAGCTTCTGGTAGTGGTTGGGCAGCTCGAACGAGACGCCGATGCGCTGGTAGTACTCGCTTCCCCAGTCGGCGGGGTCGCGGTCCCACACCGCCACGCGGCCGCCGTGGCCGGTGAGCAGCCCGGTGAGGATCTTCTGAGTGGTCGACTTCCCGGCGCCGCTGGGGCCGAGGAAGCCGAACACCTCGCCCCTGTCGACGGAGAAGCTCATCCCCTTGACCGCCGGTGCGGTGGTCTTCGGATAGCGGAAGGTGAGGTTGTCGACCTCGATGACGGGCATGTGAACTCCTGGGGGCACGCGAGTACGACCGCGCCGACCAGGCTTCCCGGCTCACCACGGCTCCGCGCCCAGGCGGAACCGACCGGCGAACGCTAGCATAGTTTCAGAAATTCTTGAAGGATGGTGACTCGGTTGAGCGGTAGCAGCGAGGTCGCCGAGCGTCTTGCGCTCGCGCTGAACCAGAACGGGATGCAGCGGATGATCGCCCGCGTGCTGGCGGCGTTCCTGTTCTCCGAGCGCGAGTCGGTGACCGCGGCCGAGCTGGGTGAGCAGCTCGGCGCGAGCGCGGGTTCGATCTCGGGTGCGATCACCATGCTCCGCACCGTCGGGCTGATCGAGCCCGCCCCGGTGCCGGGAAGCAGGCGCGCCCACTTCCGCATGCGGGACGACGCCTGGGCAACGATGATGAGCAGCCAGAACGCGATGATCCAGGTGATGCAGGAGATCGCGGAGGCAGGGATCGCGAGCGCCCCTCCCGACAGCCCGGCGGCTCGGCGGCTGGAGCGGATGCGGGACTTCTACGCGTACCTGTTCGCGGAGCTCCCCGCACTCATCGATCGCTGGAAGGAAGAGCAGGACACCTGACCCCACTCGACCGGCGATGCTCGCCCCCGAGTCGGGGATCCGCCCCTCACACCTTCTCGGCCTGGACGAACCGCTCGATCTCGCTGATCGGCATGTCGCGGCCGACCGGTTGGAGGTAGCGCACCGCGTACTCGGCGGGGCCCACCTGCTCCCGCTCGGCCCACCCGTACTCCCGCAGCAGCGCGGCGACGTCCCGGGGGGCGATGCCGAACTTCCAGACGGCGTACCTCCCGGTCATCCGATCGCGCAGCCGCCCGGCGCCGTAGAGGTTCGTGCCGTCGAGGTAGTCCGAGCGGACGTAGGTGAAGATCAGCCGGCTGCCGGCGGGCGCCTTCGCGAGGAACATGAACGTGGCACGGACCGCCTCCTCCGTGAGGTACTGCGTGACCGCTTCCCAGACGAACAGGGCGGGTCGCGCGCTGTCGAAGCCCGCAGCGGACAGTACGGCGGTCAGGTCGTCGACCTCGAGGTCGACCGGGATCACCCGGACCCGGTCGGGGACACGCCCGTAGATCACCCGCAGCCGGCGCAGCTTGTCGTCGGTGTTCGCGCGCTGATCCAGCTCGAAGGCGACGGCCCCCGCGGGGCCGACCAGCCGGTATGCCCTGGTGTCCAGGCCGGCGCCGAGGATCACGACCTGGCCGAATCCGGCGGCGAGCGCATCGGTGACCGCGTCGTCGGCGTACCGCTTGCGGCACAGGATGCTGCCCCACATCCCGGGCGCGGACCGCTCCGTCGCACGCACCAGCAGGTCGCGCACCGGCCGCCAGCGGCAGGCCCGCACGATCCACTGCACGCCGGGCGGGAGGAACAACGCGGCCAGCTCGTCGTCGACGAGCCGTTGCGGCAGCGGCGTGTACCGCTCGGCCGCCGCGATCACCATTGGGCCGATCGCGGTCTGCGCGCTCGCCGACCTGCCGTTCACCGGCAATTCTCCTCGTCGTGTCGCTGCAGGAGGCAGTGGTGGGGCGGCGGTGAACACGTCGTCCAGCCATGAGAGCACGGCATGGGCGTTCGGCATCCGGGCGCCGGGTGCCGTCCTGGTCGGCGCTGACTGCCTCTGCTGGCAATTCCAGTCACGACCGAAACACACCCGGTGGACCGGGTCCAGCCTCCGCTTCGTGAGGAGGCGTTAGGGTTGTCGACGGTGTGCCGGGAAGTCTGGTCGGCGAGTGGATCGTCGACGTCTTCTCGAGGAGCATGAATGGGCCCGCCCACTCGACCCACCCCCTCCCTGCTCGCCAGGCGCAGCTGGCCGGAGGCACGCCGGATCGGCGACATCCTCCGCACCGAGACCGTCGGTGGCATCCTGCTGGTCGCGGCCGCGGCGGTCGGGTTGCTGTGGGCGAACTCGCCATGGGCCGACGGCTACCGGTGGCTGAGCGACCTGAAGGTCGGCCCCGCCGCGCTCCACCTCGATCTCACGCTCCACCAGTGGGCGGCCGACGGCCTGCTCGCGATCTTCTTCTTCGTGGCCGGGCTGGAGCTCAAGCGCGAGTTCGTGGCGGGTGACCTGCGCGATCCGCGACGCGCGGCCCTCCCGGTGGCCGCCGCGGTGGGCGGCATGGCGGTTCCCGCGCTGCTCTACACGTCGATCAACGCCGCGGCCGGATCGGAGGCGCTGGTCGGCTGGGCGATCCCGACCGCCACCGACATCGCGTTCGCGCTCGCCGTCCTCGCGGTGATCAGCACGCACCTGCCATCGGCCCTGCGGACGTTCCTGCTGACGCTAGCCGTGGTCGACGACCTGCTCGCGATCACGATCATCGCCGTCTTCTACACGGACTCGCTGTCGTGGGGCCCGCTCGCGCTCGCCGCGATCCCGCTGGGGCTGTTCGCGCTGCTGGTGCAGCGGCGGGTGCGGTCATGGTGGCTGTTGCTCCCGCTGGCCGTCGCCACCTGGGTGCTGGTGCACGAGTCGGGCGTGCACGCCACGGTGGCCGGGGTACTGCTCGGGTTCGCCGTGCCGGTGATCCGGCGCTCGCCAGGACCGGGGCCGGGACTCGCCGAGCACTTCGAGCACCGGTTCCGCCCGCTGTCGGCCGGTGTGGCCGTGCCGATCTTCGCGTTCTTCGCCGCGGGTGTGACGGTCGGCGGCGCGGCCGAGCTGGGCGCGAGCCTCGGTGACTCGGTCACGCTCGGGATCATCGTCGGGCTCGTGGTCGGCAAGCCGGTCGGCGTCCTCGGCTCCAGCTGGCTGGTGCAGCGGTTCACCCGGGCCCGCCTCGCCGACGACCTCGGCTGGACGGACGTGCTGGGGCTCGCGCTGCTGGCCGGTATCGGGTTCACCGTGTCGCTGCTCATCGGCGAGCTCGCCTTCGGCGAGGGAAGCTCGGGCGACGAGCACGTCAAGATCGGTGTGCTGCTCGGCTCCCTGCTGTCGGCCATGCTCGCCACGGTCGTGTTGCGGATGCGCAACCGGCGCTACCGGCGCATCTGCGCGGAGGAGGAGCGCGACACCGACGCCGACGGTGTGCCCGACGTGTACGAGACGGACCAGGCCGGCGACTGACATCCGGTGTCGTCGAGGGTGTTCGGCGGCAGCGCGGAGTCGTACGATCAGGACGGGGCGCGCCGGGAAGTCTGGTCGGCAGCAGATGCAAGCTGCGGCGAGAGGCCCGGCGATGAGCACATCGTCCAACCCCGGTCCCGAGGATCACGACGCCATGTCGCCGTGGGAGCGACAGGTCCTCGCCGACATCGAGCGCGAGCTGGCGACGAGTGATCCCCACCTCGCCCGTACGTTCAACGGTCGGGGCCGCCGTCGTGCAATCGCCTCCCGGTGGCCGGTGTCGCTCCCCGCCACGGGCCTTCTGCTCGCCGGGTTGCTCGTCCTCGTGCTCATCGGCGCGCTGTTGCCGGCGTCGTGGTGGGCCGTGCTCGGCGTCGTCACCGCTCTGGTCGTGGTCCCGTGGCTGCTGCTGGCCGCCACCGAGAAGAACGGTCGGGGCTGAATCGGCCCGTGATCGGGTCAACCTCGTAGCGAAGGATGTGGAACCTGTGCTCTCGACCGTTCTGATCGTGCTCGTCGCGCTCGTGGTGCTGCTGGTGGGCAGCGGTGTTCGGATGGTGCAGCAGTACCAGCGGGGCGTGGTCCTGCGCTTCGGGCGGCTGCTGCCGGAGGTGCGGCAGCCGGGGCTGCAGCTGATGATCCCGGTGGCCGACCGGATGGTGAAGGTGCCCGTCCAGACCATCGTGCTCGACGTCCCACCCCAAGGAGCGATCACCAAGGACAACGTGACCCTCAGCGTCGACGCCGTCGTGTACTTCCGGGTGACCGACCCGGTGAAAGCGGTCGTCAACGTCGAGAACTACCTCGGCGCCATCTCCCAGGTCGCACGGACGTCGCTGAGATCGGTGATCGGCCGGGCCGACCTGGACACCATGCTGTCGGACCGGGAGCAGGTCAACGCCGAGCTGCGCGCGGTGATCGACACACCTACCGACGACTGGGGGATCTCCGTCGATCGGGTGGAGATCAAGGACATCGCCCTTCCCGAGAGCATGCGCCGCGCGATGGCGCACCAGGCGGAGGCCGAGCGGGACCGCCGCGCCCGGGTGATCGCCGCCGATGGTGAGTACCAGGCCTCGACCCGGTTGGCCGACGCCGCCCGGGTCATGGCCGACACTCCCGGTGCGCTCCAGCTGCGGCTCCTGCAGACCGTCAGCGACGTGGCATCGGACCAGAACAGCACCCTGGTGATGCCGTTGCCGGTGGAGCTCCTCCGCTTCTTCGAGAACGCGACCGGAACGTCGGTCCCCGCTCGGGCCGGTTCCGCGGCCGCCGACGCGTCGATCTCCCCGCCACCGACCGCCGACTCGGCTGCTCCCGGCCGGGAGCTCCCGCAGACCGACGGTGACCTGGCCGGGAAGGGTGCGGTCACCACAGGTCAGGAGGCAGGTCCTCGGTGAGGTCGTCCAGCTCGCCGCGGGTCCTGGCCGCGTAGGCCGCGTGCATCCGCTCGTCGAACTCGACGACGGTCAGCCGCCCGTCCCGGAACGCCCGCTCGAGCCGCCGGACGACGGCCTGCCGCTCGTCGTCTGATGCTCGGAGTTCGCGTGGCACCTGCGCTCCGCCTCCTCCCTCGACGGGTTTCAGGGTAGGGCGGCGAACCGGTCGCTGGGCTCGACGAGCTGTGGGCATGAGCGTGATCACGCCCGTTCGCGTGCGGACGCGGGTTAGAGTTCCCGCGGGGTGTGCCGGGAAGTCTGGTCGGCGACGTCGTCGCCATGCCCACGTGAAGACCGGAGCAGCCCGTGCAGGAACGCCCCGCTACGCCCATCAGCGAGTTCGCCCGCTACCTGCGCACCGAGACCGTCGGCGGGGTGGTGCTGCTCGTCGCCACCGCCATCGCATTGATCTGGGCGAACTCGCCCTGGTCACCCGCCTATGACGCGATGCGGGGCGCCGTGGTCGGGCCGGCGGCCCTGCACCTGGACCTGACGTTGGCGAAGTGGGCGACGGACGGCCTGCTGGCGGTGTTCTTCTTCGTCGTCGGCCTCGAGCTCAAACGCGAGCTGGTGATCGGAGAACTGTCCACGCGGAGCCAAGCACTGCTCCCGGTGGCCGCTGCGCTCGGCGGGATGATCGTGCCGGCTGTGCTGGCGCTCTCCGTGGGGTGGGGAGCGCCGGGGATCGACCGCGCGTGGGCGATCCCCGTCGCCACGGACATCGCGTTCGCGCTCGGGGTGCTCGCCGTCGCAGGGTCGGCTCTGCCGGTGTCCGCGCGGGTGTTCCTCCTCGGGCTCGCGGTCGCCGACGACCTGGGCGGCATCATCGTGATCGCGGTGTTGTTCAGCAGCGGTCTCGATGCACTCTGGTTCGGAGCCGTCGTGCTCGCCTGCACCGCGTACTGGTGGCTGCAGCGCAGGCGCTTTCGTGCGTGGTGGCTCTACGTGCCCCTCGCTCTGTTCACCTGGTTCGCGGTGCACGAGGCCGGCGTGCACGCGACGATCTCGGGCGTTCTGCTCGGCCTGCTCACGCGGGTGCGGGCCGACCCGGACGAGGAGTTCGCACCCGCGCTGCGCCTCGAGCACCGGCTGCAGCCCTGGTCGGCGGGGCTGTGCGTGCCGGTGTTCGCGCTCTTCGCGGCAGGGGTTCCCATCGGCCCCGACGCGCTGCGGGCCGTGTTCGTGGAACCGGTCGCGCTCGGGGTGATGGTGGGCCTGCTGGTCGGCAAGATCATCGGAATCTTCGGGTCGTGCTGGCTCGTCATCCGGCTCACGCCGGCCTCGCGGCCGCGCGGTCTCGACTGGCGGGATCTCGCAGCGGTGTCGATGCTCGGCGGTGTCGGGTTCACCGTGAGCCTGCTGATCGCCGAGCTGTCGCTGGCCGGCCTGCCGGACGTGCTCGAGTCGGCGAAGGCCGCCATCCTCCTCGCCTCGGCGGCGGCGTCGGTGATCGGAGCGGCGATGCTCGTCCGCCGGGTTCGCGTGCGGGCGAGGGAGAACGGGGACGACGACACCGCGGCCGCTTGATCGGCGCGGCACGCCGGTGCGCCTGACCGGCGTCGGGTCGGCCGCCGTGGAAGGATGGCCCGCGACCAGCGAACTCGGACAGATGAGCAGGAGGACCGCGGTGGCCAGCCCGACCAGCTCCGGCGGCGGGGACGTTCCGCCCGTCCTCCCGTCGATCCCGCTCGCCCCGGAACCCGTTCGATCACCGGGCGAGCAGTCGATCGGTGAGCTGGTGCGCGAGGCCACCACGCACGTGTCCACGTTGGTGCGCGCCGAGGTGGAGCTGGCCCGCGCCGAGATCGCCTCCGAGGTGAAGAAGGGCCTGCAGGGCAGCATCTTCTTCGTCGTCGCGCTGACGGTCCTGCTGTTCAGCCTGTTCTTCGCGTTCCTCGCGCTCGGTGAGGTGCTCGACATCTGGCTGCCGCGCTCCGCCGCCTTCGGCATCGTGTTCGGGATCATGCTGCTCACGGCCGCGCTGTTCGGTCTTCTCGGCTACCTGCGCGTCCGCCGGATCCGCAAGCCGGAGCGCACCATCTCCAGCCTCAAGGAGTCGGCTCAGGTGCTCGCGCACCGCGGCCACGACGAGGACGCGCACCCCGAGCTGACGGCCCGCTGACGGGGCTTCGGGTTGCACCGGGGTCCGGATGCGTCCTCGCTCCGGCTGCCCGGTCCGTGGACGCACCGCGCCGTGTCGGCCAACGGGATCCGGCTGCACGTCGCTGAGTGCGACGGCGGTGGCCCCCTCGTCGTCCTGCTGCACGGCTTCCCCGAGTTCTGGTGGACGTGGCGCCACCAGCTGCCCGCGCTCGCCGAGGGCGGATACCGGGTGGTGGCCGCCGACCTGCGCGGCTACGGCGACTCCGACAAACCCCCGCGCGGCTACGACCTGTGGACGCTCGCCGGGGACATCGCCGGGCTGATCCGGGCTCTCGGCGAGCCGGGGGCGCACGTCGTCGGGCACGGCTGGGGCGGTCTCATCGCCTGGACGGTGACGGCGCTGCACCCGCGGCTCGTGCTGTCGCTCACCTCGCTCGCGGCCCCGCACCCGCTCGCCGTGCGCTCAGCGGTGGTGCGCGACCCCCGCGGGCAGGGCAGGGCCACGGCCCGGTACGCCGCGGCGTTCCAGCTCCCGCGCTGGCCGGAGCGGTCGCTGCGGCGGGACGGCGGAGCCAGGGTGGCCCGGATCCTGCGGGACTGGTCCGCAGCGGAATGGGACGACCTCGCGGAGGCCACCGTCCACTACCGGCGCGCCATCCAGGTCACCGGCGTCGTGCACAGCGCGCTCGAGTACTACCGGTGGGCGGCGCGGTCCCAGCTGCGCGTGGAGGGGCGGCGGTTCGCGGCGGCGGTGTCCCGGATCCCGGCGGTGCCGGTGCTGCAGGTCCAGGGCGCCCTCGACCCCTGCGTGCTGGCCGCGACCGCGGCGGCCTCGGCCCGGTGGGCCGGTCCGCAGCACCGCCTGCACCTGATGCCCGCCACCGGGCACTTCCCGCACGAGGAACACCCCGCCACCACGACCAGCCTGCTCGCGGAGGCCCTGCCTGCCTCGTGAGCGGGCACGTGCGCGGATCCGCTCACGAGGGGTCGAGCGGAGGTCTCTACGATTCTGTGACGTGCGCGTTCTGGTCGTTGGGTCCGGTGCTCGGGAGCACGCCATCGTTCTCGCCCTCGCGCAGGACCCCGGCGTCACGGCGCTGGCCTGCGCGCCGGGCAACGCGGGCACGGCGGCGGTCGCCGAGCAACGCGGCGTCGACGCGGCGGATCCCGCCGCGGTGGCCGCGCTCGCGGTCGACTGGCGGGCCGACCTCGTCGTGATCGGGCCGGAGGTGCCGCTCGTGGCCGGCGCGGCCGACGCCGTGCGCGCGGCCGGCATCCCCTGCTTCGGCCCGAGCGCCGCCGCGTCCAAGATCGAGGGTTCGAAGAGCTTCGCGAAGGACGTCATGGCCGCGGCCGGCGTCAACACGGCGACCTCCGTCGTGGTGGACAACCCGGCGCACCTCGACGCGGCGCTCGCCCGCTTCACCCCGCCGTACGTGGTGAAGGACGACGGCCTCGCCGCGGGGAAGGGCGTGGTCGTGAGCACCGACCTCGACGTCGCGCGCGCCCACGCGAGCACCCTCCTCGACGGTGGGCACCCGGTGCTGCTCGAGTCCTACCTCGACGGGCCGGAGGTGTCGCTCTTCTGCCTCGTCGACGGCGAGACCGTGGTCCCCCTCCTGCCCGCGCAGGACTTCAAGCGCGTCGGTGACGACGACTCCGGCCCCAACACCGGCGGCATGGGGGCGTACGCACCCCTGCCGTGGGCCTCGCCCGGCCTCGGCGACGAGCTGGCGGAGAAGGTGGTCGCGCCCGTCGCGGCCGAGCTCAACCGGCGCGGCACGCCGTTCACCGGGCTGCTCTACGCCGGGCTGGTGCTGACGGCCGCCGGACCGGCCGTCATCGAGTTCAACTGCCGCTTCGGGGACCCGGAGACCCAGGTCGTGCTGGCGCTGCTGCGGAGCCCGCTCGCCCGGCTGCTGCTGGCCACCGCCACCGGCCGGCTCGCCGAGGAGCCGCCGCCGCAGTGGGCCGACGGCGCGGCCGTCACGGTCGTGCTGGCCGCCGAGGGTTACCCCGGCCTGCCCCGCCTCGGCGACGTGATCTCCGGATCGGAGGCCGCCGGCGTGCTGCACGCGGGCACGCGCCGCCGCGACGACGGGGCCGTCGTGTCCTCCGGCGGGCGGGTCCTCTCCGTGGTCGGCACCGGGCCTGACCTGCTCGCTGCCCGCCAGGAGGCCTACGACCGGTTGGAGCAGGTACACCTCCCGGGCTCGCACCATCGGACGGACATTGCCCTCCGGGCGGCCCAGGGGGCAGTATCTGTACCCGCTCCATCGTGAAATCGGGTCCTCCGAACAGGTGACATTTGCGATCACTTGTCGTACGCTCCGGCGCGTGAAGCGCAAGCTCATTGCCCCGAACGGGGCGAGGCGTGCTGCCCGGGGGTCGCTCTCCGCGATTTGCACCCCGACGGGTGACGCGCCAGGGTCTGCGCACCCGGGGTGATCACGTCGTCGCCGCTCCCCACGACGGCTCCCTACTGATCACGTCGGGTCCGATGTTCGCTCCCCTGAGAAACATGAGGACTCGAATGACGAACACCGCACGGTCTCGACACGCTGCGCCGAGCCGCGCGTCGAAGATCGCCGGGCGCGCCGCAATCGGCGTCGTGGGCGCGCCGATGGCGATGATGGCCGCGGCCGGGCCTGCTTCGGCTGCCGTCACCGACGCGAATGTCAGCAACGACCAGGACAGCACCAACCTCCAGCTGTCGATGGTGGGGTCGGTCCTGCCCGGGCTCGAGGCGCTGGGGGTCGACGGGCTCGCCGCGCCCGACCTGCCCACCGACGGCCTCACCGGCGACCTGGACGTGTTCGACGTGGCAGGCGCACTGTCCGCGGCGCCCGGCCTCGCGGGCGGCGTCGTGCCGACGGCTGCCGCTCTCGGCCCCGGCGCCGACGTCCTGCCGGTCGTCGGTGACCTGACGGCGCTGCCGGTCGCGCTCCCGGGCGGCGGCCTGGCCGCGCTGCCGGGGGCCGACGTCCTGCCCCTGGTCGGCGACCTGACCACGCTGCCCGCCCTCGGCTCGCTCTCGGACGCCGAGGTGGCCACGGCCGACAACCTGGAGCTCTCCACGGTCCAGGACACCCTCGGCGACGTCACCGGTGCGCTGCGCAGCCTGGACGTGGACGCCCTGGAGGACCTCGACCTGGGCGACCTCCCGGCCGGCCTGCGGAACGTCCAGCTGGGCGAGCTCAGCAACGCGCTGGACCGCCTGGACATCGACATCGACGACCTGCCGTCCGCCCTGCAGGACCTCGACCTGGACGACCTGCCGGGCGTGGTGCAGAACCTCAAGCTGAGCCAGCTGCCCGCCGTCGCCGACGTGCTCGACGTGGACCAGCTGCCGGTCGACCTGGACGACCTGGACGCGGGCGAGCTGCGCACGGTCCTCTCGGACGTGGGTCTGGACAAGCTGGACCTGCAGGACCTCGACCTGGGCGAGCTGCGCACCGCCCTCGGCGACCTCGACCTGAAGAACCTGGACGTCGACGAGCTGCAGGACGTGCTCGACGACCTCGACGTCGACGGGCTCACCGGCGAGGTCACCACCACCCTCGCCACCGTGCTGAACGGCGGTGGCGGGCTGCGCTCCGACCTGCCGCTCGACCTGGACGACGACTCGCGCGGGCTGCTGTCCGGCCTGCTCGGTGGCGGAACGGTGCGGGACGCCGCCGACGACGTGGACGAGGAGGTCCGCGGCGGCCTCGTGTCCGGGCTCCTCGGCGGCGCGTCCACCAACGTCGACCTCGACGACGATGACGATGACGACCGCAAGGGTGGCCTGCTCACCGGGCTCCTCGGCGGCGGGTCCACCGACGAGGTCTCCGACGACGAGGCCGACGCGGACCAGGACGACGACCGCAAGGGTGGCCTGCTTTCGGGGCTCCTGGGCGGCGGTGGCAGCCAGAAGGCCGACGCCGACGACTCCGACGCCGACGACTCCGACGAGGCCGACGCGGACGAGGACGACGACCGCAAGGGTGGCCTGCTGTCGGGGCTCCTGGGTGGCGGTTCCGACCGCGGCGACGACGCCGAGTCGAAGGACTCCGACGAGGACTCCGACAAGAAGGCCGACGCCGACGACGAGTCCGACGACGACTCGGACGAGGACGGCGGCTCCAGCAAGAGCGACAAGTCCGACAAGTCCGACAAGTCCGACGACGACGAGGACGGCGACCGCAGCGGCGGCGACCGTTTCTCGGCCAAGGACCTGGTCTCCAGCCTGCTCTGACAGGCGGGAGCACCTCCCTGGTACGGATCGGCGGTCGCCCTCCAACGACGTGGGGCGGCCGCCGACCCGCATAAGCTCCGATCGTGTCGATCCACCCCGTTCCGCCTGCCCAGCTCACGGTCGCCGCGCGGGCGGCGGTGCCCCCGTTCCACGTCATGGACATCTGGGCGGCGGCCGCCGAGCGCAGGCGCACCCACGGCGACCTCGTCAACCTGTCGGCGGGTCAGCCCTCCACCCCCGCGCCTGCCGCGGTGCGGGCCGCCGCCGCAGCAGCGCTGGACGGCGACGTCCTCGGCTACACCGTCGCGCTCGGGATCCCGGAGCTGCGTGACGCCATCGCGGCGCACTACGCGCGCACGTACGCCCTCGACGTACCGGCCCAGCAGGTCGTGGTCACCACCGGCTCGTCGGGCGGGTTCCTGCTCGCGTTCCTCGCGGCCTTCGACGTGGGCGACCGGGTGGCGCTCGCGCGGCCCGGCTACCCCTGCTACCGCAACATCCTCACCGCGCTCGGCTGCGAGGTCGTGGACCTCCCGTGCGGGCCGCAGACCCGCTACCAGCCGACCGTCGCGATGCTGGAGGCCCTCGACGAGCCCGTTCGAGGCCTCGTCGTCGCGAGCCCGGCCAACCCGACGGGCACCGTGCTCGACCCGGCCGAGCTGGCAGCGCTCGCGGAGTACTGCGAGCAGACGGGCGTGCAGCTTGTGAGCGACGAGATCTACCACGGCATCTCCTACGAAGGTGCCCCGGCGACGTCCTCCGCGTGGGTCACCTCGGCCGAGGCGATCGTCGTCAACTCCTTCTCGAAGTACTTCTCCATGACCGGGTGGCGACTGGGCTGGCTGCTCGTCCCCCCGCGGCTCCTGCGCGCCGTCGACCGGCTCACCGGCAACTTCACGATCTGCCCGCCCGCGCTCGCGCAACGAGCGGCCATGGGCGCCTTCGAGGAGCCGAGCTACGCCGAGGTCGACGGGCACGTCGCCCGGTACGCCGTGAACCGTGCATTGCTGCTCGAGGGCCTCGCCGGGCTGGGCATCACCCGCCTCGCCCCCGCCGACGGCGCCTTCTACGTCTACGCCGACGTCTCGCACCTGACGCACGACTCGATGGACTTCACCCACCGGCTGCTCGCGGAGACGGGTGTGGCGGTCGCACCGGGCGTCGACTTCGACCCGGTCGACGGCGGGCAGTTCATCCGGCTGTCCTTCGCCGGCGCCACCGCCGACATCACGGCGGCGCTGGAGCGACTGGCGGTGTGGCTGCCGCGGGCCTGACAGGTGACCCTGCGCAGTCCCCCGGGCCCCGCTGGAAGGTCAGGAAAGCCACTTTGCTGTCCTCCAGGGTCAGGAACGTGGCTTTCCTGAACTTCGGCGGCACGCCGGGCTCCTACGCTGCGTGACATGGCTTCGCCCGTTCTCGTCGACGAGCCCCGGATCGCTGCCTGGGACCGGCGGGTCGACTGGTGGCTCACCGGGCTTGCGGCACTGTTCCTCGCCGCCTACGCGTGGCAGGTGCTCGACACCTCGCTCACGCCCGCCGGCCGGAATGCGCTGGAGGTCGTGCTCACCGGCACCTGGGTGGTGTTCGCCCTCGACTACCTGGTGCGGATCGCGCTGGCGCGCCGCCGCTGGTACTTCGTGCGCACCCACCTGCTCGACCTGGTGATGCTGGCGCTGCCGATGTTCCGGCAGCTGCGGGCGTTGCGGCTGATCACCGTGGTGACCGTGCTCAACAGGCAGTTGCGCGACGACGCCCGTGGCCGCGTGGTGTTCTACGTCGTCGGCACGGTCATGCTCATCGCGTTCGTCGCGTCGCTCGCGGTGCTCGACGCCGAGCGGTACGCCCCGGACTCGTCGATCACCACGTTCGGCGATGCGTTGTGGTGGACGATGACGACGATCTCCACCGTCGGGTACGGCGACCGCTACCCGGTCACGCTCGAAGGGCGGCTCGTGGCCGTGTCGCTGATGGTGGCGGGTATCGCGTTGCTCGGCGTCGTCACGGCGTCGCTGGCGTCCTGGTTCGTGGAGAACCTGCGCCAGGCGGGAGCAGCGGTGGAGCGTGAGCTGGACGAGGTGTCGGCCGACGTGGACCGCGCCGAGGCGCAGCTCGCCGCCGTGCTCGCGGAGCTGCGGGCGACCAACGCCCGGCTGGACGCGCTCGAGCGGAGCAACCGGGCGTCCTGAGCCTCAGCGCCGGGCCGGGCGCGCGGGAGCGCGGTGGGCGTCGGCGTGGCCGGTCGTGCCGTCGACCGGTCCGATCCGCCGCAGGGCGGTGGCGATGTCGGCGTCGGTGAGATCGGCGTGGGTCATGAGCCGTACCTGGCCGGCCATGGGCACCGCGCGCACGCCCGCCGCCTCGAACCGCTGCAGTGTGCCGGTCAGGTCGGCGACCGCGACGAGCACGATGTTGGTCTGCGGAACGGCGACCTGCCAGCCGCGCTCGCGCAGCCCGGCGGCGAGCGTGCGGGCGCGGTCGTGATCCTCGGCGAGCCGGTCGATGCGCTCCAGCGCGACGAGCCCGGCCGCGGCGAGCACGCCACCCTGCCGCACCCCGCCGCCGAGCATCTTGCGCAGCCGCCGGGCGTTCGCGACGAACTCCACCGAGCCGGCCACCACCGAACCCACCGGCGCGCCGAGGCCCTTGCTGAGGCAGACCTGCACGGTGTCGACCCCGACCGTCAGGGCTCCGGGCGGTACGCCGAGGGCCACCGCGGCGTGCCAGAGCCGAGCGCCGTCGAGGTGCACCTTCAGCTTCGCGCCCCGGGCCGCCGCGACGACGGCGGCGTGCTCGTCCGGGGCGGTGACCATGCCCCCGGCGGAGTTGTGGGTGTTCTCCAGGCACAGCAGCGTGGTGCGCAGCGCGTGGTACGGCGCGTCGCCCGTGGCAGCCCGGCGCACGGCGGACGGGGAGACCTTGCCCGGTCCGGCGTCGTGCTCCAGGGGGCGGGGCATCCCGCCTGCGAGCCATGCCGCCGTCCCGAGCTCGTTGTCCAGCACGTGCGCGCCCGTCGGTGCGAGGAACGAGTCGCCGCGATCGAGGTGGTGCATGAGCGCGATGAGGTTGCCCATCGAGCCGCTGGGCGTCCACAGAGCGTCGGCCGCGCCGAGCAGCCCGGCCACCCGGATCTCCAGCTCGCGCATCGTCGGGTCGCGGTCGAGGACGTCGTCGCCCACCTCGGCCGCGGCCATCGCGGCCCGCATCTGTTTCGTGGGCTGGGTGACGGTGTCCGAGCGGAGGTCGATCGGACCGTCGTGGGCCGACGATCGCCTCGCTCGCGAGGTGGGTCGCACGAGCCTCGATTCAACCAGGAGGAGACGGTCCGGCGGCGGCAGGGTCACGGAAAGGTCACATTGCTAGGCCGTTCGGGGGAATACGTGGCCGTCGTACAACCCCGGACGAGGATGCTCGCGTCCCTTGCACGACGGACCGGCGGGAAGGGGGCAAGGCCGGGTGGACGACGCCAGCGAGCGGGAGTTCGCCGAGTACTTCCGCGCGCGCCGCGACGCCGTGCGCCGCACCGCCTTCCTGCTGTGCGGCGACTGGCACCGCGCCGACGACCACGCACAGGCCGCGTTCGTCGCGCTGCACCGCCACTGGCGCCGCATCCGCGACCGCGACGCGCTCGACGCGTGGGTCCGCCGCACGCTCGTGCGGGCCGTCGTCGACGAGTCGCGGCGGCCGTGGCGCCGGGAGCGGTCGACGGCAGAACCGCCTCCGGAGACCGTCGGCGTGCCGTCGGCGTCCGAGTCGGTGACCACGCGGCACGTGCTCGTCGACGGCCTGCGGGCCGTGCCGCCGCGCCAGCGCGCCGTGCTCGTCCTTCGGTACCTCGACGGACTCGACGTCGCAGGCACCGCCGCGGCGCTCGGGTGCAGCGAGGGCACCGTGAAGAGCCAGACCGCGCACGGGCTGACCGCGCTGCGCGCGGTGCTCGGCGACGCGCTAGACGACCTGCGACCTGCCGGATGAGGAGGTGGGGGACATGACCGACGACGAGAGGCTCGGGGCGCTGTTCCAGGCCGCCGCCTCCGACTCCGACGCGCCACCGCCCGGGTTCGACCACGAGCAGGTCGTGCGGACGTCGCGGCGGATCACCGCCCGCCGCCGGACGGCGCTCACCGTCGGTGGGCTCGCGCTGTTCGCGGTCGTCGGCATCGGAGGGGCCGTCGTGCTGCCGGAGGACGGAGGCGAGGACGCGACGGTGGCCGCGCCGATGCTCTCGCAGGAGGGCCCGTCCGCGGACTCGCGAGCGCAGAAGCATGTGCCACCGCCCGCCGCGGCCGAGGGTGCGCCGGGCTCGGGCGCGGTTCCGGACCGGCGCGAGGCGGTACCCGCGCCACAGGCCGCTCCTGGCGGGGCGGCGCCCCTCGGTCCGGGCACCACCGAGTGCGCCGACCTGCAGGACCCGGCGTTGCGCGCCCTGGTGGAGCAGTTCCTCCCCGAAGCGGTCGGGGCGCCGGAGGCGGCGACCACGACGGAATGCCGGCCCGGCGGCGAGCGAGGCGTCAACCTCGAGGTG